>NZ_CAMHFP010000021.1 GCF_946184425.1 uncultured Methanobrevibacter sp. | reverse complement strand
AGGAGGAGTTATTAATGGCAAGATTTGAAGAAGCAGAAAACAGAATGTTCAATGTAAAAATCTGCTTAAAATGTAATGCTCGTAACCCTGCTGCTGCAACTACTTGCAGAAAATGTGGTTACAAAGGTTTAAGATTCAAAGCTAAAGAACCAAGAGGATAGACTTATTCTCTTTTACTTTTTTTATTATTTTTTTAAACAATTAATTTAATATATTATTTTTAATAAAACTTATTTTAGGTATTCTTATGAAAGACGTTGAAAATTACATTAGAGATATATTAAAAACAAGGAAAATACATTTCACTTTAATTGATCCTGATGAACAGACACCTGAAGAAGCTCTTGATATAGCTACAGCAGCAATCGAAGGTGGTACTGATGGAATTATGATAGGTGGATCTACAGTCAATGGAGATGATGTTAACAATACCTGCAGGATATTGTCTGAAAACATCGCTGTTCCGATTATTATTTTTCCGGGAAATACTAGCAGTGTAAGCCGATACGCAGATGCAATATTTTATATGAGTTATGTCAACTCCACTAATCCGTATTGGATTAACGGTGCTCAGGCATTGGCAGCACCTGCAGTAAAGGCATCAGGAATGGAAATATTATCAATGGCATATATGGTTGCAGAACCTGGCGGAACCGTCGGATGGGTTGGAGATGCAAAGTTGGTGCCAAGAAACAAACCTAAAATACCTGCTGTTTATGCAATGTCTGCAGAAATGTTCGGAATGAAATTTTTCTATATTGAAGCAGGTTCAGGAGCATCAGAACCAATTCCTCCGGAAATGATTGCATACACCAAAAAAGCTACTGACAATATGATTGTAGTTGTCGGTGGTGGAATTCGTGATGCTAAAGCGGCTTACACAGCAGCAAAAGCTGGTGGGGACATTATTGTAACAGGTACTGTTGTAGAAGATGCCGATGATGTTCAAGCTAAAATTCAAGAATTGACTGGAGCCATTAAAAAGGCTTCCATGGAGTAGTTTTCAACTGCTCTTACCACACTTTTTTATTATATTATTAACATAGGAATTATTATGTTAAATTCACTATATGAAAAGGCCATCGCTAAAAGAGGATTCATACACGATATTGAATCAGATAATAATCTGGACTCTCAACTGGAAGCAAACTGGTTTTCAAGAGAATTTGGGGAAAGTTCTGATGAGTTTTCTATTGCAGCAGGAGATGGAAGCTTCAACAAAAAGAAATTTCTTAAAAGCAACTTCTGTGCTGTGGGGGCCGAATCAATAATCTACGATGGCGAAATAAAGAAAATCGATGATGCAGACATTCTAGAGATTAATCATATCTCTTTTTTGGATGAACTTTTAGGTAACTACATGTCAATACTGGAGCTTAAATGTGCACTTAGAGCCCTCAACGAGTATGATGTGGATTATTATATGTTTGACGGTTCCATTTTAGGAGATTTGGAAAACGCATATCCGCGAGGTGCTGAACTGCCTTCAAAAATCAGAGACAATCTCGATGATGCACTCCTGAATGAATTCAAGAGACGGCTTGAAGTAACTCCATATGGATTTGTTTTTCCACAAATCAAGGAAAGGGTGCTAGCTGATGTAAGTGTAAATGAAAATTATGAGCAAAAAGAGGATTTTGACCTTCATTTATCATCAATTGAAAAGATTGTACTTCTGAAAGAACTTTTGGAAAACAAAAAGAAGATTATTTCCATATCCAAAACCTCTTCAGACAATGATTTGTTCAACTGGAATATTCCGGACATTTCAATTCTTGACAATCTTACAGATAAAAAGCAGGGATTGTCAAAGATTGAATATAGGAGAGTTTTTAAAAATGCTCCTTTCCAGTATTTCAATGACTTTTTCAAACAATTGAAATTTACTGTATTTTATGTCAGATTGCAGGATAACAAGAATGTTTTGAAAGTGGAAGTTCCTTACAAGGCTTCAATAAGTGAAGTGATTGACATTATAGAGAAAATTAATGTATTGTCTGTCCAGGGATATCCGTATCTTCTTAGTAAGGCTCATAATGATGTTGTTATTACGGATAGAAATATTAAAGAATTGTTGAAGATTGCAAAGATTTATGAAACAACAAACAGGGAAATGTTATAGGTGGTTTAAATGGTAGTTGGAATTTGTGTCGGTGAAACATCACTTTCGGAAGTTACTTTTATTTCAGATAAAATGCCAAAAGTGGGAGAATATGTAACCATAGAATATGACGGTAAAAAAGTTTTGGGGATGATTGAAAATTTAATTAGGGGAAATGATGCGCTAAATGTTGACATTAATGATTTTAAAGCTATCCAAAAGATTTCAAGAATTGGAGTTGACGATAACTATATCAGAGGAAAAGTTAAAATTTTGGGGGATGTCAATGACAATTTGAAATTGCCAAGAACTCCTGTGCTTCCTGGAACTGAAATCAGACTTGCGGATAAGGATACTCTGAAGGAAATTTTTCAGGTCAAAAATCCTATTAAATTAGGTTGTCTAGTAAATCAAAGTGATGTGGATGTGAATGTCGAAGCAAATCCTATTTTATCAAGACATCTTGCTATTTTAGCAATGACTGGAGCAGGTAAATCAAATACTGTTTCCGTTTTGATAGATCAAATGTTGGGATATGACGTCCCTGTTTTTGTATTTGATATGCATGGTGAGTATGTGGGTGCTGAATTTCCCAACGGTGATGTGAATGTAATCAGACCTAAAATCAATCCTGTCTATATGTCTTTTCATGAAATAAAAAAGTTGGTGAATATTCCAAGTAATGGTTATATTCAAGAAAGGCATTTCAGAAGAGCTTTTAAGGAAGCTAAGGAAATGGTTGGTAATGGAACAGCACATACCAATAACTTCCTACAAATTATTTATGATATTTTGGATGCGGATTCTCAAGTAGAAGGGTCAGATAAACAGATTGTTGATGTGATGAATAAGATTGATGATTCAATGGATAAATACTCCAATATTTTTGATAATAATATTGGAAATATTTTAACCAGCATTAAAATAGGTCATGCTAATGTGTTGGATTTAAGTCAGTCTGATGAATCAATTGCCAATGTGCTTGTAAGCCATATCATGAGAAATGCCCTGCAAAGAAGAAAAAATGCGGTTCATGGAAAAAATACCAATACTTTGGATTTTCCAGTATTTTTTGTATTGGAAGAAGCTCATATATTGGCTCCAAATAAACGTGATTCTGATTCCAAACGATGGATTCAGAGGGTTGCAAGGGAAGGTCGTAAATTCGGTTTAGGTTTATGTCTGGTAAGCCAATCTCCAAAAACTGTCGACCATGATGCTTTGTCTCAGATGAATAATATGATCATATTGAGACTTGTTGAACCTGAAGACCAAAGGCATGTTCAATCAGCAAGTGAAAGCTTGTCACAAGATTTAATTAATCAGCTTCCTTCTTTGAATGTTGGTGAAGCTATTGTATTGGGTTTGATGAGTAGGGTGCCTACTTTAGTCAAAATAGATCAGTTTGAAGGTCGTATTCATGGAGATGACCTGGACATTGTTTCTTATTTTGCTGATATTAAGAAAAAAGAGCAGGAAGAAATTGATGACCAAGAGAAATTAAGCATGGAAATGGGTTATAATTATTAATCCATTATTTTTTTTATTTTTAATATTGTTTTTACCTTAAAATATTGTATAGGGATATTTAGAAACTTTTTTATATTCAATTCATCATATTATTACTTGAAATTAAATATTGTGAAATGTAATCCATTTTAAATCAATTTAATGTGGTTATTACAATTTTTTAAAATGAAATCAATTTTATAGGAGTAATTAATATGTTTCAGTGGAAGGATTTTATAAGTCATTCAAACAAATAATAATGCTTTTAAATCTTTAAATGTTTTGAGGAATAATCCTCCTTATAATTTGTGAGGTGTTATTGGTGGAGGTATTAGATTTTGTTAAAAACTTAGAAAATGATGATGAATTATTTGATATGGAATATGATAAACTAGGAGATTTCTATAATTTGCGCCATTATGATAAAGTTCATGGTTATATAAAAGAGCATAAAGGACTAATTGTGTTGTTAAATGAACTTAAATCTAGATTATCTGAAACATTTCCAACTGGAAAATTTGATTTGATTCTTAACACCGACTTTGAATATCCTGATTGGTCATTTGTTGTTTTATATGTTAAAGTAGATGATTATACATTTGATAATGGTGTTATGGAGGATATTAAAAAATTATCATTTGATTTCATCCCTCTTAGGCGAAAGTTAAATGTATTGCCCGATTTAGCAATATGGCTGCATTATATGATTGGTGATTAATTTACATCAATTTATTTTTATTTACTTTTTTATTTTCAAATCAATTTTAAATTCACTGAATAAACTATTTTTTACTTTTCAAATGCTCTGTTTACAAACAATTAAATATTCAGTGGGATATAATATTATTCACTTAAATACTTTGATTAAGTGTTTAAATTGGTTATATACAATTGACAAAAAAAGGTAATATAATGAAATTTGCACATTTAGCAGACACTCATTTAGGTTATCGTCAGTTCGGTTTAATTGAACGTGAAAAAGACTTTTATGAAGTGTTTGAAAAGGTTATAGATAAGATAATTGAAGAAAAAGTAGACTTTGTGATTCATAGTGGAGACTTATTTGAAACCGCAAGACCATCTCCAATGGCGCTTTTAACATTTCAAAAAGGATTGCTTAAGTTGAAAGGTGCTGGAATTCCTATGTATGCAATAGCAGGAAATCATGATATTGTAATGCGTAACGATTCAATCCCTCCTCAAGTAATCTTTAAAAAATTAGGTTTGAAGGTCATTAGTCCGATAAATACCACATATATGCATGGTGATATTTTTATTGCAGGTTTGCCATTTTATCCATCATCTCAGGTTAAAAATCTGAAATCAAAATTGGCTGATTTGTCAAAAAAGGCCGCTAAACATGAAAAGTCAATTCTGGTATTGCACCAGGGAATTGACAAATACTTCGGTCCAAATTTCGAACTTGAAATTGGAGACTTGCCGGATAATTTTAATTATTATGCATTGGGACATATTCACAATTACATTAATGATAATTTTGGAAATGGAAAACTGGTTTATCCTGGTTCTAGTGAAGTATGGAAGACTAATGAATTGAAAGACTATAAGGAAAATGGTAAAGGTTTTGTTGTTGTTGATTTCGATGGTCCAAAACCTGTTGTTAAAAGAGTTAAAGTTGACATATCCCGTACTTTCATTGAAAGATCTCTTGATTATAACAAATTGGAAAGCGGTGTGGCAGGCTTAAAGGAGACAATTGTCGGGTTTGATAAAAAACCGATTTTAGATTTGAAAATAAACAATGTCGAATCAGATACCAACCGGGTTTATGAATTAATTAAAGAGGAGCTTGGTGAGTTATCCTTAATGATCAGACCGACATTTAATATGGCTGGTGAAGAGGATATTGATGTTATCATAAACCAGAAAGATTCTTTAGGACCTGTAGAAATTCTTAAAGAACAGTTGGAAGGATATGGTGATGATTCAGTTACTAGATTAGGATTGGATGTATACAATTACTTGTCAAAAGATAAAATCGATGAAGCCGATGACATACTAAATCAGTTCTTTGATGAGTACTATCACAGTGAAATTAGGGAAAATGAACTGAAAACTGAAGATGAACCGGAACCATCAGACGAGGACCATAAGGATGTTCAAGTTACATTCAGGGAGGTTTTAGAATGATTTTCACAAAGTTAAAGTTAATTAATTTTAAATCTCATGAAAATACTACTATAAATTTTGAAAAGGGAATCAGCGTTATTGTAGGTGAAAACGGTGCTGGAAAATCTACAATTTTGGAAGGAATTAGCTTTGCTTTATTCAAGCAGCACACTGCAAAAAGAATTGATGATTTGGTTCGAAACAATGCAGAATCAATGACCGTTGAGTTGGAATTCAGTTCTAACAACAGGGAATATAAGATTGTTCGTACTAAAAAGTCAATGTTAAAATCATCCATTTACAAGAAAACCTCAAAAGATGGAGGATTTGTACACATATGCACTGGAGATAAGGAAGTGGCAAATGAAATTCGCCAAATTTTAGATATAGACTCTGATTTGTTCCTAAATGCCATTTATATCAGGCAGGGGGAAATTGCTGAATTGGTGGATAAGACTCCTGCTGAGAAAAAAGAATTAATTGCCAAGTTACTTGGAATAGATTCATTGGAAAAGGCTTGGAAAAATTTATTGCCATTCATTAACGGTTATGAAAATCAATTGGCTGAACTTAAGGGTAAATTGTACAATTCTAATGAATTAAAGGAAGAATATGCAAAGAAAAAGTCAGAATTGGAATCCCTTAAGGACAGAGGTCATGAACTTGAAGAACAGATTGAAGATGTTACAACTTCCCTAAAAGACATTTCCGAAAGCAAAAGAAATATGGAAAGGGAAAAGGAGATTTATGAAACCCAAGTAAATAATCTTGAAAATGAGCAAAAGACTTTATCCAAACTGGAAAGCGATAAACATCTTGTACAGGATAATTTGGATAAAATAACTGAAGCTGAAGACCAAATTTCAAGACTTGAAAAGTATGTTTCAAAATTGGATATATATCTGGACTTTGAAAAATCCGTTACTAGCATTCAAAGACTGAAAAAAGATGAAGATGATATCAAAAATAAGCTTGCTTCAATTGATGCTCAAAAGGAAATTACTAATGCTAAAAAGGAAGAATACAATAAATTTTTAGCTTCCGATGAGGAAATCAATAAATTGAACAATCAAAAAATCAATCTCGAAAAGCAATTGGCCACTGCAGCTAAGCTTGAGAAAGATAAAAAAGAACTGTTGTCAAATATTGAACATGAAAGAAATGACATTGAAGACTTTTTCTCAAGGTCTAAAGATAAATTATCCGATTATGGTTTGTCACAGGATATTTTAGCTGAAGTAGATCATTTTAATCAGATTGAAGAAGTTACAAATGATTATAGTAATGAAGTTGCCGGAAGCATTGAAAAATTGTCCGAGGACATCGTTTCCAAAAAGGAAAATCTGGTCGAATTCAAGCAAAATATAAAGGCAGCTCAAAAACCGCTGGATGAACTTAATGATGTGGACAATAAATGTCCTGTCTGTCAGTCAGATATCAGTTCCAATCAGAAAAAAGAATTGATTGAAGGTTACAGGGCATCCATTGATGAAAATGAAAAACTGATTCTGGAAACTGAAGAGGATGTTGAATTGCTAATAAAAAATAAGGAAAGCTTTGAAGAAAAGCAATCCAAACTTCAGGATTTATCCAAAAAGATTGTAGAATACAAACAGAAATTCTCTCATTTGCAAAATGAAGTTGTTAAACTAAATGAAATTGATGAAAGCCTTGAATCCAAGGAATACATCAGTGATAAGTTAGGTGAACTCATCCTTGTTATTGCTCGTGAAAGGGAAGCTAAAGAATCTTATAAGGAATCCTATGATGCTTATGTGCAGGCTAAAGGTGCACTTGATGTCTTGGGTAGTGAAACTGAGGCTCAATATAAGTTAAATCAGGTTAACAATGAAATTGACAATCATGTCAAAAATATTAAATTGGCGATTAATCAGGATCCTCATTTGAGTGGAGATATCAGTGCATCTGAACTCCATGACCGTATTGTTGATTTGAAAAAAAAGAACGAGGAATTCAATCAGCTTAAAGGCTTTGTTCAAAACAAAAAATCATTGATTTCCCAGCATGATTCAATCAAGGAAGACATTGGTGTTTCCAAAAATCAGATTGACATAATTCAAAATAAGATTGAAGCATCTTTATATGATGAGGAGAAGTATGAACAGATTATTTATCGCTCAGAGTTATATGAAAGACGTAAAAATACTTTTAATTCAGAGCTTTCTGAAATTAAGGGTAGGGCACGTGAATCAATAGCTTACATCAAGGAGTTAAATGAAAAAATCATAACTGCTGATAAGTTTAAAAAGGAATATGATAATCTTGATAATTATATTCAAATGCTAAAGAATATCAGAGAATTATACAGTAAGAATGGTGTTCAAAAAGATTTAAGAAATATTTCAAGACCTTTAATCCAAAAGCACACTAAGGAATTCTTTAATGAATTCAACTTCAACTATTCTGACTTGACTTTGGATGATGAGTATGATGTCACAGTCTATGGTCCTGAAGGTGAATCTTCAATGAGTATGGTCAGTGGCGGTGAAAAGATAGCTATTGCCCTTGCGTTGAGACTTGGTATTACTCAGGCAATTTCCAAAGGTGATTTGGATACAATAATGCTGGATGAACCAACAATTCATTTGGACAGTTCCAGAAGGCATGAGTTGATTAATCTATTGAAGGACATGTCTTTGCTTCCTCAAATGATTATTGTTACTCATGAAAGTCAGCTTGAAAATGCAGCTGACAACATAATAAAAGTTGAAAAAGAAAATGGTATTTCAAAAGTTATGATGTAATATCATTGCTTTTTTTATTTTTTTTTTACATTAGTTCTTCTGCATTTTTAATTGCATCGACTATGCAGTTTGCATTCCAACCGACGATGGTTGCAGCTTTTTTTTCCAATATTTCAGGAACTTCTTCAACTCCAATTGGTCTTACTAAAATTATTGGGACACTATATTTTTCACCTGCATCCAATAGAGTTTCAAATAATTCCTTGTTATTACTGTATAATCCCGATAATAATATTATTCCATCCACATTTTTGTAAAATGCCTCTCCCGCCAATGAATAATCGCCGGATATTGATTCTTTCCATAAAAAATCCACTTTGGAAAATAATTTTTCAGTAAATTGTCCATATTCTTTGTTTTCATCAATACCGTTGCTTATAATGAGATTGTAAATTTTATCGTCTTTTTCATCTTCGAACATTTTACCACCTTGCTTTTATTATACTTGTCATTATATAAAAAATTTCTTTTCAAAATATTTATTAATTTTAAAGTTGTACTATTGTATAGAACTAGTTATATAAGGAAATTTTTTATGAAAGCTGCTGTTATTGGATTGGGTGTAGAAGGAAAAAAAGCGGTAACTTCTCTTTTAAATCATGGATGGGAAGTTTATGCCACTGATTTGAATATTAATGTTGATTTGTCCGGTTTGAATTTACCACGTTTGTCTATGAATATGTTGGATAGTGAACAGACCGTTTCTATTGTTGGAGATAATTTGACTGTTGATTTGGGATTTACTAATCCTTATGCCATAGAGCAATGTGATGCTATAGCAATCAGTCCCAGCATGTTTGGAGGTGCGTTTGCAGAAAGGCTGCTTGAAGATGGGGATTTGTTAAGCGATGTTGTCCAAAAACATAAGGATATCTTTACAATTGGAATTACTGGAACCAACGGAAAGACAACTACTGTCCATATGTTGAGAGATATTTTGGAAAGCGCCGGCAAAAAAGTTTTGGTCGGTGGCAATGGCGGTGGAGGATTTTCAGGTTATTATGATTTGATGCTTGAAGCCAATGACGGAGATTATGATATACTGCTAGTTGAAGTTTGCGACATGACTTTGGACTTCTGCAGATATTCATTTGACTTTGACTTGATTGGCCTTACAAACATAGGGAATGATCATATGAATGTCCACAAGACAATTGCCAATTATAAAAATGCATTGGTAAGGTTTTTTGAGGATAAAACAATTTTCACTGCATTCGATCAAGATTTTAACAGTGATTTTAAAGATTCTGCAAGCAAACACATTTCTTATTTTGAATATCAGGATGAATTGAATGTTTTTGGAAAATTTAATTTGCTCAATGCCGGTTTGGCGACCGCAATTTCAAAAGAGTTAAAAATACCTAAGGACATTATCAGGTCCACTCTCGCAGAATTTAAAGCTGTTCAGGGAAGATTGGATGTTTATAGGATAAATGATGCATCTGTTTATGTTGGTAAAACTGATAATTCAGACGCTTTAGCTTCGGTATTGGCTGAAAAAGATTTTTATGCAATATTTTTAGGCACTCCACGTCACAACGAAGAGCACAGACTGGATATTCTGGATGTTGCAGTCAAATATAATCCTGAAGTTATTGTACTCTTTCCTGGTCTTGATGACACTTTGGATCTTGCCATTTACCGATTAAACTCCTTGGGTTATGAAGGCAATATAATTACTGTCAATTCTCTTGATGAAATTATTGAACTTGTTGCGGAATATTCTCATGAGGATGCAATACTCATTGGAGGCAATGGTCAAGATGTCATTATTAACATTCAAGAAAGAATTAAATTAATTTCTGAAAAATTATCATAATGTATTTATACAATGTTAAATATATAAATTCATGTTATTAATTTATGGTGTATTATAATGAGTAAAAGTTGGAGAAATAAATCAATCACAATAATTTTAGTATTGTTTTCTGTTAGTGTTCTTTTATTTGCTTTCACATTTGTAAATAGTACCCCGTACACTGGTCAGTCCATTGCCGAAACTTACAATTTAACTGTTGGGCAATCAATATTTGATGGCGATTCTATTTTAGGTCAGAATAATACTATACAACTTCCTTTTTTGTCTAATGTGGGATTCATAGGCCATCAGCTAATGGCATTTGATATTCATGGAATCTTAATGTCCCTTTCAACTGGTGTGGTACCATTTGATTTTACAACTGTGTCAAGTGAGGGAATAGATTCATATGGTAGAGCTGAAGGAATAGATGGACCGGGATATTTAACATTTGAAGGAGATAAGTTGGCTGTCAAAGGACCAGATAACTATGTGTGGGGATATAGTGCACCATCCAAGGTTTTAACCAAAACTTCTTCAGGTGTAGACCTTGTAGAAAATGGAAAAGTAATAAAATCAATTCCTGCAAGTGAAATTAAACATTTGAATTTCTCAAGTGAATACTTTAATAATGATACCATTGTAAGTTGGTATAATTATGACGCTCAAGAGGGAGATAATTTCACTATCGATAAGGGAATGGTTGGATTTTCCGATGGAAGAAATGATATTGTAGCTTCTGATGTACCTCGTATTTTTGGACAGGATGTAGTGGATTATGCTGCTGAATACCCAACAGGTTCACCAATCTTATTATATTCAGGTAATTATACTGAACAGCAAGGTGGACAGGGATCAACCACTTTTGATTCACATCCAGAATATGGAGATTCAATCAGGGAAGTTAACGCTCATCAATTTGTAGAAGCATGGAACGGTACAATCATACCACCAAATTCCACAAGTAGTGGTAAAGATTATGTATACTTTGAATCTGCAAACGATGCTTCTGCACCAGGCGGAAGTGCTGCACATGGTGTATGTCCTCCTGCGAGAGCTTTAAGAGATGCTGCATTAGCTGAAGGTTTTGAAATGCCGGTAGGATTAACTTCTGATGAAAGTGCAGTATTATTTGGTTACAACCCAGCAAGCGGAGTTACAGTAACTAATAATCATAATTATCCCGTAAAGATTATCATGTGGACCGAAGGCGAAGGTGTCGGCATGGGTATTTACTGTACAATCGTAAGATATATTCCGAATAACTAAAATATATCTTCTTTTTTTTTTTATTTATATGTCAATTTCAACTATTATTACAGCAGCTGGTAAAAATTCCAGAATGCGTAAGGATCAAATTTCTAGAAATCTTGATTTAAAGAATAAACTTATTTTACCTTTCAACAATAAGACAGTTCTGGAGACAACAATTGATAATGCATTATCTGCAAATATTGATGAATGTATTGTTGTACTTGGACATTATGCTAGTGAAATAAAAGAAGCTATTGGCGATAATTATAAAGGCTCTGTAAAGTTCATTAAAAATAATCCTGTTGATGTAGGTTTGTCAACTTCTCTTTTTAATGGTCTTTCAAATTCAAGTTGCGAATATGCATTATGTATCACTGGAGACCAGCCTACAGTATCCTCTGAAACATTCAATAGGATGATTGATATAAGTCAAAATTCTGAAAATCCTGAAAAGACAATTTCCATTTTAAGAAGAAGGAAAACAGGATTATTGGACACTGCTGAAGGGTTAGGCATGCCTTTTGTAGCTCATAGAAAAAATTTAATGGGTTATCTCGAAAATGAGGATGACAACTTAAATCCTATTCTTAGAAAAATTTTTGCCGATGGTTATATATTTTATGGAATAAAAGAAAAAAATGAAAAAGAATTATTGAATATAAATCATTATGAAGATTATTTAAACCTTTTAGATTGAGTCTAATCCGGAAATAACTTCTTCTATTTTGGCTGCACTGATTCCAACAGTCATCTCATTATCTTTAATGTCTGCCGCTTTTCTTGAACCGTCACAACCTAATGTGAAGTTGATTCCATCTGTAATGTATGGATTTGCAAATGCATCTCCACATAGTGATTGAATGCCTGCAAATGATGGGTTAATTTTTTCACCGGTTTTATAGACAATACTTTGTGCAAGTTTCATTCCACCTACAGGTTCTGTGATGATTTGAATAACATCTGCCTCGAAATCTGCTTCATCAAGGGGAGCATAAATAATTCCCCAATGTTTGTCTTCAACTATGGAAAGTTGACTTGTTAATTTTTTAGCAGTTTCCAAATCTTGAAATCTTCCTAATGAGAAATATTTTTCGCCGTTAGCTAATTTTGGAGGCATATCTCTTAGTCCAATAGCTCCTGCTCCACCTAAACACATTTGTTCTTCAAGAGTGGAGTAAAACTTACTACCTAATGATGCTTTTCTGACCATTTCACAATGTCTTATTTTTTCATCTATTAATTCATATCCTTCCAAAAGTTCATCTTCAGTTTTAATTAACTTCATTGCAACAGGTTTTGCATCCAATTTAATTTTATTTTCAATTGCCTCACAGTATTTTTGATTTTTCTCTAAATTTGTCATAAATAACACCTATACATTATATTTGTTTTATGGAATTTTAAATTCTTTTGTTTTGTTTTTATTATTTTTGCAAAATGTTCTGAAATCGCAGGCACTGCATGTTCTTTCATCGGCTTCTGCTTTCCATGCTTCCTGAATTTTACTTCCTTTCATTTCATTTATTAGGGATTCTTCAATATCATAAACAACATTGTCAAATTTTTCAAGTGACTTGTCAATTTCTTTAGGGTTGATGTTAATGATTCGAATTGACCTTTCCAGTTTAAATTCATTGCTTAGTTCGGGAGCTTTATCATCTTCCTGCCATCTGTCAATCAAATCAAAATCATTTTTGTACTTTTCAAGTATTTCATCGTCGATTAAACCATTGTTCATTTCTTCTTTAATCAAGGCCAAATCTTCTTTTGAGGGAACAAGTTCATTTAAATAGAATATTATTCCTGCAAAAATTGATTTTGAATCTTCCTGTTGTGACCTAAGCCAGGAATATGTCAATATCTGCTGTTCATGGCTTTCCCATTTATTTTCGGCTTTTGGATTTTCAACTTCTATCGGTGGCCTTTTCATTCCCTTGTAATCGATAATTATTTCATAATCCTCTTCGTCTTCGGATTCATTTATTCTTTTTCGAAAATCACTATTTTTCTTTAAAATTTGAATAATCTTATTGTCATAATTATCTAAATTACTTTGTTCAATTGTTTTATTGATTTTCATGGATGTTAAAACATCAACAACTCCATTTATACCGTAATAGTTTGATCTGCTTCTGTTTGAATCGTATTTAGGCATATTTCTTATTCCTTTAATAAGTAATTCTGATGAATCAATTAAAGGAAAAAGATGCTTTCCCCAAATGTTGATTGCCTTTTCAGCCCTTGCACTTGCTAACTTTTTATGGTCATGTTCATTCAGATTTTCAACATCATGGTTTGTTGAACTGAAAAACAGATCTTCATCATGGGGATAAAGGCCTCGGGCTTGCAATCTTAAATCAATCTGTTCCTCTATTGGTCTAATATCATCAAGCCAATCCCATGGAAATTCTGTTTTCTTCTGTTTCCATTGCATAAATGCTTCTTCCATTACTCCATGAATAAATTCTCCAAACCAGCGCTGTACAGGTTTTGAAGGGGGAAGGGTACCTTTATTTTGATATCTGTACTGCAAATTGCATGTTAAAAATGATAACAGGTCTCCGGTTAAGCTGTATTCCGGAATGATATATGCTTTTGATCTTGAAGGTAATTTCATAATTAATCTCCTATATTAGATAAATCTTCTTAAATCCAACATACTTCTCGTCTCTACTCCATCCGACTGCAACATTAGGTATGTCAAAGTGATCATTTTTCTTGTTGTATCCTTCAATGGATGAATTAAGACCTACCAATAACAATACACTTTCAGCTCTTGAAAATGCCACGAAGTAAAGTCTTGTCAAATCATCAAATGACCTGTCCTTTTCGCTTCTGTCACTTTCGCCCAGTATGCTGTACTGTCTTATAGTATCTTCAATGGTTTTCTTGTCGGATAATGATTTTGGAAATCTTAATCGTTGGGTTCTGATGTCATTTGTTTTGAATCTGGAGCCAACATCTACTATAACGAGTGGGAATTCCAGTCCTTTGGATTGATGAATGGATAAAACGTTTATCCTGTTGTCAGGTAATGTTTCAAGTAGTGATTCATCAATGCTGACACCTCCGGTTGAAAGGGGTATGAATATGTTCCATATAGCTTCAAGTACGGATTCCCTTTCTTGATATGGGCTTTTGAATGATATGTTTGAGTGAAAATCATTGAAAAATCCGGTTTGGGTTATTGATTTTGTAATGGCTTCAAGATATACTATTCCTTCAACATCGTCCTGCAGATCCTCAATCCATGTTGTCAATTTGTATGCAAGTTCCATTAAACTTGCAGTTTTAGGCCATTTTTGTTCAATGCCGTTGATTACTTCGGGATAGGGTCTTCTAAGCTGCCAGCGTGTTACAAAATCATTCAGTGAAATTGGCTCATGAGGTTCAGGATTTAATTTTATATATTCTTTGGCACTGTATCTCCATCTAATCATATTTCTTTTTGCAAGATTTGGAATTGTTTTGTCGGAATTTTGAATGCTTCCTTCAGGGTCAATGCATTCAAGAATCAGACCGCAGAATATTGCGACCACATCTATATCAGGTAAATCAATTCCCCTTGGATTGAACATTTCTATAGGTTTTTTAAGTCGTTTAAGATTTTTTCTTAAGTGATGGAGAAATGAACGGTTTCCATATTGAATCTCTTTTGGAGAATATGATAAAATCGCTATATCGGAAGCAGAACCATAATCACTATCTAATTTAAGAGTTATTTTCTTTTCTTTTTTACCTGCTTTTATGGATTCCTGTTTGATTTTTTGCAGATTTGCAATGTTGATTGCACCGTTGACTTTTCTGTAATACTTTTCATCTAAAATCTGTAAAACTTTTATTTCACATTCTCCTTTGTTGACTAATTTGTCGATTAATCGTGACAGGTCCTTTGCCAACATTTCTGGATTATTTCTAAACATTCCCAATATGGGCATTTTATCTTTATCAAAGTCTGGAGCGATAATTTTTGGCTTGTTTTCAACTCTTGCTTTTTGATATTCGTCATCAAGTTCCGCAAAGTGATTGCAATGTTCAATAATATTTTCTGTTGATCGGTAATTTGTTGTTAGGTTGATTTCCTCTACATCAATTCCTAATCTGTCTTTAACTCGTTTTTCATAGTTTGTGAATAAATCAACAGTGGCACCTCTGAATCTGTAAAGTGATTGGTCATCATCGCCTACTACAGTAATGTTTCCATTATTTTCAAGTGCTGATTTGGCAATGGTGAAGTAAATGTCTTCCTGAATCAAATTAGTGTCCTGATATTCATCAATCAAGACTATTTTGATTTCATCTAAAAATAAGTTTAATTCATTGTTCTTTAGCTTTTCAAGAAAGGTATATTCAAGCATTGCAAAATCAATTGTGTTCCTGCTTTTAAGTGTATTCTCATATTCTTTAATGCAGTCAAGCGCCAATCTTAGTCCGCTGTTTTCTTGTGTTTTTTCGTAGAACTCTTCAAAGTCAATTTTGTCATAAAAAATTCTATTTTTTATTTCCATTAAAATTTTACTCATTTTTGATGGTTCTTCAAGTTTTGATTTGCCGCTTAGTTCTTTTAGGTATTCTACAAGATTTTTATTGAGGTATCTTTCATCCTTGATGAGAATTTTAATCATTGCGGAGTTTGCAACAAACTCTTCAATAATGGTTGACTGGTTTTCTCCGGGTTTTTTATTTTCCCTAAGCAATTCTTCAGCTATGCTGTCTGTTGTTCCAATTAATATTTGGTTGAAATCAATTCTTTCTATTTTAGCAATTTTCATGCTAGATTCAAAACTATCATCACAGTATATGTCTTCAAGGTAGTTTTTTATTTTATCTCCCCATCCCAAAATTCTTGAATACAACTCGTCAGCCGCTTTTTTTGTAAATGTTGTGGCTAGAATTTCAGATGGGTCAACATCATCAACAAAGATGTATTTTAAAATTTTCAATACCATCACTGTTGTTTTTCCAGATCCTGGTCCTGCAACTATAAAAAGGGATTTGTCGGGTTCAGATAGGATAGCTTTCTTTTGCTCTATATTTGAAGAGATATCTCTTTTGAGTATATTTACTATTATGTCTTCAAATTCGTTATATGAAATCATTTTTTCCCTCTTAATATATAATTATTAATTTATATACTTATTTAATAATATAGTAAGTCAGAGTCCATTTGAAAAGTATTCATGTATGATAATTTATTTATGTAAAAAATGAATATCTTTTTATGTTATAATATTCTATTATTAAATATGGGAGAGTTTCTTCCATAATATGCATATAAAGTTGGGATAATTTTTCCTAACTTTATTCTTTGTATATTACTTTTCATATGCTCTTGGAGTCTTTTTTTATATATAAATTAATATATACTAATTTAAGAGGATTTTGGTATTTATATTCAAAATAACTGTTTTGTTGTTGAAGAATTTTAAAATCAGGAAATACTTTAAATATTATTTCAAATTATATAATTATATTAAATTATCTTAGTGGAAATTATGTCTGATTCTAGCAATATTGATATGTTTAAAAATGATGTGAGATATAGGGAGAATATAGCCCATGTAGAGACTATTCCTGCTAAAAAGCCCAGTTTTAAAAAAGTGGATAATTTAAATGAAAAAATTATTGAGTATCTGAAATCAAATGACATGAGATTATATGTACATCAGGCTGAAACATATGAATCTATTCAGGAAGGGGAACATGTAATTATTACAACTCCTACGGCTTCTGGAAAAACATTGGCTTTTAATTTACCTATTATGGAGACTATGATTGAAGATAGGGATGCAACAGCATTATATATTTATCCTGCCAAGGCTCTCTCCAATGACCAGCTTCATGTTCTGGAAAATCTTGAAGAGGAATTGGATATCCGAATTAATCCCCGAACATATGATGGTGATACTCCAAGAGAGGATAAGAAGTGGATTCGTGAAAAATCACGTATTGTATTGACTAATCCTTATCAACTTCATCTTATTTTGTCATGGCATCATCAATGGTCAAGATTCTACCGCAATTTAAGGTATATTGTTATTGATGAGTCACATTATTATAAGGGTGTTTTCGGTTCCAATGTTGCTTTTTTAATCAAAAGGTTAAAGAGAATAGCTAACTTTTATGGTTCATATCCTCAATTCATTCTGTCTTCCGCAACTCTTGCTAATCCATTGGAGCTTGCTAACAGACTGACCGGTGAGGAGTTTAAATTGGTTGATTGCGATACATCTCCTAGTGGAGAAAAAGATTTCATTTTATACAATCCATTTAAAAATTATCGCCGTAACAAGGTTAATATGCAAAATGCCCCTTCAGTGCACATGGAAACGGAAAATATTTTTATTTATTTGATGTTGAAGGGAATTCAAACATTATGTTTCACAGTTTCAAGAAAAACCACTGAATTAATTGCAATGTGGGCAAAAAACGATATGACTCAAATTAAAGGAAAATTGGCACATCGTATTGCTGCTTATCGTGCAGGTTACAGGCCAGAAGAGAGGCGTGAAATAGAGGACGGATTGAAAAGCGGAAAATATCTTGGAGTTACATGTACCAATGCGCTGGAGTTGGGTATAGATATAGGGTCTCTTGATGCAGTCATTATTTCAGGTTATCCCGGAACAATGATTTCAACATGGCAACAGGCAGGTAGGGCTGGAAGAAGTTCTCAAAAATCTTTGGCTGTTTTGATAGCTTTTGAAAATCAGCTTGATCAGTATTTTATGAATAATCCTAAATTTTTCTTTGATAAGCCACATGAAAATGCAATTATTGATTTATCTAATCCAATTCTGCAGGAAGCTCATTTATTGTGCGCTGCCAAGGAATTACCTTTGAAATATGGGGAGGTGGAAAAATATTTCGGTATTGATGATGATATCCTTGAAGAATTGGTCTCCAATAAGGATTTGCATATAAATGCTAGAGGAGATTATATGTATCCTTATGATGATAACCCTGCACTTGACCATTCCCTTGATCAAATTTCAGGTCAGGAATTCAAGATAATGAATAACGGCAAGTTACTTGAAACAATGGAGCGCTCACAGGTTTATAGGGAAGCTCATGACGGCGCAATTTTAATCAACAAGGGGGATACTTATGTTGTTGACAGTGTGAGTCTTTCAAGGGGTTTTGTAAATGTAACAAAAAAGACTGTCGATTATCATACGATGGTGCTGAACCAGACTGATATCAATATTAAAAAGAAACTGTCTAAAACAAAATACGGAAACCTGACAATTCATTTTGGTGAATTGACAGTTAGTGAAGACTACTTCAAATACAAAAAAATGCAATTTTCCAAATCAATTGGAACTTATCCTTTAGATTTACCTCCGTTAAAGTTCAATACTAAAGGATTGTGGTTTACAATTCCAAAATCAGTAAAAGATACCTTGGAAGACATGTTTCCAAATGAAGAGGAAGTTTTTGCAGGTGGACTTCACGGTGCTGAACATGCTTTAATAGGTTTATTTCCGCTTCATACAATGTGTGACAGATTTGATATTGGAGGTTTATCTACAAATTACCATGAGGATACGCAGGAAGCTACCATTTTTATTTATGATGGATATGAGGGTGGAATTGGTATCTGTGAAAAGGCAGTTGACGTATTTGTTGATTTGCTTAAATCTACTTTGGATTTGTTGAATAATTGTAATTGCCAAAGCGGATGTCCGGCTTGCATATACTCTCCGAAATGCGGCAATGATAATAAGCCTCTTCATAAGAATGCCACCAAATATATTCTGGAATATATGTGTCACCTGATTGCTGATGATACTTCAGTCGTAAAAGAGGAAGTAAACGAAGAAATCATCTCTAAAAAAGAAGTAAATGAAGATGATATTCAATTTAATGATGCATTGGAATTATATGATAATCAGGACTTTTCTCAAGCAAAGGACATCCTGAACAATATTCTGACTTCTAATAAAAATCATGTAGATTCACTTTCATTAATGGCGCAGATATTATATGAGCAGGACCAGAGGGATATATCAAAAATGTTTGTAAAAAGGGCTTTAACAATTGATAAGGCAAATGAAAGGGCCAATGAACTTGATGTTTTATTGAATAATAAGCAACCTACTTCCCACTCCAATTTTAATGTTGAAATAAATACTCTGGATGATGAGGAAGTACTGTATGAGGAAGCATATGACCTGTACATGCAGGATGATTTGGATACTGCATCTGAAATTTTAGAAAAACTGATAGAATTTGATTGCAAAAATTCAGAGGCGCTAGCTTTAATGGGATTAATATATTATCATTCGGGAATTTTTCCAAAAGCTGTTGAGTACTTTAAAAAAGCTTATAAAATAAATAAAAATGGTGAAATGGTTAAAGAGTTAAAAATGAGGGTTTCTTAAGGGTTTCCAGCATATGGGCTGAAACCTTCTTCGAAATGTTCTCGAACCTTTTCAAGTTCTTCTGGAATGTTTATTTTTTGTGTGCAGTAATCAATGCAGTCTCCGCAGTATGTACATTCGTCTGCTGAAACCTCTTCGTCACATAACTTATCGTAATATAATCTGTAGATATTTGATTCCGGCTGGTTTTTACTTGCATTGTATATGTGGAAGTAATTTGGGATCGGAATTTCAGATGTGCATGCATCAAGACAGTATTCACATTCGCTGCATGGAACTGCAAGTGAGGAATAAAGCTTTTCAGCCATCTTTGATAAAAATTCTTTTTCTTCATAATGGATTGGTTCAAAGTTTTCAAAAGTATCGCAATTGTCTTCCATATCGCTCATTTTACTCATACCGCATAAGACCATTTTAACATGTTCGAGTGATGCACAGAATCTGATTGCCATACTTGCAATTGATTTATTGGGATTGAATCTTTTGAAATCATTTTTAATTTCTTCAGAGGGATTTACGATTACTCCGCCTTTTAAAGGTTCCATTACGTAAACATCAAGCCCGTGTTCCACACATATGTCATAACATTCATGTGATTGTATGGATGAGTCTTCCCAGTCCAGATAGTTTAGCTCCAATTGCACAATATCCATGAAGTCTCCATATTTATCAAGGACTTCTCTGAGCAAATCTGCTTTTTCATGGAAACTGAATCCTATTTTTTTAGTTATTCCATTTTCTTTCATTTTTTTAATGTATTCAAATGTGTTGTTTTCTTCAGCCAGCTTTAACCATGGGGAATTGATGTTGTGGATAAAAAATACATCAAAATAGTCTATTCCAAGTCTTTCAAGCATTTCATTAACATACTTGTCATTGTCTGAGGGTGATGTCAGTGCCCAGGTAGGCATCTTATCACAAATTTTGTAGGACTCGCGAGGGTAACGCTCTACTATAGCTTTTCTTATAGCAACTTCACTGAATCCGTTGTGATATGCATAGGATGTATCGAAGTAGTTAAATCCCTTTTCCATATAAACATCAACCATTTCATTAAACAGTTCCTGATTGATTTTTGTCGGGTCTTTTTCATCTGTTTGAGGCAGTCTCATGCATCCAAAACCAAATTTTGATTTGTAATTCATATTGTTATCTCCAAATTATAGTTTATATTATTTTTAAAAAACATTCTATATATATGTTGTTAATTGCAACAATTTTGCTATTTTTTAAAATTTTTAATTATTACTGTCGCAATGCTCAAATATTAAATAGGTTTATTAATAAATAAAACTAAATTTATAATATTAATATTATTTATAGGAGATACAAAATGCATGAATTATCAATGGCTCAAGGTATTATTAATGCAGTTATAGATACTGCCGAAAATAATAATGCGACTGAGGTTAATGAAGTTACTATTGAACTGGGTAGATTAGCAATGGTGAATCCGGAACAATTGAAGTTTATTTTAGGCGTTCTTGTTGAAAATACAATTGTAGAAGATGCTGAGATTAAATTTGAGGAAATTCCTGTAGAGGTTAAATGTTCTGAATGCGGATTCCATGGAGATGCCATCCTTGATGATAATGATCATTATGCACCTATGGTTAAATGTCCTGAGTGTGATAGTCTTGCAGTTGAAATCCTTAATGGAAGAGATATTGTCGTTAAAAATATCGTTATTGAAAAACCTGATGATGATTAAATAAATGGAGTTGAAATAATGCACCAAGTAGCTGATGTAGAAGTTGCAAAAAATATAATGGATGCTAATAAAAGATTAGCTGGTAAAAACTTAGAAAATTTAGAGGATAAAGAAATATTCTGTATTGATTTTGTTGGAGCTATTGGTTCTGGTAAAACAACTTTAATTGAGGAAATTATTGATAATACTGATTATAAGATAGGTGTTCTTGCAGGTGATGTAATATCTGAATTTGATGCTGGACGTATTGAAAAACATGATGTTCCAGTAGTCGGTTTGAACACTGGTAAAGAATGTCACTTGGATGCTCATTTGGTGGGTCATGGTCTTCATGATTTGCCTTTGGATGATTTGGACATTGTCATTATTGAGAATGTGGGTAATCTTATTTGTCCTGTTGACTTTGAATTGGGTTCTCATATGAGAATTGTTGTTGTTAGTGTAACCGAAGGTGATGACACTGTTGAAAAACACCCGTTGATTTTCCAAACATCAGATGCAGTTATTATAAATAAGGTAGATTTAGCTGAAGCTGTTGGTGCGGATGCAGATAAAATGGTTGCTGATGCTAAAAAATTAAATCCTAATGTTAAAATTATCAAATCCAGTCTTAAAGAAGGAACTGGATTGGATGAAATTATAAAAGCTATTGAGGAAAAGAAAAATAGTTTATAATTAAATTAATCGGTGGTTTCATGAAAGTATGGATAGATATATCAAATGCGCCTCATGTGAGGTTTTTTAAAGATGTAATCAAATACCTTGAAGCTGAGGGTGAGGATGTAATAGTTACCGCAAGGCAATTTGGTGATATTCATAAGTTAATGGAAATGTATGATATCGATTTTATATCCGTTGGAAAACATGGTGTAAGCTTATATGATAAACTGAAAGAAAGCACATCAAGAGTGTATAATCTTGTTGATGTTATTCATGATGAAAAGGTGGATGTTGCCCTTAGCAAGCATTCTATTGAACTTCCTAGAATCTCTTTCGGTTTAGGAATTCCAAGTTTATATGTTTTGGACAATGAACATGCACTTGCTGCCAATAAGTTAACTCTTCCGTTATGTGATAGGATTATTACACCAAACATAATTGACATGTGGAAACTAATGAAATTTGGAGCAGATCCTAATACAATTATTTCTTATAATGGAACTTCCGAATTAATGCATTTCAAAAATTTCAAATATAATGACAATGTTTTTGAAGATTTAAATCTTGATTTGAAACATCCTAAAACAATATTGATGAGGCCGGAACCATCATTAGCATCATATTTGGATACTGATTGCAGAAAATCAGTTTTAACTCCTATTGTTGATGAATTAAAGAACATGGCTAATATTTTGGTTCTTCCAAGATTCAAAGAACAGGCTGAAATATTTGAAGGTATAGAGAATGTTTCAATATTGAAACCTCCTGTAGATACATCAAGCATCATTAAAAAATGTGACTTAGTAATTGGTGCGGGCGGTACAATGAATAGGGAAGCTGCAATTTTACAGACTCCAGTTATTTCCTGTTATCCTGGTGAAACATTGTCTGTTGACCAATATTATATTAATAAAGGTTTGATGTACAGGTCTAATGATTCTGAGGAAGTTATCAATAAAGCACTTGATTTCATTGTAAATCCTCATCAAAAAATTGATGTTAAAACCGATGACTTATTCCAGATTATCATCGATAATCTTTATGACTTGGCAAAAAATGGTAAATAATTATTTATAATAAAACTGTCAAATATTATTATGATATTTGATTTAAATTTTTTGGGCTGGTAGCTCAGATGGGAGATCGTCGCCTTGGCATGGCGGAGGCCCCGGGTTCAAATCCCGGTCAGTCCACTTTATATTTTAAAAATAAACAAGATTGTGATTATAATATGTTATTAATTGCTCAAAATCATTTACAATTAATTGTAGAAGTTGCAATAATGCTATTTGTTATATGGGTATTTACTTTAAACTTGATTCCATTATCACTTAGTGTAGTAACCTTTTTATCATTATTTTTAATGGGTGGTTTTACACTTCTTTTTGGTGCGGATATTGCACTGCTTGTGATTTCATCAAGTCAGGCGGAATTTACTCACCCATTCGGACCTCTGGCATTACTTGGAACTGTAGCAGCATTTGCTTCGCTGAAGGTAATGAAGGAATCGGGTGTAGATATTAGGCCACTTAGGAGATTTGTAATATTATTTACTATCGGTATTACAGTATTCGGTGGATTGATGCACAGATCTTTCTTGATTTTATGGATTTTAGGATTATTTTTAGGATATCTGATTATTTCCAAATCTTTCAGAGAAAAAACAGTTATTACTGGTAAAAGAATTTTAATGTTTGCAGGAGCTGCAGTTTTAGGGTTAATATCACTTGAAGCATTGGCTAGAATCACTGGGATGACAATTTTCTCTCCACTTCTAAGGTTAGGTAGGATTGAACAGTACTCATTATCAAGTATTAAAACTGTATTAAATAACATTCAACTAATTGGGCATAGTGGTAAAGCTTCTTATTGGGGTATTGAAGGAACAGCATTTGCTGAAGGTTATATTACTTTGCCGATGCAATTTGTTTTGTTCTTTGGTTTGCCTTTCCCAATGTTTTTCGGTATTTTAGTAAACCAGAAAGATACAATAGATTATATGCTTCCGGGTATTTTTGGATATGGTTTTGACTTTGGATATTTAGGTCTTGTTGGATTGATGATATTTACTCTTGGAACTATAGTTGTCGGTCTTAAAGTATTGACTATGTATCGAGAAAAAAGAGAGAAAAATAATAAAAAATATTTAGGTAGAGAAGTATTATTAACTGGTGCATTAGCTTCATTTTGTGCACAATCTTTAATAGGTTTATTTGTATTTAACAGAACAATCAACGGTATGGCGTTATTGACATTCATATTCGTGGGAACATTAATTTTAGCTAATGTAGTCACACTTAAATCAAGATCATAGGAGAAGTTATTATATGAAAGCATTGGTATTACTTGGATGTCCTGAAACTCCATCTCAAACCCCAATGGCGGTTTATGTATTTAATAAGTTAACAAAAATGGGTTATGATACAACAATTGCAGCAAATCCTGCTGCTTCCAAATTAGTAAAAATATCTGACCCTGAAGGTTATTATAAACTAAATTTAGTGGATTTGGAAAGGACTTTAGGAGATATTAAAGAAGGAGATTACGATTTATTAGTAGGTTTTGTTCATAAGGATGCTGCTGCATCATTTTTCGTAACATTTGACCAAATTCTTAATACAAAATCTCTCGCATTGGTATTTTCAAGAGATATTGATGAGGTTGAAGAGTTTGTTAATATGATTGAAGAAAGTGGAAGCAATGCAATCATTCAAGCTGTAAGAGCATTCCATAATCCTTCACCAATTAAAGTTAAATTTGATAAAGCTATTAAGGAGTTCGAATAATATGTCTTTTTGTTTAGATACTTATCTTCAACAATCTGATAATTATGAAATTCATGCTTCAAAAGCAGGTTTCAAAGATTGTGCAATGATTATCAGATTTAAAGCAGATGATTTGGTATATATAAAACCTGGTGATGAGGTTTTAGGTGTTAGAGTTATTGGAATTCCTCCTATTCCTATTGGTTTTGATCATGAAAAAGGCACTGTCTTTCTTCCATATACAAAACCATGTCACGGAACTTCAGTTGTTGAATTACCAATAGATGAAGAAGAAGTTGAAAAAATCAGAAAATTGGACACTGGTAATATAAAATGAAATCAACTGTTGTTGGGAGTTTTCCTTGTGAGGAAAGTTCACCGTCTAATTTCAAAGATAAATTATTAAATACTTTTGGTGCTTACGATTCTTATAAAGATGCCATTAAAGATAGTGTTATCGCTCAACTTGATGCGGGAGTTGATATTGTCTCTGACGGTCAGGTGAGAGATGATATGGTTTCTATTTTTACAAAATTTATTCCCGGTATGAAATTGGAAGATGGCAATACTGTAGTTGTTTCTAAAATACGAAAACCTACATGGGAGATATCTATTAATGATTTAAATTATGCAAAAAAAGTCATTAAGGAATATTATGGTGGTAAAATTCCGGAAGGTAAAGGAATAAAAGGAATAATTACAGGTCCTACTACAATTATTCATTCTTCAAGAATTCAATCTTTTTATAAAAATAAAGAAGATGCTATAATTGATTTGGCTCATTCACTTAAATTTGAAGTGGATGCAATAGCAAAAAAGGTCAATCCGGAATATATTCAAGTGGATGAACCTTTTCTGTCAACTGGAATGGTTGACATGAAAGTGGCTAAAGAAGCTATTGATATATTGCATGAAGGTTTGGATGTTCCTCTTGCTATGCATGTATGCGGAACCTTAAACAATGCATTTAAAGATATTGCAAAGTTCAATGTTGAAATTTTAGACATGGAATTTGCCGGAAATGATGTTAATTTGGATGTTTTGGAAAAAAATGCTAATTTGATTTCCAATAAAAAAATTGGTTTTGGCTGTGTAGATTCATCAGTTAATGAAGTGGATGACATAGAGGATATTGATAGTTTGGTTTCTAAAGCTATTGATATTATGGGAAAAGACAATTTGATTCTTGATCCGGACTGCGGTTTAAAAAGAGCTCCTAAAGATGTTGCTTTTGATAAACTAAAATTGATGAATCAAATTAAAGATAAATATAATTAAATTTATTGATATTATGAATAAGAAGTTTAAAATATTAATAGTGATAGGTATGGTCTTTGTTTTGGGATATACTTTTTTTTACATGACTTCATACCATCCAGCCCAAAAAGAGGCAACAGATTTATTGAACGGTACTGATAATGTTTCTGTTATCAAAAAAGATTATGGATTACTTTTAGATGGTGATGGAAATGATACATTATTAATTTTTTATCCGGG
This sequence comes from uncultured Methanobrevibacter sp., assembly GCF_946184425.1. GTDB lineage: Archaea > Methanobacteriota > Methanobacteria > Methanobacteriales > Methanobacteriaceae > Methanocatella. The sequence continues at coordinate 8,027 of NZ_CAMHFP010000021.1, read as the reverse complement.
CGCTAAAAATGAATATATATCTTATCTTCCATTGCTGGTTGATATTACAAATAAGGGTATAGATTGTGCATTGGTTCAAATGATGTTTAATTTTGCATTTTTTGGTGAAAATACTGCGGATTCAATTATTGATTCGACAAATTATTCTCACTATATAATGGCCGGTCACTCTTTGGGAGGTCTTTCGGCTGCCGCATTTACCAATCACACTGGTAAAGCAGATGCAGTCATATTATTGGCAGCATATCCCAATAGTGAAGTAAAAAAACCTGTTTTATCAGTTTATGGTTCTGAAGATAAAATATTAAATATGAAAGCATATAATGATTCAAAATCATTAATGGATAATTTGACTGAAGTGATTATTGATGGTGGCAATCATGAACAATTTGCTTATTATGGTCCTCAAGAAGGTGATGGAGTAGCTAACATCACACCAGAAAATCAACAAAATCAGACTGCTGATGCTATATTTAAATTCATTAGTCAATTATTCTAAAAAAAGTAATGTTTAGGAAAAATTATTTTTCCTATTTAACGAAATTCATGTTTAAAGTTTTTATCATATAACTTTGAGGGATTAAAATCCCCTGGGTTTAAGACATCTCCCACTATAATCATTGCAGTCTTAGTTATATTAGCATCTTTGACTTTTTCTGCAATATTATCGAGGGTTCCTTTAATTATTTCTTGGTCTTTCCAGGTAGCTTTTTTTACAACTGCAATTGGGGTGTCTTTTTCATAACCTACCAATAACTCTTCAACAACTTTATCGATCATACCTATTCCAAGGAATATGCACATTGTCGCGTGATGTTTGGAAAAGCTGGCTATGCTTTCACCTTCTGGTTTTGGTGTTCTGCCTTCAGGACGTGTAATTATAACACTTTGTGAAATTTCGGGCAGGGTTAATTCAGCTTCTAAAACACTTGCGGTTCCAAACAGTGAACTGACTCCCGGAATGATTTCATATTCAATGTCATGTTTTTTAAGTTCACGGATTTGTTCGCCGATAGCTCCATAAATTGAAGGGTCTCCTGTATGGACACGAGCAACTAATTTGCCTTCATTGACAGCTTCAGTTATGATTGCATCTGTTTCTTCCAAATTTAAATAAGCACTGTTGTGAATTTCACAATCTTCTTTTGCAGGATTTAAAACTTCCCTGTTTACAAGAGAACCTGCATAAATTATCACGTCTGCTTCTTCAATTACTTTTCTTCCTTTGACAGTTATTAAGTCTGGATCTCCAGGTCCTGCACCTATGAAAAATACTTTTCCTTTCATAGTATAATTTTTTATTTCAAGTATTATTTAATGATTTTGTATTTAAATTGACCTTTAATTTCAACAAACTTTATTAATATCTAAAATAATTAAAAAATATGGATGAAAAAGGTTTTATTTCTATTGAATATTTATTTTCAATATTTATTATTATAATAATTGCTATTGGATTGTTATTTTTCATTTTTAATTCAATAGAATCGAGCAGCAATATCGAGAATAATGTGAAACATAGATTGATTTTGGATTATGTGGCAAATGTCATAAGTCAAGTAAATGCAAATGGTAAAGGATACTCCATCTATTTGAATTTGGATTCACGACCGGGATTTTATGAAATAACTGTTGAAAAAAATAAGGTAACAATCGATTTTTCGAATAAAAAAGGAGAATCGATAGTGCTGCCATTGAAAATTGACTCTCAATATAAATTATACAGTGGAAAAGGATATTGGATAAGCAAGAATGATGACGGAAAAATAGTGATATCATGACTGATAATAAAGGCCAGATTAGTGGAGAATATCTGCTTTTGGTGGGAATACTGGTAATAACAGTGATGCTGTCAGTAGTGTTTATTGCTGATGAAAATGAATTGAATGCTGCGATGAGTGCAGCCCGAAGCGGTGTCATTGAGGGAGTTGGAACGTCATCTGTTGCAATTTATCCGACTGATTCATATGATGTTTATCCGGATTTAAAAGGTAACCTGATGTATCCTTACTCCGTGGAAATTATAAATGTCAGTTATTCAGAATTGGGCATGGATGACGTTTATGGCAAAAAGAAAATTCAATTTCAGGTATATGTCAAATCATCAAATGAATACACTGCGGGGGAACTTGATTCAATGGGTGAAAGGATTAATTATAACTTGAGAAAGTCGTTGGCAATATCATTTAACTCAACAGCATCAACAAATAAATTATATAATCCGGTTTTCTCCCCTCATTATGTTTACACAACCGCTAATGTTAAATGGGTTTGAGGATATATTCTTAATCATGTCAAGATATGAAAAAGGAAAAGAAGTTTTGGAAGGAATTCAAAAGAAATCTGTTGATGAAATCTTTAAGGAACTTGAGGATATAGCTCCGGACATGTCACGATTTGTCGTTGAATTTCCCTATTCTGAAATATACACTCGTGAAGAGGTGGACTTGAAAACACGTGAGTTATGTACAGTTGCAGCGCTTACGGTTTTGGGTACAATCCCACAACTGAAAGACCACATTAACGCAGCTTTAAATGTTGGAAACACTCCAACTGAAATTGTTGAAATTATTCTACAGATGAGTGCCTACTGCGGTTTTCCAAAATCAATCAATGGATTAGTTGCTGCAAAGGAAGTGTTTGTGGAGAAAAATTTATTAAAATAGTTAAATGATTATTTGATTGATTTTATCTTTGAAAGTGCTATTTCAATGTAGTAAGCATCAAATGATATTAATAAAAAGAAAATTTGGAAAAGATAATATGGAAAATGAAACGTTTGAAGTAATTTCCAGTAAACTTCAATCTGAATTGTTGGACATTATTGAAAACAATAAAGAAGTGAATGATTATGAGTTAATTGTTTACAAATATATATTCATCAGTGAATTGGGAATTCCTCTTTTGGAAGATTTTGGAATAGAACTTGAAGAAAATTCTTTCATATTATTCATAGTTCCTGATTATTTGGAATTCACTTTGCTTCGTAAACTGGATGATTGCTTTGATAAATTTGAAATTAGTTTCATGCCAAATTCATATAATATTATAAAATTAAAATTTGAAAAAAAGTGATTAAATGTATGATGAAAAAGAAAAACAGCAATTGATGGATGATTTAGCTGAAATGGAAACTTTTCAAGCAGATACTGGTGATGAAGGTAAAATTTTACAGGAAGATTTAAAAAAATTCTTCATTGACAGTGAAGGTGATAAGCAAGATTTGATTTTTAGGATTGAATTGTATTTTTATGCATTTAAACTGTTCTGCAGGAAGGATGTTATAATCAATAATAATCAATTTACAATATTTTTAAATGATTCTCTTCTTGATTATCATTTAATAAATTTAGTAAAACAAGATTTAACAGATTTTGAATTAGAAATAGAAGCTGTTAAAGAAAATAATGAAGTATTGATTAATTTAAACTTCACTTTACATTTTTAAATTTTAAAAATTTTACGGGCATTGTTGGTTGTAATTTCATCAACAGTACTAATGTCCATATTTTTAATTTCAGCTATTTTTTTAACTGCATTAACAACATTGGCAGGTTCATTTCTTTCTTCTTTTGTCATTGCCAAATAAGGACTGTCAGTTTCAGTTAAAACATAATCAAGGTCAATTTTTTCAATTAAATCCTGGTGATGTTTGGAATAGCATAGCATTGTGGAAAAACTCATGTATGAATCATCACGATTCATGATTCTTTTTGCTGTTTTTAAACTTCCCCCATAGCAATGAAAAACAAAATAGGGAATGTCATCATAGTCTTCGATAATGTTTACTGCTTTTTTTTCACAGTCTCGTACATGCATCACAATTGGAACTTTAAATTCATTAGCAAGCTCTAAAAAACTGGTGAAAATTTCCCTTTGTCTTTCACGCAATGCCTTATCGGTAACATAATAATAATCCATTCCAACTTCGCCAATTGCTAAAATGTTATCTAGATTATTGCGTATGTTTTCATGAGCTATTTTCAAATCTTCTTCTGTAGCATTTTGAGAGCTGACTGGATGAAATCCGAAAGTAGGATAAATAAAACCTTCATAATCTTTTGATAATTGCAACACTTTCATATTGCTTTTATTGCTGTATCCTGAAACAATAACATGGTCCAATTTTTCTTTTGCTCTTTTTATAACTTCCTCACGGTCATTGTCAAAGTCTTCAAAATCAATGTGGCAGTGTGTATCAATCATTTATTTAAACTCCAAATCTTCTATCTCTTGCTTGATATGATCGAATAGCTCTAATGAAGTCGACTTTTCTCAGTTCGGGCCAAAGTGTTTCGCAGAAATATAGTTCGGAATATGATGATTGCCAAAGTAAAAATCCGCTCAGACGTTCTTCTCCGCTGGTTCTTATGATTAAATTAGGGTCATCCAATCCTTCGGTATATAGGTTTTTACTTACCAGCTCCTCATCAACGTCGTCTATACTAATTTTCCCTTCTTGAACGTCTTTTATAATTTTTTTAAATGAATCAATGATTTCCAAACGTCCATCGTAGCCTATAGCAATATTAAATAATCTTTTATTATAATTTTTTGTAGCTTCTTCCGCTTCTTTTATAGCTTCTTTAACATTGTCCGGAAGTAATTCGATTCTGCCTACTACTTTAACTCTCACTTCATTTTTATGGATTTTTTCATGGTCAACTAATCTTTTGAAGTTGACAACAAATAAGTTCATCAGTCCTTCAACTTCATGTTTTGGCCTATTGAAATTTTCAGTTGAAAATGCATATACGGTAATGATTTCAATTCCAAGTTCTATACTCCAGTCTAAAACTTTTTCAAGAGTATCTACTCCTATTTCATGACCTTTAACAACATCAAGGTTACCTTGAAGTTTGGAATATCTTCTATTACCATCCATAATTATTGCAATATGCTTTGGCATTTTTTCTGGTTTCAAATCGCGGGATATGTACCATTCATATATTTTATATAGAAAATTTTCTGCCATTATATCACTTAAAATCTTATCATTCAGTAAGGTAAAAACTTAATCTTCAATTAGTTCTTCTGCTAGGATTAAACTTCTTATGTATCCTTCAATACTTTGTTCTCTGCTTGTGTCAATGTATATTCTATCCATTCCAAAGGTTACAGCACCATAACTAGGCCATGAATTAACTAAAACCATTGTTCTAAAGATAATATTTCCAACTCTCCCGTTTGGTGCAATGATAATATTGCATTCATCTTTAATTGCACTTTCTATAAGAATATAATAATTTTTAACGTTTTCTCCTGTTTCTTGAATAAGTTTAGTTAATTTTCGACTTTCCTTAATAGAATTTGATACTGCACTGTCTCTTCCAAAATCATCTTCCCTACCTTCGGCAAGAACTGCAATTTTAGGAGTCTTTCCCACTTGTTTTAGGAAATCAATACAGCTTTTGGTCATTCTAAACCTGTCTTCAATAGTATTGCCTTCATCTATTCCAACTGGTGTTAATAAAAACTCAATTTCTCCATTATTCACATAAGTTGCTCTTGAAAGAGTAGGATATTTTTCTTTTAGTTTATTCATGATATTGGATGCAGGAAGGGATCCACGAATTACTGCATCAATTTTTCTATCTAGCACTGCCTTGATTAAGTCTTCATCACTATATACTAATATTACATCGGTTTTTGGGTGTTTTTCTTTGAAAATATGACATGCTTGGATAATATTTTCATTTTTTCCAACACCTATAGCTATTCGTTTCATTAGTTTAATTATTTGTATTTCATTATATAATTAAGTTTTTCTTATTATGAAATGTTTATTTTGTATATAATGATAATCATTATTATACATATCTTTTTTTAAATGTTGTCATTAATAATATAGTATGAACAGTGATGATATTTTTAAATTAGTTGGCTATGTAATCGCATCAGAATATAGGACAAACATAGTCAAATGTATAGGAACTGAAATCAAAATTCCTTCAGTAATTGCTGAAGAGGTCGGTCTTAGAACTAATCATGTTTCAAATGTTTTAAAGGAATTGAAAAAAGAAAAAATAGTTGTATGTTTAAATGAAGATGCAAGAAAAGGCCGTCTTTACAAAAACACGGATTTGGGTCTGGAAATTTTAAATTATATATAAAATAAAAAAATAAAAGAATAAATTATTTCGAAAATTCATTCATTATTGAAACTTTTAATCGCTGAATCAACTAATTTTATTACGGATTTTCCTAAATCAGGATAATTGTCATTAATTGCAACAGGAATATTATCACAATATATTACTTCTAATCCATGAGATATTGCATCTTTGGTAGCAACATCAACTGCGGCTGCCTTAAGTTCTGTCAGCATGACATCTGCTTTATCCATATATTTTTCCATATCTTTGCGTAATAAAGGTCTGTTTGATAAATGGGCAGTTGTTCCAACAACTTCACAGTTATAATTACTTTGCAAATATTCAACCAATTTATCTTTAACTGATTCCGGAGCAGTGGTTGCAAACAACACTTTTTTACCTGTCAAATCACCTAGCGGTTTAGGTCTGAACATGGTGGAAATTATAGTAGCATCAGGATTGATATCTGCAATAAATTCTTCTATTTTTTTAATTTTTTCTTTATTTGCCATTGGTTCCTCGCACATGGTTAATATTACAAGGTCACCAAGTCCGATTCTATATGGTCCAAAGTAACTAGTTAAATTTTCAAAGGGTTGGTTTGCACCAATAAGGGTTATTTTTTTGTCAGTTTTAATTGGAGGTATTGCTGCACCGCTTCCTTCAAAGATTGCAAATTTAGCATCAACTTCATTAGCTAATTTTGCACCCTGTTTCATGTTGGTTAGGAAAACTTCACCTGCCATTCCTCCGCCACATCGTCTGCATCCGATAGTTAAAATTCTGCTCATTAAAGCATCTTCCCAATGGTCGCTGGCTGCATGCACGCCTTTTTCGGATTGTTCAAGTAAAAATTCTGCATTGATTTCAAGTTCTTCACCATGAACAATTTCAGGTTCTTCCGGTCCGCCTCTTCCCATGGCAATCACGCATGGTTCATATCCATTTTTATCAATTAATCTGGAAACAAATCCTGAAACTGCAGTTTTTCCAATACGTTTGCCGGTTCCAAGTATTGTTATTGAAGGTTTTTCCATTATCTCATATTGGGTTGTAGGTTCAAATTTAAAATCAGGTCCTTCATATGTTATTCCTTCGTTTAGGACTTTACAGGCAATTTTGAATCTTTTTGGATAGTCAAGTATTGGTTCGTCACTCAAATCCATTACTGTGTCAATGTCATAGGTTCTGACCATATCAACTATAATGTCATAAGGAATGTCCTTATCTTTTGCAAATTGAACTGGAACTCCTAATTTTTCAGAGTAAGATTCTTTTGAATCATCTCTAAGCTTTTCAGTTCCTCCTATAAAAACAGCAGCGGCTATATCTATGTGTTCTAGTTTATTTAATGTATCTATCGCTTCTTTAGTGACTGGCAAGTAATGTTCTCCGTCTACTAAACAAAGCATTTTGTTGAGACCTTTCATAATTAGTAATATGAAATTTATTATTATTAAAAATATTTAAAAAAAGTAAAAAAAAGTATTGAGATTAAGCCACGTTAAGTTCTTTTTCAGAACGTGAAACTAAATCTGCTAAAGAATTGCGCACATTTTCAGGAATGGAATTCCCTTCTTTATCTGCAATAACTTGTGAGATAATTTTACAAAGGACAAAAATAGCATGTTTATGTTCTGCTTTTGTCTTGTGTATATGATGTGGGCTTATTTTTAGAGTAATGTATTCGCTACAATCATTAGTAATCTGATCGTCTTCTGCTAAGTATTTTAAAACATATACTAAAAATTGATGTAATTGTATCATTTCATCCTTATACATAACTATCTAACCTATAAATAATTAACCATTCTGTTAGTTAAAAAATTAAATTATATGAAATTATAATTTATTAATCAGTTTTTTTAATAATTATATATTGATAATTACTCATATTTAAATATTTTATCAAAAACCTATGACAAATTTTAA
>NZ_CAMHFP010000020.1 GCF_946184425.1 uncultured Methanobrevibacter sp. | reverse complement strand
ATAATGAATTTTATTGTCTAGAAATAAAATATTTCTTAATTAATTGATTAAATTATCACAATAAAAATATGGAAGTAATATGATGAATTTAGGTAAACTTTATGAAAAATCTCCCAAAATAATTCAAAATTCTGAGAAAATTTTATTATATTCAATGCGTTTTGCAAAATTTATTTACAGAAAAAAAACCCCTACATCAAACCCTAATGAAATGTTAAACTTTTTAATAAAATCTACAAATATCAAAACAGAAGGGACACTTAGAGATATTCAATTATTATATACTGAATTACTAAGATTCATAGATAATGTCTGCAAAAAATACGATTTAGAATATTGCCTTGCATATGGAACTTTAATCGGTGCAGTACGACATGAAGGATTTATACCTTGGGATGATGATTTTGATATTATAATGATAAGAAAAGATTATAATAAATTAATTGAAGTTCTTCCAAAAGAAATTAATAAATATGAATTCTTTAAAGAAAATTGTGCACTTACCCGATTAATTAATTCTAAAGATAATTATTTTAAAGATTTCAATACTATTTACGATGAAAAACTAGGTCACGATGAATACTTTAATAGTGATCCAAAATTAGGAAAATCAACATTCTTACAATTAGGATGGTTAAAACCCATGGTAAAATTGGATATTTTCCCCTTTGATTACATTAAAGAAGATTCAATAGATTATTACACTAAAAATTACCTAGGACATAAATATTATTTTAGAAAATTATATCATAACCCAGATTTTTCTTTTGAAAAAGAATTCAATGAACGATTCGAAAAGTTAGGATTAACTTTGGATGAAACAGATTTTATAGGAGAAGGCATTGACGCATCATCATCTGATGATTTAGGAGTTTTTGAAAAAAATATTTTTTTCCCTACAAAAACTATGAAATTTGAAGGATACGACATTAAATGTCCAAATAAACCAGAAAAATTCATTGAAAGATTATATGGAAATAATTTCATGGATATTCCTTCAAATATTAGAATTCATGGATATAGTGAGTATAATTCGACTTTATTCCATTCAAAAGAAGAAATGGACAACTCATTTAAGTATGTTATTAACTACTTAAAAGAAATTAATGATAACTTTGAATAAAAATTTCTAATTAAAGAAATAACTAATTAAGATATTTACAAATAAAAATAACATATACTATGTACCATTGAATTTTCTAAACATTTAAATTTATGAAAATTAAATAATTAATTTAATAGTTAATATAGTGATTTAATGAACCAAATAAAAACAATATTCCATAACATGAGCTGGATTCTAATTTCACAAATTATAGCAAGTATTTGTGGATTTATATGGACCATTTTAATAGCCAGATATCTTGGAGTTCATGATTATGGTATTTTGGGGTTTGCAACCTCCATAACTGGAATTTTATCAATAACAACAGATTTTGGAATAAGTACACATATCGTGAGACATATTGCAACTGATTATGACTCCTCACCAAAATATTTAGGCAATGCAATCCCCCTTAAAAGTATTTTTGCTATTCTCACAGCCATTTTAACACTAGCAATATTATTGATACTGAAATGTGATGAAACTACTATAATAGTAACCCTCCTTTTTACATTAGAAATGATAATTAAATCATTTATTAATTTAATGAATGGTGGATTCCAAGCATTTGAAAAAGGAAAATACCAAGGAATTGGAAATACTTTGTTAAATGCAATATTGCTCATATTTATATTATTAGCTATTTTTAGTGATTGGGGACTTTTAGGAATAACCCTTGCTTATCTAATATCAAATATAATTGCATTAATATATATTTATATTACTTTTATCAGATATGTGTCAAAACCTCATTTTGAATTTGATAAAACCTTTTGTAAGAAAATCACAATGTATTCCATACCTTTTGCAATAACTGGAGTTTTATATTCCATTTATTACTCCGTCGACATAATTATGCTCACAAATATTATTGGGAATACCGCTACGGGAATATATAATGCATCATACAAATTAATTAATGTTATTACATTACTTTATACTGCATATACCGCAGTGATATTTCCAGTGATGAGTAAATTTTTTAAAAATGATGAAAAACTTTTAGAAATAAGTTATGAAAAATCAATTAAGTATTTAATGTTAATAATGATACCCTTGGCTATGAGCACTATGATTTATTCAACAGACCTAATATTATTGATTTACGGCCCTGAATACATTGATTCTGCTCCAACATTATCAATCTTGATTTGGACAGTTTGTCTTTTATTTGTTGCAAGTCCTGGAAATATACTATTACAAGCATCACATAAAGAAGTAACTGTTACAAAAATATATGCAATAGCCGCAGTATTTAATATTATTTTAAACTTTATTTTAATTCCAAAATTTTCATTTATCGGAGCAGCAATAACAACAGTAGTGAGTGACATATTGATTGTTATTATACAAAAATATGTAATCCATAAGATTGGACATAAACCTAATAAAAAATTATATTATGATTTAATAAAAATTATTGTTGGAACCGGAATTTTAGGAATTGCACTTTATTACTTAAACTTAAATATGTGGATAGCACTCCCAGTTGGAATAATAATTTACTTTGGAACAGTTTACCTATTAAGAGTCTTCGATGATGAAGATATGTTTATTATTAAAGAAATTTTAGGTAAAAATTAATGCATGAACTAACTAAAAATGTTTAGAAATACATGAATTGATATATAATTAAAAAAAAGACATTATATTAAAAAAAAATATGTTAGGAGAAATAATCTCCTATTTAATATATTTTTTTAAATCTTCAATTTTATCAGTTTTCTCCCATGGGAGCCCTACAATACCAAAGTGCCCATATTTAGCTGTTTGTTTATATGAAACATTTCTTAAACCTAATGTTTCAATGATTCCATCAGGAGTAACTTTGAAGTTTTCACGTACAATTTGCTCAAAAGAAATATTATCTATAATCTCCGCTTCAGTTCCAAAGGTATCTACCATTATTGAAGTTGGTTCGGCCACTCCAATTGCATAGGATAATTGAATTTCACATTTTTCTGCAAGACCACTAGCTACAATATTTTTAGCAATATACCTTGCCATGTAGCATGCACTTCTATCTACTTTGGTGCAGTCTTTTCCGGAAAATGCTCCTCCACCATGCCTTGCATATCCTCCATAAGTATCAACAATAATTTTACGACCTGTTAAACCTGCATCTCCATGAGGACCTCCAATTTCAAATTTACCAGTAGGATTAATGTGTTCTTTTGTATCTTCAGTCATCAATTCATCAGGAATGACCGCTTTAAAGAGTTTTTCACGAATGTCAGATTTTAATTGCTCCTGATTATCAGACATAGTTTCATCATGCTGAGTTGATAAAACAACAGCATCCAAAGAGATAACATTTCCGTTTTTATCATAATTAACTGATACTTGTGCTTTACCATCAGGCCTTAAGTATGGAATTTCTCCACTTTCACGAAGTTCAGTCAATTTATTAGTCAACTTATGTGCTAGATCAATTGGATAAGGCATTAATGAATCAGTTTCGTTGGTTGCAAAGCCGAACATCATTCCCTGATCTCCAGCACCACTTTCCTCTTCACCTCTGTCCACTCCCTGATTGATATCTGGAGATTGTGCGTGAAGCCTATTTACAACTTCACAAGTATGCCCATCAAATTCCAAATCAGGATTATCATAACCTATTTCAATGATTGTATCCCTAATGATTTTTTCAATTTCGTCATCAGATATATCTGCTGTTGAAGTAATTTCACCAAATACCATACAAAAATCTGTGGTTACACAGGTTTCACATGCTACATGGGAATTTTTATCCTGTGCCATATATGCATCCAATATTGCATCAGATATTATGTCTGCAACTTTATCAGGGTGCCCCTGAGTTACGGATTCTGATGTAAATGTCCTATAAATTTCACTCATGATATCAACCTATCAGTTTTATGTTCCTTCTTGCCAGTTAGCCATGTATGCTTTTTGTTTGTCTGTTAGTGAGTCGATTTCAATGCCCATTGCATTTAATTTCATGGATGCTACATTGTAGTCGATTTCATCAGGTGCTTTAGTTACTCCGACCGGCAAGTCGTTTTCAAGGATGTGTTTTGCGGATAATGCCTGTACGGCAAAACTCATGTCCATAATTTCAGCAGGATGTCCTTGTCCACGTGCAGCTGAAAGGTTAACTAATCTTCCGTCAGCCAATAGGTAGATTTTACGTCCGTCTTTTGTTGTGAACTCTTCTATGCTTTCACGTACTTCTTTGACTTCGGTTGAGATTGCTTCAAGGTCTGGTCTGTTGATTTCGACGTTGAAGTGTCCAGAGTTTGCAAGCATACATCCGTCTTTCATGTATTTGAAATCATCACCGCAGATGATGTCTGCATTTCCGGTTACGGTAATAATCAGGTCTGCCTGTTTTACTGCTTCTCTGATGGTCATTACTCTGTATCCGTCCATTCTTGCTTCTAAAGCTCTGATTGGATCTACTTCGGTTACGATTACGTCTGCTCCGAGACCTGCTGCTCTGAGTGCAAGGCCTCTTCCGCACCATCCGTATCCTGAAACGACTACGGTTTTTCCTGCGATTACCATGTTGGTTGTTCCCATGATTGCGTCGAAGCTTGATTGTCCGGTTCCGTATCTGTTGTCGAATAGGTATTTGGTGTATGCGTCGTTTACTGCGATTACTGGGAATTTCAATGCTCCGTCTGCATGCATTGCTTGTAATCTGTGAACACCTGTTGTGGTTTCTTCACATGCTCCTTTGATGTGGCTTAAAAGTTCAGTCCTTTCATTGTGTAAAACCATAATCATGTCTGCTCCGTCGTCGATGATGATGTCAGGTTTGTGGTCGAGTACCATATTGATGGTTTGGTAGTATTCCTCGTCGTCCTGTTCTCTCCATCCGTAGACGTTCAATCCTAAATCGGCGGCTCCTGCAACTGCATCGTCATGTGTGGACAGTGGGTTGCATCCAGTCATTGCGACTTCAGCTCCACCTGCCATCAATGTCAAACCTAAATTGATTGTTTTAGGTTCCAAATGTAAACATGAACCGATAGTTATTCCTTTGAAAGGTTGGGTTTCCAAATATTCCTCTTTAATGGATTCCAAAACAGGCATGTGTTTTTGAACCCATTCGATTTTTCTAACACCTTCTGGTGCTAAAGACATGTCTTTTACTTTACTCATAAAAATCATTCCATAAAAATAAGTGTATTGAAAATTGGCATTAATTTAGAATAATTATCAATCACTTTATATTATTATTTTAAATTAATGTATATTAAAGTTACATCCCATAAAAAGAATTAAAATAAACTATTTTCAAAAAAATTAAATAAAAACAAAACATAAATAACTTCAATGAAAACCAAAAAAGAAAGAATTTTTTACTACGACCTGCTAAGGGCATTTGCAATAATAGCCGTAATAATATGTCATGTGGATTTCTATTTCGGGCCTTTAAACACCCCATTTGAAGTCATTGCACAATTAACATTCCATGACATCGGAAGAATCGGCGTTCCAATATTTCTAATGATTAGCGGAGCTCTTCTTTTAAACAGAGAATATCCTAGCTTAAAGGACTTTTTAAAGAGAAGATTTGCCAGAATCATATACCCCTTCATCTTCTGGATGATTCTAATTACATTGACCAATTTCCATTTCCACAAACCCTACACATACATGTGGAATGTGTTTATCGGAAATCCATCCATAATGTGGTATTTCTGGACTTTGATTGGAATTTATCTTGCAATTCCTCTCATTAACGTATTCATTAGGGAGTATGGTGAGGACGCATGCAAATATTTCCTGGCAATCTGGTTTATTTTCATCATTTTAAATACCTTTAAGTTATATCCGCTATTTCCTTACTTCAAGCTTGATTATTTTGCAGGATTTATCGGATATCCTGTTTTAGGTTATTATTTATCAACCAAACAGTTTAAATTTAACAACAAAAAAATGACTGTTCTTGGATTTGCCATTCTTTTGGTTTCACTGGCCATTTTTGTCGCATACACCTACAGCAACAGCTTAGGTTCCGTTGAGCTGATGTATCAAAACATTTTGGTTGTCGCAATGGGAGTTGGATTGTATCTTTTCATTGAATATTTGGATAAGGAAAACAGATTCGATTCAATCAAAAATAACGCTGTGGGCAAGACAATCAGTTCAATAAGCCTTTACAGTTATGGAATGTATTTTTCCCACGTCATCGTAATCATGTTCATGTCAAAAATAAACCCGCACTCAAACATCATGTTCCCCTTAATGTTTGCTGCAACCATATTCCTATCCTGGATTATGCCTTTCATCGTCAGCAAAATCCCCTACCTTCAAAAAGTTTCAGGAGCATAATCCCAACGAATATTTATTTATGAAAGTCCCATTATTCAATGTTAGAGAATTGATCTCGCCCGTACTGGCAATTGCCGCACCTTTACCATAATTATTGACAAACTTATCGTTAACGCTTGTATAATTGCCTTCAACTTTAACGGCACCACCCATTATGCTAGCAGAATTGTTTTCAAAAGTCATATTCCTTGTTGTAATGGAACTGCCAGGATATATTAAAATGGCGCCACCCATATCACCATTTCCGTTTATGAGTCTAAGGTTGTTTATTGTTATGTTGACTCCAATGGGTCATTACCCTTGCTTGGCCGTTCCCGTCGAATGTGTGTCCGTTACCGTTAATGACAAAATCATTCTTATAAACTATGATACCCCAGTTAGAGGAATCCGTTTCATTATTGAATTTATAGTCTTGAGTTATATCCATAACGCCAGTTGCATTTTTGATTTCAAGATTTAAATCAGTGAATGAACCTTCATCAGTCGTATAAATGTCTTTTTGCGTAGATTCTAAGATTTCCTGACCATCATCGCAAATCACGTCACTAGAGATGTTATCTGCAGCACAGACAGCACCTATCGACATGAGTAATATTAGCATGACAATCGCTATTTTTAAAACATTCATAATATCACTTAATTAATTTTATGCAATGCCTCCTTATATAAAGTAATTCTTTAATTTTTAAAATTTTGAGTCTATAAAATTTTACAGAATTGCTTATGCATCACACCAACAATTTCCATCATCAAATAATCATAAATTAAACTCCATATTATTCAAAAATGTTAAATATGACTTGCAAGTTATTATATTTATGAACAGAAAGCTTTTGATTGCGGCAATCGCAGTCGTAATACTTATTGGAGCAGGGCATTTGCACTCACAAACAATACAACATCACAAATAGCAAATTCTGTTAATATTGATGCAAATGCACTTGAAGATATTGGAAATATTGTTGTAAACGCTACTGAGGATTCAAAGGAAAACGGATTAATATCATCCAGTTCCAGTGATTTAAATTCAATCCTAGTGACAAACAACGGAAAACTGACTCTTAAAAATTCAATGGTCAACAAGACCGGCGACACACAGACTTCAGGAGATGACGCTGACTTTTATGGTGTCAACTCAGCAGTTCTTGTAAACACCAACGGAACTTTGGACATCTCAAACGTTGAAATCAATACAAACTCAAAAGGTTCCAACGGTATTTTTGTAACCAACGCCGAAACCACCGTTGACAGCAGCAGCTCTTCCGGCGAAGCTCAAGGTGAAGGAGGACAGCCTCCGGAAGCAACAGGAAACGGCAGCGGAGAAGGTCAAGGTGCAACTGGAGGACAGCCTCCTGAAATGCCTGAAGGATCTGGTGATGGAGGACAAGCTCCTGACGGCAACGGCGGCGGCCAACCTGGTCAGGCAACAGTTTCAGGCACAACCGAAGCCAGAATTGACAATGTGAAAATAACAACACACTCCGACAAGTCAAGAGGACTTGATGCAACCTACAACGGTAAGATCACCGCTTCAAATGTCGTGATAAACACTGACGGTCAAAGCTGTGCTGCTCTTGCAACAGACCGTGGAGAAGGAGAGGTTCATGTTGACAACTCAGAAATCAACACCGGAGTCAGCAAAGACTCAGGAAGAGGGTCACCTTTAATCTATTCAACAGGAAACATAACTGCAGACAATACAAAAGGTACTGCATATGTATCACAGATTGCATGTATTGAAGGTAAAAACTCAATCGAACTAGATAATTGTGATTTAACAGGTTATGCTGGAGGTAACAGGCAGGATGGAGACGAATACGTTGATTTGGGAGGAGTGTTCATCTACCAGTCCATGAGCGGGGACGCTGATGTTGGAACATCGCTCTTTACTGCCAAAAACTCAAAACTCACAATAGCAGAAGACTCACCTGTTTACAAGGAAGCCCCTCTGTTTCACGTGACAAACACAGCATGTGTAATCAATCTGGAAAATACTGAATTGAAATTCGGCAGCGGAACATTTTTAGAGATTGCAGGTCAAAACCAGTGGGGAACAACAGGATCCAACGGCGGAGTGGCTGAAGTCAATACCGATAATGAAAAAATAGACGGTAATGTTATTGTCGATTCCATCAGTTCACTTAATTGGACCATGAAAAACACCGAGTTTAAAGGAGCAATTAACTCTACAGGAAACACTACAGTTAAGGTAGCCGACAATTCAAAATGGACATTGACTGGCGACAGTTCAGTATCAGGTTTAGAAGTTTCTGGTGAAATAGACTATGGTGAGTTTACATTAACTGTTGATGGTAAAGAGTACAACAGTTCAAATCCTTTTAAAGGATAGGAAAGATTAATTCTTTCCTAATTTTCTTTTTTTAGCAGTCAAAACCTGCTTCATATACTTCTTTTAACAGTTCAGTCTGGGATTTCGCATCACCAATTACAGTAAATACTGCCTTTTCGGTCGGATTTTTGGAAAAGCTAATGAAGTCCCTGATTCCGGTCAATGCGTTTCCGTTTGATGATCCCGCAGAAGTTATGATGTAATAATCCTTATCTTCCAGCTGGTTGAATATCGGATAGCATCTGTCGAAGAATCTTTTTAGGGTTCCGCACATTGAATAGTAGTAAATTGGAGTTGCATATACGATAACATCGGCTTCCATCATCTTATCCAATACTTCGGCAAGCCCATCTTCCTGAAAACACTTCATCTCAGGAGTCTTGCATTTATAACATGCCTTGCATGCATGGAATCTTATCTCTTCGAGATTGTATTTGACTGCCGCATTGTCTCCATCCAATGCTCCCCTTACAAATTCATCACACAGTGTGTCTGAATTTCCACCGATTCTCGGTGAGGAACTTATGACTATAACTTTCTTATTCATTTTCTATCCACTCCTTGGCTTTTGAAACATCACTCCTAAATCTCATTCCTTTGGCGAAATTAAGTTCAGGGTATGTTTTTTGAAGGTCATCCACACATTTGTCGATTCCGGAACCTCCTGATGTGCAGAAGAGCTTGATTGTCTTACCAGTCAAATCAACGCTTTCTATGAATGTGTTTATGATTGTCGGTGCGGTGTACCACCATACCGGAAAGCCAATTACGACAATATCATAATCTGAAACGTCACAACTTTCCTTGATTGGAGGTCTGAATGACTTGTCGTTCATCTCAATTGTTGATCTTGAATTCCTGTCAGTCCAATCCAAATCCGCTGGAGTATATTTTTCCACCGGTTCGATTTCAAATAATCCATATCCGTTTTCATTGACAATCCTTTCTGCCACATCCTTTGTAATTCCGCTTGCCGAGAAATATGCTACCAAAACGTTTGCCATATTATCACCTATTTTTTAATATGATTTTCATGATATATTAATGTCAACATTCGCAACAATTATTAGCAATACCTCTTTTCAAAGCAGACTAAAAATTACAAAACAAAACCAATTTAGCAAATTAAAGAAATTATCACAGAGAAAAACAATATTAAAAAATTTTAAAATTAACAAATAATATAAACCACCTCAAACAAAATATATAACATTATTAAATAATGAAGGTAATGTAAAATGTCAAAACCTGTTGTTGCAATAACAAGGCCAAAAGATAGGGCAAAAAAGGCTTGCGAGATTGTTGAAAAGTTAGGAGGAAGTGCAATTCTTGCACCTACTCTTGATTTGGAGCCTGTAAATAGCGCATCCCTAAAAGAATTAGTCGAAAGAAAAGATGAACTGGATTGGATTATTTTCACATCACCTACAACAATCGTTTCACTGAACAAATTCCATCCGGAATTTTTAAAAAGCATAAACTGCAAATTAGCCGTCATCGGAAATAAAACCGGGAAATTAGCCGAAAAAAATGGATTGACTGTTGATTTGATGCCTGAAGATTTTACTGCTGAAGGACTTATTGAAGAGTTTAAAAAACGTGAAATTACAAACCAGACCATTGGAATTCCAAGGACGGCTTCTGCAAGACCAATTCTTCCTGAAGAACTTGAAAAACTTGGAAATGAAGTGATTTTAGCTGAAGCATACAAATCTTTATTCCCAATGGATGAACAAGCGATAAAAGAGTTAATCGCAAAAATTGAAAACAAAGAAATTGATGCAATAACCTTTACAAGTCCATTGACTGTAGAAAACTTCTTTGAAATAGCTGACGATAAACAAAATCTTGCAAAACTTATAAACGACAACCTGCTGACCGTTTGCATCGGCCCGATTACTGCAAAGGTACTTGAAAAATATGGCGTTTCCTACATTTACCCTGACACTTATACTGTTCCGGACATGATGGAACTGTTATTTAAATCATGGAGAGAAGAACATGAATGATAAAATAAGCATTATTTTACCAATTTTTAATGTTGGACCTCACCTTAGAGGAGGGATTGACTCTCTTATAAACCAAACAATTGGAAATGAAAATCTAGAAATAATTATGGTTAACGATTGTTCAACAGACGGATCTGATAAGGTAATCGATGAGTATGCTGAAAAATATGATTGCTGTGTAGCAATTCATCATGAAACCAACAGCGGAGGTGCTCACACCCCCCGCAATACAGGTATTGAAGCTTCAACCGGAGACTACATAATGTTTCTGGACCCTGATGACAGATACACCCCAGATGCATGCGAAACATTATACGAAGCAGTCAAAAAATATGATGCGGACATGACCTTCGCAAGATTCAGAAGGATATTTGAATATGGAGGATACGTTCAAAAGTCATACTCCCCGTATTTGGATGATTTGGAAAGTGCGTATCCAGATGAAAAATTTGAAAGCGCAAACTTCCTTGACATTCCGGATGTGATTTGGGACAATGTTGTAGAAAGGGTTCTTTACGGAAAGACTTTGGAAGTTACATACCCACGAGACAAGCCGTTAGATATAATTCACGTGGACAATATCGAACAGGAACCGGATTTGCTTAAAATGCAACCTTCTGTCTGGTGTAAAATCTACAGAAGAGAACTGATTATGGACAATAATCTTCGCTTCCAAAAGTTCGTTTCAGGTGATGACATGGCATTTACCCTTGAAGCATTGCTCAATGCTAAAGGCATCGTATATTTAAATAATTTCATATCTTATGATTACTACATCAGAGACTTGCCTGACGACAAGTCCATTACCAATACAGTCAATGTACGTCTTCTTGATGAACTGATGGAGTCCTATATTTACTGCAGGAAAAAAACTGAAGGATTTTCAGATGATGTGCAGACAGTATCCCTCAATCCGCACCTGCTTCACTGGATGCATACATGGAAAAACTCTCCATTTACCAAAGAGGAAAACAGACTGCTATTGCGCAAAGTTAACAAACTCAAAAAGATTCATAAAACTGATTTGAAATCAAGAATGCTTCTAAGTTCAATGACAACAGCAATTGAATCCAAAATTCAACTTTCAAAGGAGTGAAAATAATGGCTGACTATAAATACGTAATTGTCGGTGCGGGCCTTTCCGGCTTGACAATAGCTGAGAGAATTGCCAATGAACTGGATGAAAAGGTATTGGTAATTGAAAAAAGGGACCACATCGGCGGAAATGTATATGATTTTTATGAAAATGACATTTTAATCCAAAAATATGGACCTCACATTTACCATACAAACGATAAAATGGTTCATGATTACCTTTCACAGTTTACTGAATGGACAGACTATGAACATAAGGTTTTAAGCTGCGTTGACGGCAAGCTAGTACCAATGCCAATCTGCATTGATACATTGAATGCATTATACGACCTTGATTTGGATGAAGAATCCATGCATGAGTGGATTGATGAACATAAGGAAGATATCGATGAGGTAAAATCCTCAGAGGACGTTGTCCTGAAAAATGCAGGCCGTGACATCTACGAGAAATTGTTTAAAAACTATACAGAAAAACAATGGGGAACATCAGCGGCAAACTTAAGCTCAAGCGTCATTTCAAGAATTCCATTCAGATTCAATCACGACACAAGATACTTTGCAGACACTTATCAGGGAATGCCGAAAGAAGGTTTTACAAAAATGTGTGAAAACATGGCCAAAAGTGACAATATTCACATAGGCCTTAAATCAGACTATAAGGATTATATAGATAAAATCAATTATGAAACCTTAATATATACTGGTCCGATAGATTATTTCTATGATTACAAATATGGGGAATTGTTGTACAGATGCCTGAACTTTGTTTATGAATTTTTAGATGAAGAGTCATTCCAGGAAGTGGCCGTTGTCAACTATCCTAATCATCCTTACTTTACAAGAATAACCGAATTCAAAAAATTGACAGGACAGGAAGTTGAAGGCAAAACCGCAATAATGAAGGAATATCCTGGATTCAATGGCGAGAAATGTTATCCTTATCCTACACAGGAATATCTTGATAAATTCAAATTATATGAAGCGGAAATGGAAAAAGAGGAAAACGTTATCTTTGCAGGTAGATTAGCAAAATACAAATATTACAATATGGATTTAGTTGTTAAAGATGCATTGGACATCTTTGAAAATCAAATTAGATAGGTGTAAAAATGATTACAGTATGGCCACAATATATGGATAAAAACTTAAGTCTTTCCGAAGGCAGGAAAATTGCAAAAGCGGACTGCGTTAGTGAACCGACAGTCAAAGACATAGAAACTGCACTTAAAAGACTTAATTTAACTTATAATGTACAGAAAGAATTTTCATATCCTGGAAAATGGTATGAAAAATCCGGAAGAGTTTTAGTAGAATGGGATAAGACAAAATTGGAACTTATCCGCGAAATCAGTTTAAAAATAAAAGAAATTAGAAAATGATTACTATGGAAATACCACAACTAATGTCTGAACAGTACAGTGAAGCCCGAAAAATTATCGAAAACTCTGAAGATATTAAGATATATTCTCACATAGACTGTGACGGAATTTGTTCAGGCGCAATATTATCAACCATCCTTGACAGACAAAACAAAGAGCATGACATTGAATTCGTCAATCTTGATGTTTTGGATGACCTTGACCTGGACCATGAACTTACAATATTTTCGGATTTAGGTTCCGGTCAGCGAATTGATACAAAAGCAAAAGACAATCAAAAGATAATCATCTTAGATCATCACCCCCCACTCAGAAGCCTTGATTACAGAGATGATAAAAATTATACATACCTTGAAATCAATCCAATCCATCATGGAATTGATGGGTCTTATTATGTTTGTGGGGGCGGATTATGCTATTTTTTAGCAAAAGAATTCGGATATACTGATTTGAGTTGGATTGGAGTTCTATCAGCTATTGGAGATATGCAAAATACTAAAAGCGGACATTTTGAAGGTCTAAATAAAATCATCCAGCAGGATGCGATTGATGGAGGATATCTAGAACTGGTCGAAAATGACATTAACATCTATGGAAGAAACACCAGACCATTGTTTGTTGCCCTTTCATATTTCAGTGACGTTAAGCTACCAATTACCAACAACACAGCTGAAACTATGGCAATTTTGGAAGAGTTGGGAATTGATGAAAAACACAATCGGAAAACATTGAATGAATTGACAATGGAAGAAAAAGGCAAATTATTCCAAAAAATGGTAGAAATGATTTCCAAAGTTGTTCCTGGAAGATATATCCAATACATACCTAAATTAATTATCGGAGACTCATATACCTTCTTAAAAGAAGATGAAGACAGTTTTTTAAGGGACGGATCTGAATTTTCAACCGCAATGAATGCATGTGGCAGAAATCATGAGGAAAAAATAGCAATGGAAGTGCTGAAGGGCGATAGGATTGAAGCTCTCGACAATCTTGAATCAATTAGTAAAACTCACCGTTATAACCTGGCAACAGCAATATCTGAAATTGCAGAAAGTGATGAGGCAAATATCATAGAACTGGAAAACCTCCAATACTTTGACGGAACAGGAATCAAACCTGAAATTGTTGGAACAGTAACAGGAATGATTTTAGGATACTGCAACTGGAAAAAACCAATCATCGGATTTACACAAACAGATGAGAACGGACTTAAAATTTCACTCAGATGCTCAAGACTGCTTTCATATGACGGAATTCATTTTGGTCACATTATCCGTGAAGTTTCACAGGAACTTGGAGGCAGTGGCGGAGGGCATGCGATGGCCTGTGGTGCCTACGTACCTATTGATAAAAAAGATGAGTTCATTGAATTATTCAATGAAAAATTAAATGGCAAACTTACAAATTAATTTATATAATACTAATTAGATAAATAAACATATCTATATTTTAGGGGAATGAGAAATATGAAAGCATTTAAAAAAAGAGGTGCACTTACACATTTTCAAATTTTAAGTGAAATATCTAAACAAGATCCTCACCTCAAACAAAAAGATTTGGCTAAAAGTTTGGGAATCACAATACAAGCGGTTTCCGAGAATATTAAAACATTAATGGAATTAGGTTATATTACCTCAAAAGATGGCAGATCACCTTATAAAATAACCCAAGCAGGTATTGATAAGGTTAAAAGGGATGCCATCAGCTTAAGAAAATATACCGATTCTGTTTTAGAAACTATGAATCATTATAAAACTATCTGGCCAGCTATAGCAACTGAAGATTTGAAAAAAGATGACATCGTCGGACTCTATATGGAAAATGGAGTTTTATATGCTCACAAAAAAGAAGAAAATGCAACAGGTGTTGTCTTGGAAGATGCTGAAGCTGACAGTGATGTATCATTAACCAACTTAACCGGAATCATTGACATGAGTATTGGTGAAGTTACAGTCATTAATGTTCCGACAATCAAGGATGGCGGTTCAAAAGCTTGTGATTTAGAATTAATCAAAAATATTTTCAAAAATGGTACAAATAGCGGAAATAAAATTGATAAAGTCGCAGTGGCGGGTACTGTTGCACGTGCTGTTGCAAATAAGCTTGACATACCAATAGACATTGAATTTGCAGCTCCCCAAGCAACTGCAAATGCAGCCCGTAAAGGACTGAATGTTATTGCAATATGCGTTGGCGATATGAGCAAAGCATTTATCCGTGAACTAGAAAACGAAAAAATTAAATTTAACATAATTGATGGTGGAAAATAATTAATTTTCCCTAACCATTTTTAATAAACTCGCAGCTATTTCTACACTGGAAATATCTCCTGAAGAATTATTTTCAATTATTTTTATATATTCACTCAAATCATCATTTCTTATGCTTTTTATGGCCTTCCCTATAATATTCTTATTTTTAATGTAATCTATTTCTTCCAATGACGGAACACTCCGTTGAGAGATTTTTACATTTGAATTCTTTTTGATATTTATCATATAATATTCATCCTGAGGAGTTACTAAACTAAATGCATTACCTTTGTTTCCCGCTCTTGCAGTCCTTCCAATCCTATGAATATAAATTTCAGGATTCTGAGGAATATCATAATTAATAACTACATCAATATTCTCCACATCAATTCCACGAGCAGCTACATCCGTTGCAACCAAAATATGAATGTTTCCGTTTCTGAATTTATTCATGACTTTGTCTCTAACCTTTTGTGTCATATCCCCATGAATAGAATCAGCAGAATAACCATTCTTTTTTAAATGTTTTACAACAAAATCCACCCCATTTTTGGTATTGCAAAACACCAGACCATGTTTAACATTCCATGCATCAATTAGTTTACATAAATCCTCGAATTTTGTTTTCTTTGATGTTTTGAATGAAAATTGTGTAATTTTAGGAATATTCCTTTTATTAGATGCAATTTTAATAAATTTTGGATTATTTTGATATTTTTGAGCTATTTTTTTAACTTCTTCAGGGATTGTGGCAGAAAAAAGTAAAGTTTGCCTTTGTTTAGGAGTATTGTGCAGTATCAATTCAATATCATCTCTAAAACCCATATCCAACATTTCATCAGCCTCATCCAGGACGACACTTTCAACACCTATTAAATCAAGGTTTTTTCGTTCAATATGATCAATTACCCTTCCTGGAGTGCCAACAACAATATGAACGCCCTTTTTTAAAACTCGGGTCTGCTTTCCAATTGGTTGTCCACCATAAACAGCTAAAATTTTCAATTTTTTAATTTTATTTCCAATTTTAGCAATTTCATCAGCAACCTGAATACACAGTTCTCTTGTCGGACATAGAATAATGGCCTGAGGAGATTTATCCGGAATAAAAATTTTTTCTAAAATTGGAATCCCAAATGCAACTGTCTTGCCTGTCCCTGTTTGAGCCTGACCCATAATATCCTTGCCGGACAATGCTTGTGGAATAACTGCTTTTTGGATAGGTGTTGTCTTTTTAAAACCCATATCAACAATAGCTTTTTTAATTTCATCAGAAATATTTAAATCATCAAAATTCATTATATTAATATTTAAAAAAACAGTTATTTAAATTAATTTAGACTGATATGACTTTTGAGGAAAATCATGAAGATACTCGAATATTTCCTGAGAATTATTTAAAATATTGTTTTGAGAAGTTTTTCTGTAGAAAATATCCATCAATCTGTCATTATCTGGAGAAGGAATAAAATAGTCATTTCCGAATTCATTAACATATCTATTTTTAAGGCCGGGGAAATGCTCATCCAACTTTTGATAGAAGTGTTCGCGATTGCCCTTTCTTAAAGTCAACCCCATACCAAAACACAATATTCCTTTAACATCCGCTTCAATACATGAGTCCAAAATAGAATTAATATTATCCTCAGTATCATTAATATACGGCAAAATCGGACATAACCAGACTACAGAAGGGATTCCCTCATCTTTCAAGATATTAAGCACTTCGATCCGTCTTGAAGTATTGCAGACATCAGGCTCCAAAATAGAGCATAATTCATCATCAGATGTAGTTAAAGTCATCTGAATTACAACTTTAGATTTTGAATTGATTTTTTTAAGCAAGTCCAGATCCCTCAATATCAAATCCGATTTTGTAATGCAGGTAAAACCAAAACCATATCTGTCAATCAATTCCAGTGACTGTCTCAAATATTTTAAATCCGCTTCCAATGGAATATAGGGGTCTGTCATTGCTCCAGTTCCAATCATTGATTTTGGTCTTTTAATCAATTCTTTTTTAAGCAGGTCTAAAGCATTTTCTTTAACTTCAATGTCTTCAAACTCATGTTCCATGCCATATACATCGCTTCTTGAATCACAGTATATGCAGCCATGAGTACAACCCCGATATAAATTCATTCCATTATTTCTAGATAGAATGCTTTTTGATGTGACATTATGCATGAAATTAAATTTGATAACTATAATATTTAATGAAATCTACAGAGCATTTGTAAAGTAATAAGTATTACAAAAAACAAAATATAATTATGCAACAAAAAAATATTACAGGATACGGAAAAGAATATGAAATTAAAGACCATCCTGACATAAAAGGTATTCAAATTATTGA
Source organism: uncultured Methanobrevibacter sp. (assembly GCF_946184425.1). GTDB lineage: Archaea > Methanobacteriota > Methanobacteria > Methanobacteriales > Methanobacteriaceae > Methanocatella. Next base: position 17,815 of record NZ_CAMHFP010000020.1, on the reverse strand, counting down.
AGGTAAAAACAATTTCCCCATCAGTTGGCTCAACCAACAAGGATATTGTGAATACCAGATATATCTCGAATACATGAAAGGTATAGAAACTGCACCTACAGGCGCCATGACACATGGAAGTGAAATTCATAATCAACTTGAAAATATATTTAAACAGGATGCAACCCCCGCAACATTTGAGGAAGTTGTTGAAGTGTCAAAAAGTGAAGCCAGTATGTCAAGGGAATGCTTTGTGATTTCCCCAAAATATGGAATTAGAGGATACATCGATGAAATATGGATGACACCTGAAGAAATTGTAATAATCGATGATAAACCTGGCAGAACACCTTACCAATCAACCATGAATCAGGTAAGGGCATATTGTCTTGCTTTTAAAGACATGACCAATGATTCAAGAATGATTAAAGCAGCTTTAAGGGAACGTGGAACCAGCAATCTCTTTTGGATTGAAATATTTACTCCTGAAATCGAAAAAGAAATTGAGTTTACAATAGACAGAGTGCAAGGACTACTTGACGGTTCCAAACCATTCGTTCCAACAAAAAATCCGAACAAATGCAGATCATGCAGATATAAAAGATATTGTGAACACTACAAAAAAGAATAACTATGGACAAACAGAAAATTTCTTTAATTTTATTAATTATCTTTATAATATCAATAGCCCTTACAATAACCAATTCATTTATTTCCGACAGTAATGCAATCGAAAATAAAACAGGAACAATTACAATCAGCAATAAAACAGTACACTATGAAAATGAAGGAAAATGTGTAGAAGTCATAGATGGAAATACAATCCAAGTTTACGGCATTGGAAGAGTTCAGCTCACCCAGGTCAAGACACCCCAAATGAATGAGTCCGGATTCAGCGATGCAAAAAAATTTGTTGAAAACAAATGTCTTGGAAAAACAGTATATCTAAACATTGACAATGCACAGCCGCAAGACAGATACGGCAGAACATTAGCTATCGTATATACAGAAAATGAGGATATAAATAAAATGTTAATTGACAGCAAACTGGCTGAAATATCATATTTCGAGCCAAGTGAATTCAAAAAGGGTGAAATATGAGTTACACAACTCTATTTAAACCCAAATATATTTTATTTTTCTTATAAACTTTTTCTAAAATTTCATTCCACTCTTCAGGAGTGATACGGCCTTTATTTGGAATCATATTATCCAAAGAAGACTCATTTAAATTTAAAATATCTGCAAGAATGAATGATAATGTTTTACCAGTTAATGATAAGTCATAAGGGTCATATCCCGTAACAGCCAATACCCATAGTTTTTCACGAGTTAAAGTTTTATATTCCTTTTTAAGTGAATCAAACCAGCTTACGATTTTATTATCATCATATCCAATACCCGAACCTACAGAAATATAATAATCCTCACCATCAAACTCAACAGACTCGATAGCTTTATTAATTTTTGATTTAAGCTCGGGAGAATCTAAACTTAACTCATATTCATTGTTGGATATAGTATCTGAAAGATAATTTTCAATTTCCTTTTTATTTTTAAAATATCCTATAGGCTCCAGCCTATCAGCATCAATATCACATAAATCGTAAATCAAATCTTCATCAACATCACAAATTTCATATCCTTCAAGTTTATGAGATTTATATTCTTTAAAATCAATGCAATAGTTTTCCAAATCTTCTTTGTTCAGATACCATAAAACTTGAACTTTTTGAATCATAATAATCTAAAAAATAAAAAAAAGTAATGAGTTTATCTAAACTCATCAATAACAACAGTTTTAGTAATATTGCCTAATATTCTATTATTGTCCATTCCCAATAATTTACCTATACCCCAATCGAATACTATTGGAACCCAATAAATTTTACTTAAATTACGTACAATAGCTTGAGCCCAATTAATTCTTGCACCATTTCTTGATCTAACTTCAATATACATTAAAGCTTTACCGACGGTAGCTCCTTTAGTTTTTTCCAAGAAAATAAAATATACCAATATTAAAATAGGCAATATGATTGGGAAATACTGATATACTGCAAATGTTTCATATGGATTCATAACGAAATAACATAGATATGACAATATCCACATGAATGCAGAAACTACAAAGAAATCAAGAATATATGCAATAACTCTTCTTGAAAATACACTAGCCATCTAATCACCTAACAAACTCTTGGAACCGGATCAGCAATTGGTGCTTCAAGTATTCTTTCACCACCAATAGGAGTATTGACAATTACATAATCTCCTTCAACAACTTCACCAATTATTGCGGCATTTTCACCATATTTTTCACTTTTAATAGCTTCAAGGACCTCTTCAGCTTTATCCGCTTTAACGCCCATGACAACTTTTCCTTCATTAGCTACTTCAAATGGGTCAATACCTAACATTTCAGATACAGCATGAACTTCTTCCCTAATTGGAATTGCATCCTGTTCAAGAACAACACCCTTGCCAGATTTTGAAGCCATCTCATTAATGGCATTTGCAAATCCACCGCGAGTAGGATCTTTCATTGCTGTAACTCCACCAACATCCAATGCTTTTTTAATAATATTCCACATTGGAGCAACATCAGACTTTAAATCGGTTTCAAATCCGAAACCTTCTCTGAAAGACATTAAACTCATTCCATGGTCGCCTAAACTACCAGTAACAATAATTTTATCTCCAACTTCCAAAGTTGAATCACGAATCACTTCACCTTTTTTAGCTATTCCAATACCTGTGGTAACCATTACAATACCGTCAAGTTTATCCTGAGGCATTACTTTAGTGTCCCCGGTAATAACCGCAACATCGACTTCTTCACAAGTCTCGTTTAAAGATTTCATTATTCTGTCCAAATCATCTATTGGAAATCCTTCCTGCATGATTATTGCATTTGAAATAGCCAATGGACGAGCACCCATTACAGAAACATCATTTATAGTTCCGGCAGCGGAAATTCTACCAATATCCCCACCAGGGAAGAACAACGGATCGATAGTGTGACCATCAGTTGTCACAACAATCTCATAATCACCTAATGGAATAGATGCACCATCATCCAAAGCATCTAAACTAATACCACCGTTTACACTCTTTTTTGTGATATTATCTAAAATAGTACCGGCAATTAAATTAGCCATAACCTCTCCGCCGGCACCATGGTTCATATTAATTTTATCGTCTGACATTTTATCTCCTAAAATAAATAATAGTTAATGAAATAATATTTGTAAAAACAGGTATATAATTATTAATTAAAAAATTTAAAAAAAAAGAGAATTTAAAGAAAAATCTTTAAATTAAAATTCCGTTAATGACACCGTCTTGACCAGGTCTGGAAGTAACTTTAGCATTACCTTCAGGAGTTTCTACAATAGCACCTTTGGTAATAATGTTCCTTCTTACATAGTTAGGGTTTGCGGTGTTTTCAATTACTCCAAGAATATCTAATACTTGGGTTTTACCGTTAGCATCAGTAACATTGATTTTATTTGAAGTAGCTAATCTTAATTTTTCGTTTCCGCCACGGGTTCTGATTTTTCTTAATCTTTTTTCATCTACTCTAGTTTCAGCTGGGTCTCTTCCTAATTCAGCTTTCCTTTTTCCACGGTTTGCAACATTTCTTGCACCAGATGGACTTCTAGTTGATTTTCCTTGAGAAATTGCCATTATTTCACCTAATAAATATAATATATAATTAATAATCGCGTCAATAAGACTCTTTCAATTAAAACTGTAAGCAAGAAAAAATAACAGTTCAATTATGAGAGCAATAAAGAGCCCTAAAGAATAATGATAATTAAATATTAATTTATCATTATATATAAATGTTTTATTTTTAAGCCAAAAAATAGGAATTTTATTTTTTATTTTTTAAAATAAAATTATCAATCAACTTGTCAAAATCTTCTTCGCTAAGATTTTCATCCGAAGCGGCATCTAAAATTTTTTGAATTTCTTCTTCAGAGACAGAATCTCCTAAAAAATCAATCAATAATTCTTTTAAATCATTATCATCTATATATGCTTCACCATTTGAAGCAATGCATTGAGAATTTCCCTCGTCATCCAAAATATAATATGGAACCTCTTTTACCATAATCAATCCTCATCATTAACAAACTCATAATAGACCACATCATAAGGGTCATCATCGAAACGCCATTCCATCGGCTCAACAACTTCTCCATAATCTTCTGTGAATTCATCACCAAAATCCTCACCTTCGACCTGAATCACAATATTGACATCATCACCTAAATTTTCAACATCAATTCCCAATTCATCCAAGTCAATGACAATCTCATCCTCATCAGCCCCTTCGGGAACCACAATCACGATTTCATCACCAGGATTAACATTGATTTTTTTATTATCCATTATACCACCATTCAATGATTAAAATTTTAATAAACCGACTAATCATCAACATTTCCTTCAAACAATTCTATAGAATTATCTTCAGTGTTGCTTGCTAACAAATAACCCTTTCCAAATAATTCTTCAATGTCTAAATTACATACTGGGCAAATAAAACTTCCTTTTGCCAATTCATTACCACAGGAGGGACAATAATTTATTTTAACCATTACATTACCTCAATAATAATTAATATAATTATTAAATTAACTAATATTTAAACATTAACAAATGGACAGTAACTTAAATGTTACTATCCATCAAACAATTTAAATTCGGAATTCCAAAATCATTTCTGCATTTTACTGAGCAAATTTTTGAATTTTCAAAAAACATATCCACAGACAAGCAATTTTCATTACAATCTATTCCAATTTTTACATTAGAACTTTCAAGACATTGTTTTGAAATATTGAAAACTTCAGACGCATGAGGAATAAAAATAAATGAAGGAAAATTAAAATTGTCTATTCCCAAAAAAATTCCTTTTGAAATTCCAAAGTCTGCACAATATCCATTTTTTCCATCAATTTTTCCTACAAATGTATCATTTACTTCATCATAACTTGATATTAGTCTTTTTTTCATTATATCAAACCTCACACATATTATGTATAATATAACCTATTAATTAAATCCAAGAGCATTTGAAAACTAATATAAAAACTTATTTAACTAAATAAATCGATTTTAACACAATAATACTGATTTACAATGAAAAAATTGACTTAGCAAAGTATTATAACAACCTAACATAAAGTATATACTATAACTAAAAAGGTGTCACAATTGATTGAAGAAACAAAAGAACAGCTGGAACTTGAAGCTGAAATCAAAGCACAAGCTCAAAAATTCCTTAAATATCTTAATTCAACACTACCAGAAAGCATGGAATTAGAATATGAAGGATTTTACAGAAGAGGTTTTTTTGTAAGTAAAAAAAGGTATGCAGTTATTGAAAATGGAGAAATTATAGCAAAAGGATTGGAATTAGTCAGAAGAGACTGGGCACCTATTGTGAAAAATACGCAAGAAGCAGTTTTAATGGCTATTTTAAAAGAAGGAGATTCAGACAAAGCCATTAAAGAAGTTAAAAAAGTTTTTAAAAGAATTAAAAATGGTAATGTCGATAACAAAGAGTTAATCATCCACACCCAAATCACCAAACCTCTAGACCAATACAAGCAAGTTGGACCACACGTCATTGCTGCAAGGAAAATTGAAGAACATGGCATTAAAGTTAGTCGAGGAACCATCATACAGTATATAATCGTCAAAGGAAAAGGATCAATCAGTCAGCGTGCAGTACCATATGAATACAGTGAAGGATATGCATATGACAAAGATTATTACATCAATAATCAAATGATTCCTGCAATTGAAAGAATCATGTATTCATTCGGATACTCAAGAAAAGATTTGCAGGACATGGCACAAGGTGAAGTGCAACAAAGTTTGGATGCATTTTTCTAAAAAAATTTATAATATATTATTTCTAAAAATAAAATCATATGTATAATAATGATGAACGTGTTGTTTTCTTTGATATAGACGGCACATTACTTGATACTTCTGATTTTGCTGAAACAGCAAGAAAAGCAGCAATTGGATTAATGGTAGATAATGGGTTACCATTAGATAAAGATGAAGCATATGGTGTTTTAAAAACAATTATTAGAGAAAAAGGATCCAATTATGGTAAACACTTTAATGTCCTGACACAAGTTGTTTTAGGCCATGAAGACCCAATGCTCGTTGCACTCGGAATGATAACATACCATAATGTTAAAATGGCACTTTTAAGACCATTTCCAGAAACAATTGATACTTTAATCTATCTTAAAAGCCAAGGCTATCGCTTAGCAGTCATATCCAATGGTATTACAATCAAACAGTGGGAAAAATTAGTGAGACTCAATGTACACTCATTTTTTGATGCAGTCATTACCTCTGAAGAAGTTGGAAAAAACAAGCCAAACAAGTTAATTTATGACGTTGCACTTAGAAAAATGAACGGAAATCCTGAAAAATCAGTGATGATTGGAAATAAATTTAAAGAAGATGCATTAGGTGCAGTAAATGCCGGCATGAGCGCAATATTAGTTAACTCAGACATCACTGAAGATGACAGAGATTACATTAGAAACGAAAAATTAGATATTACAATAATTGACAATATTGGTGATGTAAACACAATATTATAATATCACCAATAAAACTATTTTTTTATAAATCAAGTTCCAGTGTTACCGGACAGTGATCGGAACCGTAAATTTCATTTAGGATTTCAGCGGATTTTACCTTATCTTTAATCTCCTCATTCACATAAAAATAATCAAGTCTCCATCCAGCATTCCTTTCACGTGCACGAGTTCTATAACTCCACCAAGTGAAATTATTCTCACCCTCATCAAACATTCTGAATGTATCTACAAAACCCGCCTTTTCAAGCTCATCCAACCATGCACGCTCTTCAGGCAAATAACCAGATTTTCCTTCACAATTTTTTGGATTATAAACATCAATCGGATTGTGGGCAATATTATAATCCCCCGTAATTACAAGATTTTTTCCCTGACTTTTAAGTTCAATCAGCTGGTCCAAAAGAGCATTACAAAAATCAACTTTAAAATCAAGTCTTTTTGCATTCATTCCACTGTTTGGGAAATAAATGTTATATAAAATAAAATCAGGATATTCTATTCTTAAAACTCTGCCTTCACTGTCAAGCTCTTCAATGCCAAGACCTTTAACGACTTCGACAGGCTCTATTTTTGAATAGGTTCCAACTCCACTGTAACCTTTCTTTTCAGCTTCATTAAATGACTGATGGTAACCATCAATATCAGCTAATTTCTTGGGAATCTTATCCTGAGTAGCTCTTACTTCCTGAAAGTTAATAATATCTGCATCAGTATTGTCAAACCAGTCCCAAAATTCATCTTTTTTTGAAACCGCCCTAATACCATTCACATTCCAAGAAACGAGCTTGATTGACATTATAATCTAACTCCCTTGTCAAGAGGCACTTCACGAAGCCAGTTAATATCACTTTTATAAAGCATACGGATGTCTTCCACACCATATCTAATCATTGCAAGTCTTTCAATACCCATACCGAATGCTAAAGCAGGTTGATTGATGCCCAATGGTTTTAATACTTCCGGTCTGAACATTCCAGCACCACCAAGCTCAATCCAGCTTTCCTTTTCCTCCAAATATATTTCAGACTCAGTGGACAAGTAAGTATAAGGGAAGTAAGCCGGCCTGAATCTTACTTCAAAACCAAGTTTTTTATAGAATTCTTTCAAAGTTCCTAAAAGATTTTGATAACTGATTCCTTCTCCGCAGACAAGTCCTTCCACCTGATGGAATTCAGGCAAATGCTTGTAGTCAAAAGTTTCTCTTCTAAATACTCTTCCTACTGAAAACATTTTCATCGGCTGGTCATGTTCATATAAATGTTTTGTTGAAATTCCTGTGGTATGAGTTCTTAAAACACTTTGACGAGCAATATCTTCACTCCAATCATATTGCCAACCAATTGAACCGGTATCCGCACCGGTTTCGTGAGTTTCAGCAGTTAATTTTACCAAATCATCATCAGGCAAATCACAGGTTAAAGGATTTTTAAGGTAGAATGTGTCCTGCATTTCACGGGCAGCATGGTCCTGTGGCTGGAAGAGTGAGTCAAAGTTCCAGAATGCAGATTCGACATATTCACCATTGTCTTCTGAAAAGCCCATGTTTAAAAATATTTCCCTAATTTCATCGATGATGACCCTTAACGGGTGTTTTTTACCGGCAAATACGACTGGAGCTTCCGCATTAATATCATATGGACGATATTCCAAGCTTTTCCAAGTCCCTTCTTTTAATTGTTCATGTGTTAATTGAGTAGCTTGCTCTTTAATAGTAAAACCATGTTTAAGAATTTCTTCACCCTTAGGTAAAATTTTAAAAAAATGCAATGTTTCTTTTTGGATGTTTAAAATATTTTTTCTACCGGTTAATTTTTTGAAACCATCTTTTAAACTATCATTGAATTGTTTAACTCCATTTTCATTAACTTTAAGAAAATCAAGAACTTTTTCATCAACATCCTCTTTATCGGCATAATCTTCACCAACATCTGTAATTTTGACAACACCTTTATCAATCTGAGCCCAATTTTTACGGCGTAACCATCCAAGAGCAATATTTGCTTCCTTTTTATCTATGCCAGTTTCAGAAGCCAAATCCTTCATATGAATTTCTTTTTTCCCAGATAATGCGTTCAATATTCTTCTTTCAGGAAGACCTTTTTCAGCATATTCCAATCCGTCCTTGGTTAAAGAGTAAACTTTTTCAACATCTTTACGCATTTCAATAATATCCTTAGATGCAAGTGATCCTGCCGCACTCATAACAGATTTAACGTCAATGCCTGCATTTGAAGCAATTTTGGAAGGGCGTTCGCCAGGATTAGCTTCAAGTTCTTTCAAAAGTATCTTTTCATAAATATGTAATTCTCTAATGGTTTTTTCAATATCCTCACTCATTTAAACACCATGATTTACAATTAATAATATCATAATATATGTTTAAATTGATTTATAAATATAGTGCTAAATTAAAAAAAAGTAGGAAATTTCGATAGATACAGTAAATATATCCCCACAAAATCAAAAGCATGAACTATTATTTAAAAACCAAATTGAATATTTCATAAGTTACATTGCAAAAAATTTCAAACCAAATAACATTTAAATACAATTAATGATTGGAAATCAGTGAAAAAAAAGGAATAAAAAAAATTAATTAATTTTTAAAATCTCATCTAAATTTAATCTAGGAGATTCATAAGTATTAATATGTTCATCAGATTCATAACCTAATGCTATACCCATAACGATATCCTCATCTTCAGGTATTGGGAGATTATCCCTTAAAATGTATGGATATTTTACAAGCTCGTATGCAGGAAGACCATACAATCCGTGAAATTGAAATCAAACCAGTTAGTGAATTTGAAAATTTCAATGAATGGAATGATTATGTTGAAGACAAGAAATCAAATATTGAAAATAACCAATATCTAGTTGAACCAATGCTTAGAGATGAAGCACCAATAGCTAATTTATCATGCATACCTTGGCTTGACTTCGATTCAATGACCAATATCATTGCAAGCCCTAATCAAATAATGCCCGTAATTAGTTGGGGCAAATTAGTTGATGGTAAACTCCCAGTTTCACTTACAGCAAGTCATGTGTTTATTTTTGGCTGGCATTTCAAACTATTTTACCAGAAGGCAGAAGAATATTTAACAAATCCTCAAAGATTATTCCAGCAATAATTTTTCGATTGATTTAATTAATTCTTCCTTAATTATTTTTACACATTCTTCAGCTTCACCATCTAATCTGAAAGGATCTTTTGCAGATACTTCAAAGTCTTCTAAAATCTCATTTACTGCAACAGTTTCAGCTACATAAATTCCCTTATTTTCCAAAATTTTATTGACACATCCATTAGGACATCCGTTGACTGCGATTATAGGGAATTTTTTCAACATTTCATTGTTATTGCCTTCAATATCCGCCGAAGTAGAACCCATACAAATTGATATTGCATTTTCATTTTCCTTTTTGCAGTCCCCAACTGCCACACGAGACACCAATCCATTTGCACTCATACCATTACATGGTGCTAAAGCCACTTTTTCACCCATAATAACCATCATTCCTTAGTTTCAGTTCAATATTTCTTTTATTTCCACAATCATCCAATAACTGTTTCATATAATCGGATTTTTCATTTAAGCCCATACTTTCAGTCAGTATATCTGCATCATTTAAAATTATTTTTAAATCGTTAAGTTCCAGCAAATTTACAGCAAGACAGAAAAATACATCTCTCCGACCACTGTCATATTCATTTAAAAGCTTTTCCAAAATTTGCTTTTTGGCTAACTGTTCCTCCCTATATTTGTCAATACCTATCCTTTTAGCTTTGAACATATCCCTGATTTGATTTTTATGTGAAATTAGGGAATCATGCTCATTAACACCATCATATCTATAACATGGATATTCTTCACATTCAAAACAGTAATCAATGTTTCCATGTTCCACACTGCAAGGTGCGAACTGACATACAACTGCACATGGACTTCCTGCACGGCATCCGGGGCAACTTTCACGAATAAATAATGGGCATAGACTACAGTTTAATCCACAAAGAGAAAATAAATTATCATCTCTTTGAAATTCATTATTCATCATTTTCTAACTCCCAAATAAATTTTATCCGATAACTCTCTTTAAAATAAAAAACATCATCTTTGAAAATAGTTTCTTAAAAATATTTAATTTAACTTTCGGTGAGAATTCATAATTGACCAAATCATTTTTAAACCAGAATTCTTTATCCGCTTTAATTGGATTATCCGAAAATGCCATGGCTTTCCAAACATTAAAAAAGACTATATCACCCAATTTAGGATTATGTAATTTATTTGATTCAACATCCTGCCCAAATTTCTGAGACACTTCATTAATGTTTTTCAAATCAAGAGAATCTTTACCACCACATGCATAGGTAATCTTATAGACCTTATTTACTCCCCAGTGCCTTAATGTTTCATCAATATATTTTGCCACATCTTTTTGACCTGCACCCGCAGTAGATACTACAACCAATGCCTTTTTGGTGAAAAATTCTGGCCTGTGATAAAAATAAGCAGTATGGTCAAAGAAATTTTTCAAAAGAGCAGTAACATTCATCGCATAAACAGGACATGCAATTATGATTCCGTCAGCATTTGCTATTTTGTCTACTATCGGCATGACTTTATCCCTATGAGGACATTTTTCCTCACCTTCCATAATGCATTTAAAGCATCCGTTACACAACGGAATTTTTTCCTTCATCAAATGAATCTCTTCAAAATCCCCTTTTAAATTCTTTTTTGCCTGTTTTACCATTTTCCAAGTATTTTTACGTCTTGGAGATCCATTTATAATTACATACTTCATTTTATAACTCCTCCAATTGAGTATCTAAAACCAATTTTTCCCTAAATTCAAATTTTTTGTCAAACTCATCCACATCCCTTTGATTAACATTAAACACTTCAGGATTGTGAAATATTCCAACCTTATTTTTTAGTTTATTTTTATCAAATACTTTAATCATGAAAAATGGGCACTTTTCAGCAGTATTTGTCCCTTCAAGAAATAAACCATACTTTGATGCACTTTCAAAACCGAATCTGTGATAATAATTTTCATCACCTATCACAAAAACAAAGGGAATTTCCTCTTTTTCAGTTAAACTGAGAGTAAAGTCAATTAATTTTGACCCAAAGCCCTGATTTTGATAATTTTCATGAATGGATACTGGACCCAAAACAGCGGCATAAATCTTCTCATCATCATAATCTATTAAACCCCATGAATAATTGATATGTCCTATAATTTTATCATCGTCTCCAATAATATATGCCAAATTTTTCATAAAGCATTTATCGTTTCTTAAGTGGTGAACAATGTAATGTTCAAATGCCCCCGGACGATATATATTCCAAAAGGAATTTCTAACAAGTTTTTCGACTTCAAAGTAATCCTTTTCATTTTCAAGTCTTAATCTCATTGTATTATCTCCTTACGGAATTAAAAATCAGCTCAATATGATTTTTGGATTTTTCACATAACCCCTCTACAAATTCATCATCATCTTCAGGGTAATTAATGATGTAATGTTCATACAGCAAAAACAGCCCATATTTGTAAAATGATTCTGCAAGCTGTTTTGAGTCAACATCTGCTATAATTAATTTTTTAAATTTCATTAACTCAAACAGTCTAATCCAACCATCAATTGCATCATCAATTATGCTTTTTTTCATAAATTTCTTAATTTTATCATTGTGATAAGATTCAATCAGGATTATCCTTGTAATTTTTGACATCTTATCATCTTTAAGCTGTGATGCGAATGCATTCAATCCTGCCTGATAAAAATAATCAAAACTTATATCCAAATTAGCGCTTGCCTGCTCTATAGGAATATCTTCGGATAACATTTGCATTATATAATAATCAAGAATATTATCTAAAATTGCTTCTTTACTTTTATAATGATTATATATTGAACTTTCCCTTATTCCAACTTCATTTGCAATTTTTCGCACAGATACACCATCATAACCATATTTTGAAAACAGATTAATGGAAACATGGAATATTTTGTCCTTGTTGCTCATATCCTATTACCTCTAACTAACAGTTGTTAGTTATGATATAAAAAACTAACGATTGTTAGTTCAAAATATTGATAAAAAAAAAGAAAAAAAAATTATTCGAAATTGGATTTCAAATAACTAACAAAAATGGAAGCTGCTGTTAAGTCAGCTGTTGTTCCGGGATTATATTTATTTTTATATAAATAATCATCAAATTCACTAACTCTATCAATAAAATCAGAAGAATCTTTCATTTTTAGCAGATCCCTTGTCATCAAGGATATTTTAAGAGCTTCTTCATCACCGTACTTTCTTGAAATCAAAGTGTCCGGAACATGTGACAGTATAGTCAAAAATGTTAAAAGACATGCTTCATTTTTAGTTTTTTCTTCCTTAAGTTCGTGATAAGCAGGATAGCCAATTTCAAATACTGCAGGCATATCTGAAGTCATTTCACGTGCAAGCATGTCCCAGGGAGCAGAGATTTTCAAAACATCATACATTGTCTGATTGTTTTCTCTTAGTTCATTTTTAGCATTGTCACTTGCAACGTCATATTCATCCTGGTCTCCCATTCCTCCAGCATCCGCAATGTTTATTGCATCATACAAATCGCATGCATCATCCACAGAAGTATTTCCCATCAGTAATCTGATATTTTCTCTAATGTCTTCAAATGAATCACTTATAGCTGCTGCAACTGCAATAGGAGTTGTCATCATGACAATCCCCAGGTTAGTATTATTCTTAATCCATCTGTCTGTTTCGGCTACAGCCTGCAGAATATATCTTCCAAGTTCAGGATTTTCAACATCAACATCTGTGCATGCTTCTCGAATTGTATCACCAATTACAATTCCGCTGATGATAAAGTCTTCAAATTCCATATCATCATAATCACGAGTTCTGTGAACATTACCCGGTTTTGGATATCCACTTACTTCAAGAGCAGATGCAATCTGTGCTATTTTTGCAATTTCATCTGGATTCATTCTATCACATCATTTAAAAGCAAATATGGAGCAAAGTTTGTGATTATCAAATCGGCACCAGCTCTTTTTATTGAAAGCAATGCTTCAGTTATAGCTTTTTCAGTTAAAAAACCCTTATCAATAGCTGCCATAAGCATTGCATATTCTCCACTCACATTATATGCAACCAAAGGCAACATGAATTCATCCCTTACCATACGAACGACATCCAAATACGGAAGGGCGGGTTTTACCATTAAAAAATCACATCCTTCAATAACATCAAGTTCACATTCACGAATTGCTTCAACCGCATTTGCAGGATCCATCTGGTAAGATTTTCTGTCTCCGGCATGAGGTGAGGAGCAAGCTGCAACTCTAAACGGTTCATAGAATGCAGATGCATATTTAGCGGAATATGACATTATCATCACATTATAAAATCCATTTTCATCCAAAGTCTCACGAATAGCCTTAACTCTACCATCCATCATATCAGAAGGAGCTACAATATCAGCACCCGCCTGAGCGTGGGAAAGAGCAACCTTTGCAATGTAAGGCAGTGACTCATCATTCAATATTTCTATTCCATCATCAGTATCATCGTTTTCAACAATCATTCCACAATGTCCATGAGAAGTATATTGGCATAAGCACACATCAGTAATTACAACAAGACTTGTTTCCTTTTTAAGTCTTCTTACAGCTTTTTGAACAATTCCTGTTGCAGAATAATCCGGTGACGCTATTTCATCTTTTGTATCTTCAGCAGGTATTCCAAATACTATAATTGATTTCAATCCTTTTGCTTCAAGTTGTTTTGCAAATTCAATACCACTATCCAAAGAGTACCTGTATTCACCCGGAAGTGATGAAATCTCCTCTTTTTCATCTCCTTGAAGTTCTTCTTTAAAATAAATAGGATAAATCAAATCATCTTTTTCTAATTTAGTTTCACGAACAATATTTCTTATTTTAGCATTTTTTCTAAGTCTTCTCATTCTTGTGGTCGGAAATTCCATATTATCACTAATCTTAATATATCAATAGGATTATTTAAAATTTTTACTAAACTTATATAATTTAAAAAATATATAATCCAATAATTATCAAAAAGAGGCCAAATATGTCAAATTCAATTGGAGAAAAATTTCAAGTAACAAGTTTTGGATCAAGCCATGGAAAAGCAGTGGGCGCAATTGTTGACGGATGCCCTGCAAATCTTGAATTAAATGTTGAAGACATTCAAAAAGAGCTTGACAAAAGAAAACCAGGAACCAGTAGTGTAACAACTCCAAGAAAAGAATCAGATGAAGTCCAAATACTTTCAGGAATCTTTGAAGGAAAAACAGATGGAACTCCGATTACTGGAGTCATATTCAATAAAAATCAACATTCCAAAGACTATTCCATGTTTAAAAATACTCCACGCCCTTCACACGGAGACTTTGGCTGGATGATGAAATACGGAAACTACGATTATAACGGTGGAGGAAGAGGCAGCGGAAGAGTTACAATCGGCCATGTGATTGGTGGGGCGATAGCCAAAAAACTCCTTAAGACAAAAAATATTGAAATAATATCCCATGTCACCCAAATTGGAGATATAAAAGCAGAACCTCAAGATTACTCTAAAATTAAAGAAAACATTGAAAAAAATCCTATCAGATGCGCAGACCTAAAAGCAGCAAAGGAAATGGAAAAATTAATTTTAGATAAAAAAAGTGAAGGAGATTCAGTTGGCGGCATTGTAGAAACAATAGCTATTGGAGTTCCCGCAGGCATAGGAGAACCTGTCTTTGAAAGATTGGATGGGGATCTTGCAAGAATACTAATGAATATCGGAGCGGTTAAAGGCATTGAAATCGGCCTTGGATTTGATGTTGCAAATTATACCGGGTCCCAAATTAATGATGAATATCAGATTGAAGATGATAAAATTACAACAAAAACAAACAATTCCGGAGGAATAATTGGAGGCATGAGCAATGGAATGCCAATAATATCCAGAATTGCAGTAAAACCTACTCCTTCAATATCAAAATGTCAGGATTCAATTAATCTGGAAAAAAGAGAAAACGAAAAAATAGAAATTAAAGGCAGACATGATCCTTGTATTTGTCCAAGAGTAACCGTTGTAGCTGAATCCAGCACGGCAATTATTCTGGCAGACCACATGATTCGCTCAGGATTTATCCACCCTGCAAATTTAAAACTTTAATTTTGATTTTTTTTAATTATTGATAATTCATCAAACTCGTTGTTTTTGAATGAAAGCTGATAAGAATTTCTTCTTTCAGCATTATATAATGCATGAGTATTACTGTGGGCTTGAGATTCTGTATCCTTAAGAGATATCAGTCTGAATCTTTTTGGATTGTTATAATTGACATTAAATGATAATCCATCAAAAGCAGCAATCACCTTTACACCAGTCTCCTTAGAAATCTTTTTAGCCTCAGTCACAGGATTTGAAGAAATCATCTTAAGACCCAAATGAGTCATTACGGCAACTTTAGGCTGAACTTCATTAATCAAATCAATGAAATTACGAGAACACATATGACCATTTATTGATCTGTTTCCAGGCCTTAAAACGCTGGCTATTAAAATATCTGCACCTTCATGATACTCAGGTAATTCATCAAAGTATCCTGTGTCTGAAGTATAAGATAACTTAAACCCATTGTAATCCAGTTGAAATCCTACCCCCGCAGGGTCTCCATGAATGGTTTTTGTTCCTTTAACTTTTATTCCATCTACTTCACGAACTTCACCCGGTTTTAAAAGTACCTTGTCTGATTTGGACTGATGATAAGCAGAAATGCACGGACCCCAATTTTCAAAACCATTTAAAACACTTGTACTGCCAAAAATAGTCCCATATTTTCTTGTCATTCCCCGAGTCATCGCCTCAATAAGAATTTCAGCATCATTATAATGATCAGTGTGTGCATGAGAAACAAACACTCCACTTAAATTACGAGGATCAAAACCAAATTGATATGTTCTTATAAGAGCTCCTGGTCCAGGGTCAACATGATAATTCTTTCCATTAATATTATCAATTCTGAACCCCCCAGTCATCCTTCTTTGAGAGATAGCAGAAAATCTTCCACCACCACTACCTAAAAATGTTAATTTCATTTAAATCCCCAATCACAATGAACATAAAATAACATCACATTTTAAAGAAGACTTATCTTTTTTAAGGCATAAATCTTCATTGTCAATAGTGACTACATCTCCTATATTAACATCATCACTTTCTGTAAACATTATAACATTCTGATTAGGTGCGGCCAATTGTTTCCAGTTCCCATCTAAGGCCTGTGTTTTGCTATTCAATTGAACATAAACCATGTTTCCATCAACTGAAACAACTTTACCAATGTCACCTTTATCAATAATTTTATTCGCCATTTCAATTTCAATGCTTTGTTGAACAATTTGTTCAGTTAAAGTTTGCCTGAATTTAGCCAATACTTTTACATCATTATCAATAGTTACATTCAAGTGTCTTTGGGCCTGAGATTTGTCAAATTTCGGTTCTTGTTTTAAAACATCACAATTAATGCCGACAGTAGGAGTTTTAGCTGCAACTTCTCTTAAAATTTCTTCAAATACTTCACCTTTTGATTTTAAACTGGAAGAAGGTTTCAGTTTTCTTGAAATTAAAGTTTCGGCCATTTTTTTAGCAAAATTATTACCAAAAATAATAATTCCAGATTCACCAGATTTACGGGAGGTCACATCTGAACCTAATAATTCGACTAATTGATAACCATTACTAGTTCCGTAAATTCTTCTACGTTTTGTTTCAAAAGTTCCTTTAGTACTTACTTCCCCTCTGACACAATTCCCAACTATTTTTAACTTTGTAGCATCATCAGTAATTTTTACAGAAATACCTAATTCTTCAGCTCTTCTTTTAAATTCACCATCAGAGCTGATTTCACCACTATATAATTCTTGTTCTAATTTTTCTAAATTTTCTTTATCACCAAAATAACCTATCTTTCTTTTATCAGCTGCCATTACACATCCTTTTTTACCAATGTAAGCAATAATTAAGCTCATATAATTCCCCTTAATATAATATATTATAATTTTAAACAAAAAATTATAATATCAAAAATTTATTATCTATATATAATTATAATTATCCTATATTATAAAGGTTAATAGAAATTACCAT
>NZ_CAMHFP010000019.1 GCF_946184425.1 uncultured Methanobrevibacter sp. | reverse complement strand
AAAAACATATAATTTAATATTATAAAATTATTTAGGTGATATGGTGGAAAATTTTGATGAATGGTTTCATGATATATTAGAACAAGCAGACATTACCGATTCAAGATATCCTATTAAAGGAATGGCAGTTTGGAGACCATACGGTTTTCAAATAAGGAAACATTCAATGAACATTATTAAAAAATTATTGGATAAAGATCATGATGAAGTATTGTTCCCAATGCTTGTTCCTGAAAGTGAACTTGCAAAGGAAGGAATACATGTAAAAGGATTTGAAGATGAAGTATATTGGGTAACAAAAGGAGGTCAAAGAGAATTAAATGAACAACTGGCATTAAGACCAACCAGTGAAACCGCAATATATCCTATGTACTCCCTGTGGATTAGAACACATATTGACCTTCCAATTAAAATGTATCAAATAGTCAACACTTTCAGATATGAAACAAAACATACAAGACCATTAATAAGAGTCAGAGAAATAACTACCTTTAAAGAAGCTCATACAGCACATGCAACCAAAGAAGAATCTGATGAACAAGTTCAGGACTTCATTGAAATGTATAAAGAATTCTTCGATGATTTAGGTCTTGCATACCTAATTTCCAAAAGGCCTGAATGGGACAAATTCCCAGGTGCCGACTACACAATGGCCTTTGATGTAATAATGCCTAATGGAAAAACCCTGCAGATTGGTACAATTCACAATCTCGGTCAGACCTTTGCAAAAACATTTGACATTACTTTTGAAGACAAAGACGGAGAGCACAAATTAGTTTATCAAACATGTGCAGGATTATCTGACAGAGTAATAGCATCAGTTATTGGAATTCATGGAGACGAAAAAGGTCTACGCCTACCGCCAAAAGTATCACCAAATCAAGTTACAATAATCCCAATCCTATTCAAAAAAGGAAAAGAAGAAGTTCTTGCAAAATGCAGTGAAATCAAAGAACAATTGGAAGCAAAAGGTCTCAGAGTCAACCTTGATGACAGAGACATCCGCCCAGGCAAAAAGTTCAATGACTGGGAGCTAAAAGGAACTCCAATTAAACTGGAACTCGGACCTCGTGATTTGCAAAACAATATTACAATAGCAATGAGGAGAGATGAAGAAGAAAAAATAGAGCTTCCATTGGACGAATCATTAGCAGACAATGTGATTGAATTATTGAATAAATCCTCCGAAGACCTTGCCGGACAATCATGGAAATTCCAAGAGGAACATGTTGAATTCACAGAGGATTTAGATGAAATTCCACAACTTGTCGAAGCGGGCAATGTCGTCAAATTCAACTGGTGTGGAGATGAATCAGTAGGTAAGCAAATCGAAGAAAAAACAGGTTACGACATTTTAGGTATTCAGGAAGAAGTATCCGAAGGCAAATGTATAGCCAGTGACAAAGATGCAAAATACATCGCTTTAATAGCTAAAACTTATTAGTGATAGTATGGATGAGATATATGCAATAATTCCAGTTAGCAAGTTCAAAAATGCAAAAACTAGACTTTCTCCATTTTTATCAGAAGAGGAAAGGGAAAAGCTCCTGAAAGTAATGCTTCAGGATGTTACAGATACCCTGAAAAAATATGTGGATAAAATATTCATTATCAGCAGAGATGAGGATGTGCTGAGTTATGCTGAAAGCCTTAAGTTAAACACCCTCTTAGAGGATGAAAATTCAAATTTAAACAAGGCATTGAAGCAGGCAATGAAATATTGCAAAGGAAAAACAAAAAAAGTCCTTATTGTACCATCTGACATTCCGTTAATTGGGAAAACTAATGTCCAAATGTTGATTAATGCTTCCAAAAGCCTTGATTTCATCATTGTCCCATCTAAAGGTGGAGGAACAAACATGATGATAATGAAACCTATGGCAATACACACACGCTTTGAAGGTTTTAGCTATAAGGAACATGTAAACGCTGCTGAAAGAAAAAAATTAAATCCACAGGTTCATGACTCATTCTTCATGGCTCTTGATGTAAATACTGCTGAAGATTTAGGCGAAATCATGATTCACGGTGAAAAAACCCATACTCGAAAGTATTTAAAAGAGCTTAAAGTTCAATTTGAACCGTCACGTGGTAGCGAAAGAATAAAAGTTACACGAGCTGATTAAATGATTGTGATGAGCATTGCAGGCATTGATCCGTCAGGAGGAGCCGGTGTTTATGCTGATTTGAAAACTTTTCAGGCAATTGGAGTTTATGGAACTGGGATTGTTACTGCTTTAACTGCGCAAAATCCCTATAAATTCTTTTCAACATTACCAATTTCCCCAGAATTTATCGAAGAAGAAATTGATTCAGTAATGGAAAGTTATGAAGTGGAAATTATAAAAACTGGAATGTTATACTCACCCGAAATAATTAAGATGGTTTCAAAAAAAATCAAAGAATACAATCTAAAAGCAGTGGTAGACCCGGTTATGGTAGCAACATCCGGTGGAGACCTAACAAAAGAGGATTTAGCTGATGCTTTAAATAAATATCTTCTTCCAAATTCTATTTTAACAACTCCAAATATTTCAGAAGCAGAAAAATTAACAGGTTTTGAAATTAAAGACGGCAACGATGCAATTGAAGCATCAAAAAAAATATTATGCGACAATATCATTACAGGAGGACACTTGGACGGCATTAATACAATTAACATCGATGGTGAAATTACTATTAAAAAACAGGAATTGATTGAAACTGATAATCTGCATGGTACAGGCTGCAATCTATCATCAGCAATTGTTGCATATTTGGCAAGGAACAATGATTTGAAAACAAGCATTATAAAATCCCTGGATTATGTTTATGAAGGAATAAAAAATGGAAGTTATGGAACTTTAATAGCTAAAATCTAGTGATAATATGAATGACAAACTTGTTTTATGTGCCTGCAGTGGAATGAATCCGCGAGGTGAAGTATCACGTGTCAGTGTTTACGATTTAAGTATTGAATATGATGATATCGAGTATTGCTGCATTGTTGCAAGTGGTGGAAATTATCAAAAATTCATAGACCTTGCTCACAACAACACAGTAATTGGTGTAAATGGCTGTGAAAACTGTTGTCCTGAAACCATTTTAAAAACAAAGGATGCTTCTGTTGAATATAATTTGAATGTTCAAAAACTCCTAAAAGAAAATAATATGAAAGCAGAATGCACTGTAAGAATTAATGAAAACGATGAAAAATGTGTGGAACTTATTAAAAAAGAAATTTTAAAAATAAAAAAAGAAATTAAATGGGATTAGACAACTAATCTCCCATATCTAAATCTTCAACAATTGCTTCCTGAAGAGCAATAAACTCTTTAGATTCTCTTTTTCTTGGCCTTTCAATATCAACTTCTTGGACATATGCAATTTTTCCAGGATTTTTATCCAAAATTACGATTTTATCAGCGAGGAATACTGCTTCATCCACATCGTGAGTTACAAAAACAATTGTATTGTTGAACCTTTTCCAAACCCCAATCAGTTGCTCTTGAAGTTTATGTCTATTTTGCATATCCAATGCAGAAAATGGCTCATCCATAAGTAAAATAGGCGAATGGTTAAGTAAAGATCTAATTATTGCAACCCTCTGTTTCATACCACCAGAAAGTTCATGAGGATAGCTATCTTTAAAGTCAATTAAACCAACACTTGTAAGATATCTTTCTGCAGCGGCAATATTTTCTTCCTTACTTCCTTTTTTGGTCATTTCCAAACCGAATGTAACATTCTCCAAAACTGTCAGCCATGGGAAAAGGGAATATTGCTGGAAAATCACTGCTCTGTCACCGGACGGCTTTTTAACAACTTCACCATTGGCAACTATTTCACCAGAAGTAGGTTGGTCAAGGCCTGCTATCAAACGAAGAAGTGTTGTCTTACCGCAGCCTGAGGGGCCTAAAAGACAAACCAACTCACCATCATTAATAGTTAAATTAATATCCTCCAAAACAGACAGTTTATCTGATTTTTTACCTTCAAAGGATTTATGAATATTTTTTATTTCAATTGACATTTAACACACCTACCAGAATATCCTGTTTTGAGCTTTTGTAAATACAAAATCAAATACAAGTCCAATTAAACCTATTACAAGCATACCTACAACAGTAGTACCAGTATCAAAGAGATTTGTTGCAGTTAAAATCATATAACCTAAACCACTGCTTGAACCAATCATCTCAGCAGAAATGGTACACATCAAAGCAATACCAATTCCCACTTTTAAACCAGAAACAATATATGGAACTGTTGACGGTACAACAACACGTCTTAAAACATTCCAGTCGTTTGCTCCTAAAGTTTGAGCGGATTCGACTAAAACCTTATCAGTTCTTTTTACTCCATCAATGGTATATACTAAAATAGGGAACACACATCCCATAAATATGATAAATACTGCAGGAACAGTTCCAATTCCAAACCATAAAATTGAAAACGGAATCCATGCAACCGGAGGGATTGGTCTTAGGATACTGATTACAAAAGTAGCCAAATCTTCCAAAGTCTTATACCATCCAAGCAAGATTCCCAATGGAATAGCTACAACAGATGCCAAAATCAAACCTGCAAATACTTTAAATAAAGTGTCAACAGTATTTGTAAGAAGTTTGCCATTTTCTATAACCACCCAAGCAGAGTTGAGTACATCTATTGGGCCTGGCAAAATGTATGAAGAAAATAATCCCAAACCATTAGTAATCAGATACCAGAAAAAGATTAGAATTATTGGTAAAATTAATGGAACGAATTTATTTTTATAATTATTAAACATTTCATCACTTAATTAAAATTTTTATACATTACTAATTATGTTATCATCATATAAAAACTTTAAAAAAAACTCAAGAAAAAAAAGAAAAATTAAGAAGCATCAGCTACTTCAATAGCTTCTACTTCTATACCTTCAGTATAATCTTCGTCTTTGAGGACGGATTTAGTACTCATTGCTCCAAATAACATTGTAGATAAGTTATGTATCATTGAAGATGTTGACGGTGGAATTACACCCAATACTCCTAAAACAAGAAGTGAACCATTAACCGCAACAATATTTCGGTAGTTAGTATTGATCTTGTCAAGCATTCCAACACTTAGTTTTCTGAGTGTAACAAGATCATACAAATCATCGGAAAGCAAAGATATGTCTGCAACTTCACGAGCAATATCTGATGAATTTTTCATTGAAACGGAAACATCTGCTGCCGCAAGTGCCGGTGAATCATTAATACCATCACCCACCATTATAACAGTTTTTCCTTCTTCTTTAAGTTCTTCAACAATTCTGGATTTATCTTCAGGAAGTACTTGAGACCGGTATTCTGTAATGCCTAAAGCCTTTGCACCTGCCCTTGCACCACTTTCACTGTCACCCGTAAGCATTATGACATTTTCAATGCCTAATGACTTGAGTTCTTCAATGACATATTTCGCTTCTTCGCGTACAGGGTCATCAATGCAGATTATACCTTCAAGTTTTCCATCAATAGCAAGGTAAACTACAGAATGTTCTTTAGCTTGTTTTTTGATTTTTTTCTCCTGAGTTTTTGTTAATTTGACTCCTTCATCATCAAACAAGAAATGTTTGGAACCTATTACTGCACGTTTTCCATCATATTCCGTTGCAATACCATGAGCTACAATGTATTTAACTTCACTGTGATCTTCCTCATGCTTTAAACCCTCTTCTTCAGCCTGTTTTACAATAGCCGTAGCAATACTATGTGCAAAGTGCTCTTCAATACATGCAGCCATAGTCAGGATTTCATCACGGGTGTATCTTCTAGACATTGGAATGATATCAACGACTTTTGGTGCCGCATTAGTTAAAGTTCCGGTCTTGTCAAATACAATTGTATCAGCATTCGCATAGTTTTCAAGGAATTTACCACCTTTAATCATCATCCGGTTATCAGATGCTTCGCGCATTGCAGATATGATGGATAATGGAGTAGTCAACTTAATTGCACATGAAAAATCAACCATTAACACAGATAACGCTTTTGACGGATTGCGTGTAATGAGATATGTTAAAGCTGTTGCAATGAAACTGTATGGAACAATAGAATCAGCAAGTTTTTCGGCCTTACTTTGTGTATCAGCCTTAAGTTCTTCTGAGTTTTCAATTAAATCAATAATTTTATTTAATCTTGTTTCCTTATTCATTGAGTAAACTTCAACAATCAGATTTCCTTCTTCAATTACAGTTCCCGCATGAACTGTTTTGCCAGGTCTTTTGTGAACGGCCAATGGCTCTCCAGTCATGGAAGCCTCATTAACCATTCCTTCCCCTTCGATTACTTTTCCATCAACAGGAATTACATCTCCCATGTGAACTTTGATTTTATCGCCTTTATCAATGTCAACAGCAGGACATTGTTTTTCCTCACCATCTTCTCCAATTACCCATACAGTGTCAATATTTAAAGCTAAACTATCTTTAAGAGTTGATTTAGCTTTTTGTAAAGTATAATCTTCAAGTTCATCGGATATAGACAATAAGAACATCATGGAACTTGCAGGCCTATATTGTTTTTGCAACAATGCACCGGCTACTGCCGCACCGTCAAGAAGTGCAACATCAACACGGAAACTTGTTAAACTATCCAAACCTTCAGCAACATATCTTAAAGCACGATATATTGTTAAAACATTTTTAATAGGAATCGGCAAGAACAGTCTTCCCAAAACCCTTTTAAAAATCATTTTAGATAATTTGAGATAAAAATCATCAGTGATTTCTTTTGAAACCTGAGTCTGTGTAGGTTCAGCTTCAAACAAATCATCAAATGTAATTCCTTTAAGGATATTGAATATTTTCTGTTTATTTTCAATACTTTCCTCATAGTATATTGTAATACTTCCATTTCTATGGGAAGTATATACCTCATATACAAAACTTTGATCCAAAAGTAATGAAGCAAGACCATAACCTTCCTTTTGAGTGAAGGCCCATTGGCCAGAACGAACCCTTAAACGAGGCCCGTTATCATACATTACTTGAAATTTCATTTTTCAACCTTAAAAAAATAAAATTAATCTTTAGCTTCTACGTAGATTTCTTTTTTATCTTCTTCGTGAGCATCGATTACAATTTCTTCTGCATTTTCTTTCATGTCCTGGAAACATTCTTCAGCATCTTGTTTAGCTGACATTACAGTTGCCATTCCACGGGTAGCTGCATCTTTTACGGTTTTAGATTCAATTATTTTTTTACCTACAATAGCAGTTGCGATTCCTGCTGCAAAAATCAATGCATGTTTATGTTCTACACATTTGTCAATAATATCATTACGTAACATCATTTCACATCCTAAAAAAATTATTTATTCATTGAAATAATTTAGGCAAAACTAAATTATTCAATTACAATATTATATTAGTTACAATATTATATAAGTTTTAGGTAAACCTAAATACAATTAAATATTGTACAAATTTAACTCGAAGCTCAGAAAAAAGTAATTTGATTATTTATGCAAAATAACTTAGCAATCCTCACATCCCCAATTTAATTGCATAAGTTATCTGACATACTATATTAACTCAAAACCCCTATATAAATTATTCGATTTTAAGAGGTTTTTTAGGCAAAGCAAAGAATAAAATTTGGTTAAACTAAAAAAAAATTAAGATAATAATTTAGTTAAACCAAAAAATAGAAATAATGAAAAAAATAAAAGATTTAAGCAATCCTAAAATTGGAAACTATATCCTAACCTGTGTAAGACAACGTGCAGGACATTTCATCACACATTCCAAACATTGATTGCAACGCCTGTTATTCAATGTCCAGGTTTTATTATGTCTGCTTACAGAAATAGCCCGTGAATGACAGACAAACTCACATTTTCCACATAACATACATTTGTGAATATTATTACCAATACGCCACCGTGATTTATGTGATGACCTTAAAAATTCAGAAAATAAATGCATACCCAATTCCAAGCCCAATGATGAATGACCTCGTCCATGTCTTCCTCCCATTTTACACACCTCTTTTTTTAGGTATGACTAAATTTATTGACAATACCTTATAAATATTTTGGAACGCCTAAACTTTTTATAGATAAAAGTAAATAAGAATTCAAAACTAAAAAGTTAATTGGTGAGTGTTTGAATATCCATAAAAAATTTTTCTCAAAAATAGGAATTAATTATTTAGTATATGCAATTCTTACAATAATCCTTCAAATAATCATAATCAATATAGCTGGAGTGTTAAATCTTACTTTAATCAATAATTTAAATTCACTCACAATAATATCAGCTATTTGCAATTATGTCTTACCATTTCCAATTTTAATCTATCTAATGAAAAAACTAGATTCACAAAAACCAGAAAAACAAGAATTATCCATTAAAAAATTTTTAACATATCTCGCAATAACAATAACCCTTATGTGGATAGGAAATATAATAGGATTAATAATTACTTCAATAATCAGCTTTTTTACACCTCTTGATGTAATAAATCCCGTACAGACACTAATAAATTCAACTGACATTTGGTTGAATCTATTGTTAATAAGTATTATCGGACCTATTTTTGAAGAGATACTGTTTAGAAAATTACTAATCGACAGAACAATAAAATATGGGGCTAAAGTCTCAATACTTTTATCTTCATTAATATTCGGTTTAATTCATGGAAATCTAAACCAGTTTTTCTATGCATTCCTATTGGGAGGATTTTTCGCATATGTTTACATAAAAACAGGAAAATTAAAATACACCATACTACTTCACATTATAGTTAATTTGATGGGATCAGTTGTAAGCTTATTTGTTGGAAAAAGTGTGGAAAACATGATTTCAGGGCCAATGCAACCTTTTGATTTGTCAATAGTGATAATTTATTTAGCGATAATACTTGTTTCGTTTTTGATAGGTGCATTAAAACTATATCGCCACAAAAACATTAACTTAGAAAATCTTTGTGAAAAAATAACATTATCCAAACCGTTTAAAACAATAATTATTAATCCAGGAATGATTTTGTTTATCGGATTTTGCATTTTAATAATGATGCATCAAATTCTAGGTTAATTTAAGAAAATCCTTACTAAAAAAAGAGTTCAAGAGTTATATTATTTGTTAACTCTTCTAAACATTACTATTATAATCTTTTCAAAAACTTCAAAATCAGAGGGATTTTAAGCTTTATCTTCCCTTTCTTCTTCGATAGCTTCAGTAACACTGTTTAAAATTTGAAGTGATTTTGAAAATGCTGGCATACCAGAAGTCAATAAGACAACTCTTAAAACATCAACAATTTCTTCTTTTGTGATGCCCAATACTTCAATTGCACTCCTCATTTGTTTTTTGGTAGCTCTTGGATCAGCACGGGAAGCAGTAATACCAATAGCAATCAATTTTTGAGTTTTGTAATCTATAACCTTACCGTCCCATACAGTATCGTTAATGTTGGATACTAATTCAAATAAGTCCGGGTGACTGTCTTTTAACTCTCTTATACCTTTACCGTAATAAACATCTCCTTTCATATAGATAGTATGAAAGTTGTCATACTTATAGATTTTGTCGGAAAAATATTACTTTTCAAATGCTCTCTCTAACAATATTTAAAAAATAAAATACATAGGTGATAGCATGAATAACGAGCTCATTAAGAATATGTGTTTAAGTTGCAATCATTCAAAACAGACACAGAACAACTATAACCTTTCACTTCGGAAGTACTGTGAATATTTCGACATGTCACTTGAGGAACTTCTGATGGAAGCTGAAGAAGATGAAAAGAACAATGTAAGATGGAAAAATTGCCGTTTAAGAGCTAAACTGATTGAATTCAGACACCACCTGTTACAGAATTATGCTGCAAGCACTGTGAAAAAACACATCTGGAGCATCAAATTCTTTTACAAATTCTATGACATTGAAATACAATCATTGCCTAGAGTTACCCAACAGTCTTTGAGAAAACCCCAGCCAATCTACTATAAGGATTTGCCTGACAAAGAAGTGATAAGGGAAGCATTTAAAATATCTTCACCATTGATGAAAGCCATAATACTGTTTTCATGTTCAAGCGGTTGTGCCAGAGCAGAAGCATTGAGTTTAACCATACAGGATTACATAGATGCAGTATCAGAATATATACCTAGGCGCAGAATGGACATTTTTGAGGTAATTGATTTCTTGAACGAAAAGGATGATGTCGTGCCTACCTTCAATCTCCGAAGGAAAAAAACAAACAAATATTATATCACATATTGCAGTCCAGAAGCAGTAAATGCAATCAATGCATATATTTTAACACGCACAGATTCAGTTAAAAATGACAGCCCCCTATTCGATGTAAGCCCAACACATCTTGGAAGATCATTTCAAAAAATAAACGATACATTGAATCTTGGAAATGTTGGAAAATATGCTAGATTCAGAAGCCACATGCTGAGGAAATTCCATGCAAGCGCATTATACAACGACGGCATGAGCATAGACAAGGTCAACGATTTGCAGGGAAAGGCTAAAAACGTAACTGATTCCGTTTATTTCATGACCAATCCTGAAGAGTTGAAATATGAATACATCAGGCATTTGCCTGCCGTAACAATCAATATGGATGTTGAAAAGCTATCAATCAAGTCTCCTGAGTTCATGCAACTGGAAAATGATAAAAAGAAATTGGAAACTGAACTTGAGGTCCTTAAGCGAGAAGTGGCAGATATCCGATCGATGAAAAAGGATTTTGAACTCCTTAAAGCACAGATAGGAAAATAATCTTGTGATGGCATTTGACCCTGTTGAATGCCATTGCCAAACATTCCTAATACTTGATGCCAACCCTGATATAATCAATAGCTAATATTTTTCTTTTAATTTGATGAACTGGATTTGACATTAACGGCAACCTTTTTGGATTTGGATTTGATTTTTAAACTGGGATATATATGCAAGGATTCTAGAAAGTAAGTTTTGAATAGCTAACCCCAGCCGTTAATGTTCTTCTGATGATTTGATTAAATATTTATAGTAAAATAAAGATATATTAATTCTATTAACAAGAGGGTCAATATATGTTTGTACGAAAAGAGAATGGTCGTCAATTAGCAAGATGCATCGCTTATTTTTATTTTATTTTATGGATTCTTTTCATAATTTTCATGCTGACTAAATTTGGTCTGAGGGCATATTTAGATATTGATTTACTGATACCCTTGATTGTAACAACAGTTGTTGACATCTTATTGGCTTTCATTATTTATGTATCTTCATATAAAATTGAAAATGATAATTATCTATGCGTTTTATATGGTATTCTTTGCGTAGTTTCAGTTTTATGGTACTTTAATTGGTTTGGATTAATTTTTTTGATATTATTTATAATAACAATATTGATTATTAAATTAGGAGAAGATTCCTAATTTAAATTATCCTATTTTATATTTAGGTGATTAAATGTCATTTAATGAGGAATTATATAGATTAAAGAAAATTACTATATGCCTATATTTATTAATTTTGATTATTTTCACAGGTTTATCTATATTACTAAATAACAAATCTTTTTTAGAAATTTTACCCGGCATTATATTACTTATAAGTAGTTATCATTCTAGAGATTATTCTGCTATCTATGAAAAGTATTTTAAACAGGAATATTCCTTGTTTAAAATATATTTGAAGGTTTGTTTTATACCTACATTTTTATTTATCATATTTTCTGAAATTCTATTAAGAATTTGCTTTAATTCAAGTTTAATCTTACTACTCCTAAGATGACATTAACATTAATGGTCGCCGTTTCGGATTTGGATTTAGATTTTGGACTGGGATATATATGCAATGGTTTCGGAAAGTAAGTTTTGAATAGCTAACCCCAGCCGTTAATGTTATTTGATCCAGAATAATCTAATTCTGAATCAATCATTTCGTATTAAAACCAGATCATATGTCCCCGAATATTTCCTCACCCTTTTCGGTTAATCTGTACAATTTTCCCCGTTTCACTTCAGGATTGACGCATTCGACGAGGCCCAGCTCTTCCAACCGATTCAAGGGATTGGAAACATATGTCTGTTTGGTACTATTCCATTCCATGCCTTCCTGAAGAGACATTGCCTTAATATCTATCATATCCCAGTTTTCACGTCCGACTTCCAGATTCCAGTTATAGATTATGTTGCAGGTCCGCTGTGAAATAAATCCATTTTTTAAAACCTCCGTTATTTCATCTAGCGAATCCACCAGGAAGAAGATTGAATGGCTTGAATAAAATCCGTATCTTTGAACCCTTTCTTTTTGAGGTATGGAATGGAGGAATTTCAAAGCCTCATCATGTGTGCTTGTCCAAGTCAATCCGGAAACGTCTTTTTCATCTGTAAAATCAATTATATATTCGTAAATCCAATTCAGCAGGTTTTTATTGCTTTTGCGGATCATCTTTTTTATACCTCACTTTTTCATTAATAGTGATTAATTGTTTTATGTGACGGATTATTTAAGCTGAAAGTGAGAGCATTTGAAAAGTAATCGCTTCAACAAAATGGCCGTATTGGCATTTAAATTAATTAATATCATTGAACTACCAGCAGTTTACACTGTACTTAAATGATAATCTGATTATATTTGAATAAATACTTTTGACAATTGTTATGCTCTGAAAACAGTGCCCTGATATGTATTTTGATTATGACTTCGTTTCACTGGCAAGTGTTAGGCTTCATTCCAATTTCAATTTTATACAATCTGATTTTTTTGTCGAAATAGTCTGTTGAAATGTTTAGCAAAATTTGTGAAAACACAAGGCTTAGGGACACAATAAATTTCAAAAAAACTGAACAGATTAATATCGAATCGCCAAAAATAGAATGCAAATGTTTAAATATTGATAATTACAAACAAAGTAATTGGCCCACACCATTATTACGAAGTCAGAGCAATTTTACATGCTCGTACAACTTTTTCTTGGTGAGGCCTAAACAGTGATCTATGGAGGTAAAATATCAAAAAAAGTAATGAGAAAAAACAGATTATAAAAAAAGGATTATATTATGAATAACGAGCTAAATATTATTTTTTAATATAATCCTATGGGGTCAGTAAGAGAAAAATAAGAATAGTTAAACAGAGCCGCGAAACTTTGTTAAAAATTAATACTTT
Organism: uncultured Methanobrevibacter sp.; assembly: GCF_946184425.1. GTDB lineage: Archaea > Methanobacteriota > Methanobacteria > Methanobacteriales > Methanobacteriaceae > Methanocatella. The sequence goes on along the minus strand of NZ_CAMHFP010000019.1, from coordinate 22,719 downwards.
TCAAAACTTAACCCAATATCTAGTATATTTTAAGGAATATATAAATATTGCCACATTAACAATGGCAAACTTATTTTATTCTAAATATTCGTTAAGAGATGGAAAATTAATTTTACTCGAATGCTATTTTTATTTTTCAAAGACTTCTGGCCTCAATGTGTTTTAGACTGTTGATCATGCACTCCCATAATGGGAAAACAGGAGGCACCAAATAATGTGTGAAGTAATCAAACCCCGGCCCAATGAAGTAATAATTTTCAATAACTTCATGGCACTTGAAGAAGCAATTGCTGAAATTCAGGAAACTGAAAACATCCGCAATGAAAAGGAATTCTTCGATTCATACAGAATCAAGATAATGAAACTGGACTAAACACGAATAAAAAATATTTAAAACACAAGAGAGGTCAAAAAATATGTTTGAACAAGAAATTGATGGCGTACAATACGTTACAGTCCCCAAAGAGCTATGGGACAAAATGTGGGAAATGTTTGATAAAATTGATCAAATAGGTGAATAGACATGAGCAGCTATTCACCGTTTGAAAAACATGATGCAGACCAATACGCATTACCTAACCAGTTCGAAGACAACTACCATGGCATCCTCACCCACAATGGCGAGATCAAAGTTGCCAAAGGTGATGTGGAACAGGAAATCCTCTACATTGACGATGACGGTATCGTATTGGTGGATGGTGGCGAAAAAGCATACCAAACACTAATACACTCCAAGCTGTTAGGACTGATTCACTATGCAACTGAAGGTGATATTGGCTTAATCAAATTCATAAGAGGAGAAGCATTCATTGTCGGATTCAGGAAAAACAAACCGGAGGGCAAATATGGAACAAACACTTCTTGAGATGCAGGAAAATCTTACTGACGGATTATTCATTGAATTTGCATCCATTGATGAAGACTGTTATTATTCACTGACCAAATCCGATGAACTCAAATTCCTCGACGATAAAACAGTGCTCATACGCAGAAAAAGCGGAAGGCATACAATAATCAACCTGAATTGGATTATTGATATCAGCATCAAAAGGGGGTTATTTCAATGACCAAACCGGCAAGATTATATCCTAAAGAGGAACCGATGAACTTGAATCCCAAAGTAATCTTTATTGGGAGCATAATATTTGCTGTAATAATTGGCTGGATTGGTATAGCAACCAGCACCGGAGGAATCTAAAATGAATTCCTCCAATCAACATGAAGGTGATAAAATGGTAAAGGCAGAACTTATAGAAAACCCACAAGTTCCTGAAGAAACAGGATTAATAGCTGCAGACAACGTTCCGGATGTCGATGTAGCTATTGAACAGTGGGACGCTTATCAAAAACTATGTAAAGGATTATTAAACGAAACAGACTATCAAGAAATAATTGTTAAGGAAAAAGATGAAGATGGAAACTATGTTAAAGTGAAAAGACACTTCAAAAAGAAATCAGCATGGCAAAAGCTCTCAAGAGCATTCAACGTTGACACTACCATAGTTGACAGATCATTGGAAAGAACCAAAATGGGAAGAGTGCGTGAAGCCTACTACTGCGTAAGGGCAACACTGCCTAATGGCCGTAGCGTTGAATCAGACGCATTATGCTCCCGTTCTGAAAAAGGAAAAGACAAAGTCTCAGACCACACTATCATGTCCACTGCAAAAACACGTGCAACCAACAGAGCTATTGCAGAACTGATAGGAGCCGGAGAAGTCAGCGCTGAGGAAATGACAGCTGAAAAAGTGATAGTACAAAACCAGTCAAAATTTTTAAAAGAGGATAATAGCTAAATCCTCTTTAATATTTTTAGGAGATAATTAAAATGAGTTTTGAAAACACAAAACAAACTATATTCACAGGTACTGAACTAGATTATGAGGAAATTGTAGATATTCCGGAAGGATATGAAAAAGCAGAATTGAAAGACTTTGAAGATGGAACATTAATCACCGGCAGGCCTGAAATGGCTTCAGTAACATCTTTCACCTTTGACGATGACGGCGAGGAAAAAACAGTTAACAGATTCAAATTATACATCTTCCAGGATGCTGACCAGTTATATGTTGAAATCAATGTCAATCTTAAAAATGATGGGGACATTCACAAAAACGTCAGAAAAGGAAGCGTGTTATTTGATTTCTTAACCAGCATTCTTGAATTGGAAAATGCAGGTTCAGTTGGTAAATCCAATATTCTCAGAAATGTTGATCTTTCCGAATACCGTGAGTTCGTAAACAGATTATCTGGGATGACAATCCAAGTAAAGGAAAGATCCGGAACCTACACATTCTACAGTTTCATTGTGAGGGACGTTCAGGTATAAGGTAATTGAAATGAGTGAAGGAAGTTCAGCTATACAAATCAAAAAAGCTATTGGTAATGTTTATAAACCGGATTATGAGTTTACATACTTTAAAAACATTATCAGTGCTTTCTATTTGCAGGGTACAGACCCCGACGTGGTTGAAAAGATTCTTAGAGAATTATACAACCACCTTCCTTCTCATGAGAAAACATTGGATGAAATCATCAAACTCTTCGAGGACATTTATTTGGGTGAAGAAAATCCAAATAGTGGGATAAAAGGCATTGAGAGATTCATTTCAGATAACTATGACAAAAAGACCAGTATATTGGTAGGGCGTGAATTGAATAGGGCAATCATACCATATGATACCAATAAGATTTACAAACTCCAAACTGGCTCCAACAAATATATCGTTATGGACTACAGGAAAAATGAAGTCACTACACAGACTATAGAATGGAAAAAAGGAAATGAAGTGGCTGATTATACAAGGGTATTGCTTTGCTATCCACTAAAGATTACAATACATGACAATCCTATAAGTGAAGCAGGAAGAACATTCAGTATTGAATGGAAGACAATAGAAGGAGGGCATTTCCACACTAAAGACATGAACATTGTTGAAATGGAACAATACTTAGTGGAACATGGTTATGTTCTATCACGTTACCAATTAAAGGAAGTGCTTCCAGGCATAATTCAAATAGCTATTGAAAACGATTTGGCAATCATGAAAACAGATATAGAAACACCAGGTTTCTACTATAACAACGAAACCAAAAGCCTGACAATAGTTGAATTTGAATTGAATGACACTGACATTAACAAAATGAATATGGCATTGGATTTGATTGAAGATTTAAGAAATTACTTCATAGGTCAGGAAGGAAAACTGGCAACAACACTAAAGCATGCAATGATAGTTCCTTTCGGATTTGCCAAAAAACAGATGGGATTACCATTAGAGAACCTAATTCCTTACATGTTCCATTTCGGAAAGGGCGGAAGTGGTAAGACAACCCTTGCCCGTATCGGAACATACTTTTACGGTGAACCGGACAGCGAAACCGATATTGGAGGATCTGAATTTGATACCGTTCCAAGAATTGGTGCTCAAATATCCAAATCCACTTTTGGAAAGATCATCAATGAACCTGTAGGCGTGTTCAATTGCAAAAGCTGCACAGAAACATTGAAAACCTGTGTGGAAAGGACAAATGCAAGACGCAGATACGAAGGAAGGAACTTAGCTATTATCCTTGCATTATCTACTTTGTCTTTCACATCCAACAGTCCGTTGCCTAATGTCGAAGGGTTGACAAGAAGATTTGTTCAGCTAATGTATACTCACAGTGAGAAAAAAACAGATGATGAAAAAAAGCAATTCATGGCACATTTCCAAATGGACTCTCCTAAAGATTGCCTGTTTCATCATTTGAAGTATCTTGCAGACTTTGTAGTAAACGAAATAAATGAGGATATAGAACTGTTAAGATTACCTTGGCAGGAACTAAGCAATGAATTAATATTAAGAGCATACACTACCTGTGGTCGTGAATGTCCAGACTGGCTATTGACATTTACTGAATCAGTAACACCAGAAGGCTTGGATGAAGAAGAAATAGAATATTTAAGAATGTTTTTCATTGAAGAGATAAACAAACACAACAAAAGCATTAAAGTATATTCATCTGAAGACGGATATCCAATTAAATATCATGACTATTTCACAGATTCAGTTAAAGACTCAAACGACTTTTACGAACGTGTCTTTAACATTATCAATGAACGTCTGATACCTTATATGGTGCTGCATCATGGAAGAGATGGTCTTGACTATGTCTGCTTTACAAGCGGCCTTAGGAAAGCATTGGAAAATGCAAATGAAGTATGCTATAACATAAAGAGCATTGCTGAATTGCTAGGTTGGGAATATAAAACTGTCAGAATACCAGAATCCACAAAAGTCATGGTTGTTAGGTTTGATAAGTTTTTAAATTTCCTATATCCTAATTTAAGTGAAAAGGAGGTCAATCAATAAAGTAACTTGTGATGTAACTTTTGCAAAAAAATGTAACCTGAGACCCCAAGTTACTTCAGTGAAAAAATTCCAAGGATTATTAGCTCTTTGTTTTTAGATTAAAGCTATTTAAATTCATTTTATTTTTTCACATTTTGAAGTAACTTGACCCTCCAGGTGAGGGGCCTATAGTAGTGAAAAGTAGTTGGGATTGTTAAGTTACAAAGTTACAAAGTTACTATATTTTGATAAGTTACTAGGTTACTAAGTTACTTCAGAATAAAGAGCTGATAAAAATGTTTAGATGTGATTGTTATCCTAATCATGAAATATGTAAAAACAAAAACACCTGTGAATTCTGGATACCATTAAATCAAAAACTCAAACAATTAAATCAACAAATATCATATGAGTTGAAAATATTAGAAAGCCTAAATCAAAGAAAAAGAGACTACTTCAAAATACTATCTGAAATTCAACGGGGAAGATATACTGAAATAGTAGCTATTGACGGAAGGTTAAAAAGAGTACCAAAAAAGAATGCAAGAGATGAACCTATATTAAATCCTGAAGATGTGCAAGTCGGATTGAATTTTAATGTCATATCTAAAGAGATAACGGACACAGAAACAATAATTCATGAATTAAGAATTAGAGAAAACAATATATTAAAAATATTAAAGAAACGAGCTAATCAATACGAATAGTTATGTGGAATACTATTTATATCCACATCAACTCTTTGTTGCTATGTTTCTATATTAAAGTTAATTTGACCATTTACGGCTTAAGTCACTGTCATTAAATACAGTTTTTTCTTGACATTCTTTTAACTCGCTTATGTTATCTCTAAAGAATTTTAAGCAGAAATCTTTTTTTGCATTGAAATTATCGCAGTTTAAATGAATATTTTCCTGACAGTTATCGCAACCAATGTCAGTGCCTTGTTTGTTTTTACAGGACAATTCATCATTATCATCAAGATAACGGAAGTCACAGTCTTTAAATATTACATCATTCATAAAATCCAAATCCTCCGTTTTTTTATTTTATCATTTTACAATCTGTTTCTAAAAGAATAAATAAATTATTATCCAAATTATAATTTATTTTTTCATGTCGAATACCACTTATCAACATCAACTCTTCGAGGTTGCTTTTCATTAGCTAGTTTTTCATAACCTCCAGTAAACGCCACAACACAGTCATCATGAATAGCTTCATTTGGATAAGCTGTTATTTTTTCCAGAAATTCCATGGCCCATTTTTTCGTAAACCCTGTTCTATCCTTCCCAACCAGATATATTCCATTTAGTTGAATATCTGCTGAAACTCTTCTTGCACGGTCAACTTTGTTCTCTCTTGAGTTACCAGTACCTGTAGTGAATCCTCTTCTTGTTAACTCATCAATTATAAGCAATCCAAAGTTTTTACCGGTGCTCCCGTCGAGTTCTATATACTGTACATCTGACTTGTCACGTGCTGCAGTATTGACAATTTCATTGATTAAGTTTCTTGACTCAAGCTGAAATTCATATGAATCCACAATGTAGATATTGCCGTTTATATCTTTAGCCAGCAATACTCCAGCAGTATAATCCGGATCACTACCTTTCAACTTATCATCGTTCAACACTTCAGTTGCAGCAAGATCCCAATACCTGATAATTCTGACAATCGGAATTTTAAGATATTCCTCATGTGAAATCAAGTGGAAGTCTGCCTCATCAAATAGCTGACCTTTAACGCTTGCATACCAGTTACCGTTCATTAACTGCTCACGTGTAACCCTATCCAATCCCATAAGGTATTCCTCATAGTCTTTTCTATCCAAATAAATGTTATCCAAATAGCTGGAGCTGATGAACCTTATTTGTGATTTGTCCTGAATGTCTTCATCTATCTTTTCGATGAATCTTTCACGAACCCATTTGTTTCCACGTTTACCAGGATTGCTTGAGCACATTAACTGTGTTGGAAGCTTGTTGTCTTTTGTTTTTCTTACTCTTGACCTCATGTAAATGTATTTGAATCTTTCCAGCTGTGTCAGTTCATCAATGCCAATGAATTGATATTCAGAACCTTGATAAGTATCCAGGTCGTTAATGTTTCTTAAATATCCGAAGGTTAGTGAATTTCCGTTGGGAAATGTCCATGAATGTTCTGTTCCATCCCACTTTGGTTTGATGCTTGCATTATTTTGAATTTCCTTTCTGTTTAACCACTGGCTGGCTTTATGTATTAAAGCTCCTTTACGCTTCAGGTCAGATAAAGTACGTCTCAGAATTAATGCATGATATTCGTTGGTATCATCTTCAACATAGAACAATGCCCTCATCAATAGACTTGTTGATTTGCTTCCTCCAGCTGCACCCCCAATCAAAACTTCCTTTTCTGTAGCCAATATCATCTCGGCCTGTTTTGGAAAAGGATTGAATGGAATATATGGATTCTCATATACACATTTCTGAAGAATAGCTTTGTCTTTAGCATCTAAATGGAATTTCCCGTTTTCATCATACATTATTATCATCAATCTGCTTTGCAAGTATTTCTATTTCATTCATGATGTCCTTTTGAGACATTTCTATTTTCTTATCTTCAAGTTCTAAAACTCTGTTTTGGAATAGTCTGTCCATTTCATCTTTGAATAATTTGTTTTTAGCATCAAATGCTTTAACAGACAGTTCAAGGTATCTGATTTTTAATTCCGCAAGATCAAGCAAGTATCTTGCTAGGCTTTTTTCCCCTGCATGATATCTTACTTCCTGATCCAGTTTTGCAAAATCAATTTCAATACCAACAGCGTTTTTGGTAATCTTATCAAGATTATCGAGTCCCGTTTTGATGTCTGTGACCTGCTGCTGAAGTATGGTATCAATAGCCATGTCAATGTTATCCTGATGAGCATTAGTGTTTGTTATCTGTCTTTGACTGATGGCCCTATCCGTTAATGCCTCCTTATCTCTTGCTCTTGGGTCTTTCTCTTCATCATTAAGATGATATTTCTTTTTGAATCTGGAGAATGTTGACCTGCTTACTTCGAATTCATGCTCTTCTGCAAGCCATCTTCTCACGCTTTGGTCTGTTGCTCCGGATGTCTTCATAGCTATTATTTCATCCAGCAATGTTTCCATGAAATCAGTTTTATTCAGGTTCAATGTTGCTTTGAACTTCCTGTAGGTAATGTCTGCAACATCTCGGCCGTATTTTGTTTTTAGCATTTCCCTGACTTCGTTGTTGCTCATTCCTTTTTTGCAGCAGTTCATTATTTCCTGTTCGTGCTGTTCCAAAAAGTAAATTACATCTGAGTTTCCCCTGCCCATGGTGATGGTGCCTCCTATAAGTCTCTTAATTCCCTTTCAAGCTCCAACTTTCTTGCTTCAATCAAGCGGTGTTCAGTTTGTTTTATGATTCTTTCATAAGCAGAGTTATTGTTTATTTCCATTATTGTGTTTTCTGCTTCACCCATGGCTATTAGTTTTGCTCCAAGCTCATAAGCATCTTTATGGGTAAAAGAAGAATCTTCAACTATTTTTTTGAGCGTTATTTCCACTCTTGCGCTGATGTTGGTTTTTTCGGTTAACATAATACATATATTTATTATGTATTATATATAAAACTTTATTAGAAAAAATATATAAAAGTAATAATAAATTTTATTATTACCTTTGACAATCAAAAATAGTTTCTGTTAAGAGCAATATCCTGGAGATATATTTTTTGAAGTCAATAGCTATTCTTCTTTATCCATTTGGTCGAGTTCTTTTTGAAGATCTGCAATCTGCATTTCTTTGTAGAATCTTTCGAACCTTCCGGTTTCAATGAGAAAAGCTGAAACTTCAAGAGCATCTCTAAAGGTATAATTGGACTCTTTGATAATTTGCTTTTTATCTTCATCCATGTAGGATGATGTATTATTTATATTGGCCATAGCTATTACAACCTGTATATAATAATTAATATAATATTTTATTATTTCAATTATATAAAATTATCATTATTAAATTCATAGAAAATAATTAATTTTTCATAGCTATTGTTGCCTATAGAATAATGAATGTAAGAGCCGATTAAATTAATAGATATTTTTTTCCTTTAATTTAATGGAATGACATTAACATTAACGGACGCTATCTTGTAAATAAAATCTGATTTTAAACTGCGATATATATGCAAGGGTTTTGAAAAGAAGTTTTTAATAACTGAACCCAATCGTTAATGTTAAAAATGGATGTTATGTTTCCAACAGCATATGTGGTTAAAGTTTAAAAAATTAGAAAAAAGAAATGATTATTGAATTAAGTGCTTTTCGACTAAATCCAATAGCATTTCGCTTGCTGTTGCATATCCCCCCATTTGGGCATGCATCTGTGAACCAGAATCTTCATCAAACAATAAATATTCCTTTTCACATTCAAGCATATCATAGAATACTTTTGCTTCACCTTGTGTCATTTCTGAGGTTCCATCCATTACAATGGTCAAACAATCCAAATCCTTAATAATGTCAGTATTGTCGAATTTTCTAAGTTCATCACAAATGGTTTCGGATGTTGCTCCGTGCTTGTAAATGTAATCTTCAAGCATGAAGTCCAATTGTGCGGGACGAACTTCTTTTGGCATTTTTTGAATCATTTCAAGTCTTTTAGCAAAGGCACCGCCCCAGTTTGCATTGCCTGGATCAACAATACACATTCTAACACGTTCATCATAGATTGCGGCTCTAGGCACTAGAAATCCTCCAAAGCTTATTCCGAAAAGTATTATGTTTTCCTCATCTATGCCTTCAAAGTTTTCTAAACAGTAATCGATAATTGGGGTTATTACATTTTCTATATCATGTCTGAATGTAATTCCGTTCATTCTAAGGGCAAATCCCTGACCTGGACCGTCATACACAAGACAGTTTATTCCTCTTTTCAGTGCCTGTCTGTAAACCCATGCAGTATCTTCTGCGAAAGTATCTCTTCCAGGAGTCAATATCATTAACGGTGCATTTTCATCTGCAACGGGAGATTGATAATAATGTGCTGGAAGAAATGAGTCTCCATAAGAGATTTCGATATATTCTCCTGGGAAAGTGGATACTTCTAGATATTTATGATAACAATCCAAACTGTTTTGAGAATACTTGGAAAGTCTATCATCATCAATTGAGTTAAAATACATTAAAGCAATTCTCCAATAGGTTGATGCCCTTAGATATGCACTTTCTTTTGTCACGTTACTGTTGGAGTTTTCTGCTCTTTTTTCAAGTGTTGTTGCCATTTCAGACCATGCATCAATCCATTCTTTTCCTGCTTTGAATTTAGCAACTGTTTCTAATACTTCCCCTACATCTGCCATTTGCAGGTAGGTTAATCCTAGTGCATGTCTTATCAGTGCATCCTGCAGGACATTGTCGCTGAATTTATCCGCTGACCAGTGGCCTTCAACGCCAACTGACGGCATTTTATTCATCATTTTTTTCATTAATATCACCTCAAATTGTTTTTTATAAATTCACGAGCTTTTCTAAAGTCTTTTTCGTTGGGATGGTTTTTGGCTATTCCACCGATTTTTTCGAAAAATCCATATGTGTCATATCCTCTGCAGCTGAATCCTCCAATGAATTCGCAGTCTTGGGATCTGATTGTTTTTTGGATGCCTCTTGCATAGTTTATGTAATTAATACCGCATGTGTAAACAGTGAAAACCTTTTTGCCGGTCAAGTCAATTTCTGAAGCCAGCTTTTCGATGCCTTTGTGGAATTTATGGAAATATATTCCTGAAGCAAATCCTATTGCATCATAAACTGAAAAATCTGTTTTTTTAGCTTCAGATATTTTTAATAAGTCTATATCATTTGAATATGCCATTACGTCGAGAACTTTTTTTGTATTTCCATGGTGTGATGAAACATATATTATTGCGGTTTTCATTTTTTATCATCTCGAAAAAATTTTATTTCCTATAAAATAATTTCCTATGAAACTATTTCATAGAAAACTATTTAACAATAATCATATATAAACATTGCTATGGAAGAAAAAAAATTAGGATTCCTAATAGCTAATCTATTCAACGATTACACAAACTACATGAATAGCTATCTTAAAGAAATGGATTTGACATTGAGTCAGACAAGAGTGCTCCTTGTTTTAGCATTGAATAATGGTGTTTCTATAGATTATCTTGCAGAAAAAGCAAACATAGGAAAAAGCAGCGTAACCAAATCTGTGAAGATACTTGAAAAGAAAGGATTTCTGACAAAAGAAATTGACCCTGAAGACAATCGTAGGAAAATCGTTAAAATCACAAAAAAAGGAAAAGAAATACAAAAGGCAGCTCTTCAAATCAATAATGAAATAGAAGAATTAATAATCTCTAAAATAGGTGAAAATGAAATTAAAACCTTAAAAGAACAGTTAATCACATTAGACGAATTAATTAAAAATTAAAAAACAGTAAATAACTTTTTGAAATTTAAATAAGGTTTTGTTTCCAATTGTGTATATTTTAATAATAGTTTGAATATACCTATTAAATATGTCAGAACTAACTATTGAAGTTTTAAAAGAAATTGTTGAAAAATTACCTAATGATTTTATAGTTGAATTTAAAGATAGAAACGGTTCTACTGTTACTGTATCAGATGATTAACGTTAAGATATCTGAAAAAAAATTAGTATTGAAAACCTACTAAAATATTTGTTAATTTTTAAATAAAAAAGAAAAAGAGTTAACATTAACGTTAACTACTGTATAAATCTGTAAAAATCCAGGATGGATCATAAGCTATAAGATATCCATCTTCACACCAGATTGATCTTACATTTCCTGATGTTGTATCTGCAACTGCAGCAGGATCACGGTCAATCCAGTTTCCTCCAGTATGTTTCTTATGTCTTAATCTTAATCTGATGTGACCGGTTCCTGACACCCTGCATTTAACGTGGATAAATTGTACATCATAACCCAATGATTTAGCTATTCTGTAATAGACTTGTCCCCAGTCCACACAATTGGAACCTTTACCATCTTTAGCATCTGTTATTGTTTTCTTGTCTGTTTTTTGTGAATCAAAGTATTTGCTATACAATTTCTTGTTAGCTATTACTGCTAATGCCTCATCAATACTATTACCTTTGAAAGTATAAGTCTTTATAAATAACTTCATTGTTGAATCGTTATAGTCAGGTAATGTTGATTTTCTATATACAATAGCTGGAAGTCTTCCATTTGCTCTGATATAGCTTTCAGTTCTTATGGCCATGTCAACATATTCAGCCTTGTCAAGTTGAGTTCCATTCTTTAATGTTACATAATTTGGAAGGAAATCCAATGACTTGTTGTCTTTGATTAAAGCCATTGCATACATTGCCACTAGCTTGTCAGTTCCCAGTTTCTTTGCTTTCTTTTCTATATCTTTGCAATTACCTTTTAATGTTAATATTTGGTAATGGTCACGTTTTTTGTAATTCTTTTGGTTTTGGATAAGCCAGTAGGCTATTGAATTCATAGCTTGACAAAAGCTTGTCCAACTAATATTATCTTTCATATTATATTTTTTATATAAATGAGATAATAAAATTATTGGAACATATAATAGATAAAAATAGGGAGCAATAATTATTTTAACCAGACATCATCATTATCTTCCACAACTACAGTTAATAAATTAAGTTTAATTATGGTCAAAAGAAACAATATTATCCCAATAGTCATAATCAATGCCGCTGCGATCCCACCCCATGGTTTTGGAAGATTTCCAATACCCGAAGTAAATATTATTACTCCCGCAATAGTTACATACAATATGGCAATGAAAGAAATTTTTACTTTTTGAAAACCCTCTTTTTTATAAATAATTGCTATAATAATAAATACAGTTATAATTACAGCTAAAGGAACTACAAATTTCTTATCAATGAATGATAGCCTCTCTAAAATTAATATTATAAAATATAAAGATGCATAAGCTATGGGTCTTAAATAATTTCTCATACATTATTCTCCATTAAAATTTTCCACACGTTTATTGTGAATCCACTCACGGTGCTTTCCGATAGCTATCCTAATGATAACTTCGATAAGATTAAGATCATCAGCCTGTTTGAAATAATATTTTGCTGGCCCTTCCAACATTTGTCTTAAATCATAGAATGGTCTTGGCTTAACGGCATCAGGATGCATCAATCCGTAATTCTTTAACAGCTTGATATTTTCTGTTTCATACTTTTCCAGTTTGGATTTCTGAACTTTACCGGCTACAGTCTTTTCTTTCTTGTCAAATATCTTGGCAATTTGAGAAGAGTCAATCAGGATACTGGATTCAATTAAAAGTAATGTTATTTCTTTTCCTCTAACTGTTATTGTTGTCGGATGCGAATTCTCAGTATCTAAAATTAATTTCATTGTTATTGCCTCATAATTATATTGATTTTACTGTTTAAAATATTATAGCTGGGCAGAGTGAAACCCAGCTATTTTATGGATTCGGAGTTAAACTCTAAGAGAAGTGATAGTGAAGAAAAAGCAACTAAAACTTCACTAAATCAGAGATTTAATATTCTTTTATCCCTACACGTTCCCACGAAAGGGTAAGGAGATTTTAATTATGGTTTTATGCTCTGAAGTTTCCTTTGATGATTCTGTTAGGAGCATTCATTAAAACACCAACGCTTGAAAGTATGAATAGCTTTGTATACATTGGAAGTTCATCACGAATGTCCTTGCGCATGAATTCGATTAAAGGATAGAAGTCATACATCTCACCGTCAGGCCCTAATGGTGCAACGGTTGTTCCTGTAGTTCTTGAGTATAACAATTTCATTCCGGGATTGATGTAGTCCATACCGATGTATGTCTTATCACCCATCTCAGAACCTCCATCACATACAGCAGTTCCTAAGATGTCAATGTTGTCAACACCGTAATAGCTTTTGATTAACTCTACAGGTTCGACCTGTTTGTTGCTTGAAAAGATATCTGACTTTAATGTGGTCAGTGATTTATAGCTGACGGCCATACTGTTCAGGTTGGTAAAGCTTCCTGCTGATTCCTTGAACTTTTCCTGAGCTTTAAGGATAGTCATTCCGGTATCGTCACCTGCTTCAAAGTCGTAGGTAGCTACTTTGGAGGAATTCATAATCATGTCAATAGCTGCCTTTTCAATACTGCGGCCGATAAGAATACCAACATCCTGGAGCATGTCATTAACACTGATTAAATTGGAATCCAACATCTGTGCAGAAACGTTTAACACTCCACCAATGGTGTCAATGGAGATAGTTTCTGATATTGGTTTTCTCACATTCAGTTCCTGAAGTGTTGCGCCAGGAGCAATGTCTTTAGCCTCACCAAGAACACCAGACTGAATAGCTTCCTCAATATTAACTCTTTGTGACATGTAAGTGTAATATTGGGAGTTTTCTTCAATTTCCTGCTTTGGTAATAATCTGGTGAATTTCATCCACTTTGCAGAAGTGTCAGCAACAATCTGCGCCATCACTTCATTTTGTACTTTAGCATCATTTCCTTTGGTTAGCATTTCTTTCACCTCCTTATGGTCTGCAGGTACCTTTTAAGGCAAGTCCTGGTTTATTCAACAATATTCCAACTTTACTTTGGATAAACAATTTGGTATATTGAGGTAATTCATCATAGATGTCTTTACGCATGATTTCAATGATTGGATAGAAGTCTGCAATGTTTTCATCACTTGTAATAGGTGCAACAGTAGTTCCAGAAGATTTGGAATACAATACTGTCAATGGTGCATTCCTAAGATCAAAACCTATGTATTGTTTGTCACCTATTAATGATCCACCATCAGCTTGGGTTGTTCCCAAAAGGTCGATATTATCAATACCGTAGTATTCTTTAATATCTTCTACAGGCTGAACTAATTTGTTGGATGAGTAAGCTAATTGTTTTACATAGCTTAAAGTTTTGTAAGACTCTGCCATTATTGTTAAATCGGCGCCTGCTCCAGCATTACCTTTGAAAGCTTCCTGTGCTTTGATGACAAATTTACCATATGCATCCATAGTATCCTGAGTTTCACTGGTATTGTAAACAGGAACATTTGGAGAGCTTACTAATGTATCATAAATGTTATATTCAATACGATTAGCAATAACAGTAGCTACATCACCTAACAAGTCTTCAAATGAAACAATATCACTATCAAAGACATCTTTATTAACATTAAGAACCCCACCAACAGTATCAATGGAGATAGTGTCAGTTACCGGCTTTCTGATATTTAACTCTTGCAAGGATGCACCTGGAGCAATATCTTTAGCTTCTCCAAGTAAACCTTTTTTGATAGCTTCATCAAGATTAATGTTTTGTCTAAAGTAAGTGTAGTAATCGGAGTTCTCTTTTATTTCTTGTTTAGGAAACAATCTAGCTAACTTCAACCTTTTTGCAGTTTCATCTGTAATGGTTTGAGCTATTACCTCATTTTGTACTTTAGTATCATTTCCTTTTGTAATCATTAATTATCACCTTAAGTTTGGCCTGTGGTGCCAATATCGTATGGTCTGAATACTTCAATGTATTTGTAATCATCTGAGCTTGCAACAGGGTGCATTGCAATATATTCTCCGTCATCAGATTTAATAGCTCCAGTACTAGTTAAAGCTATTTTATCATTAACGGCAATGTTAGATAAACCGCTAGCTAATTTTAATCTGAATAAATGTCCTAATACAAGGATGGCTGTTTTTCTTTTACCACCAGTCATTGTAACTGGATCGTTGACTGCAATACCTAAAATGATTTCACCTTCAGCTGCAGTATATTTTTTTACAGTTGGTTTTCCAATATCTGAGTTTGCAGATAAGGTTACAGCATCATCGACTTTAACTTTGTTTCCTGCGTACTCATATCCTGGAGTTTCTCCAGTTGGAGTTGTTACGGTGGTTGCAGTAATTGTACCTTCATCTAATAAGAAAGTTGTGACTTCTTTTCTTTCTTCAAGTAAAATAATAGAATCTGCCATTATATATGTCCTCCACTTAAATCTTAATATTACTTAATTTATTACTTATAATATATAAAGATTTATATATAATGGCTACTTTTTTAAAAGTTTTGTGAAGTTGAGATTAACATTAACAATAGCATTAACAGTTAAAAATCGATTCACCAATTTTCTGCATCAATAATAGATTGCTCAGCTTCACCACTTTCAATCATAGCAATACCTATATCAAAATTAGTTTTAATATCACTCATTAATCTTAGTTCAGAATCCCAAACTTCATTTTCATGCTCACGAGTAATTCCCCAAACACCAGCATCTAATTCACCCTCGATTAAATCTTCAGCCAACAATTCCTCATAAATTGAAAAGTATTTGAGTTGGATTTCTTCACGTAATTTTTTAAGCCGTTCATAATCATTAATGAGATCTTCAACTTGAAGCCTATGTAATTTGAATCTGGCATGGTCATACATCAGCTTCATTTTCCTGAAACTATCAAGTACTTCTTTTTCATCATCTTCAAGTTCATCATATGTTCTTATTTTTTCTTTATTCATAATAATCACTAATTATTAATTGAATAAAGACACATAAAAGCTTTTTGATATAAGTCTGAGGCAATATTGCTTTCAACTTGTAATTTTATCAGTTTATAATAATATTGACTTACTGTAATGATAACTAAAATCACAATTTAATACATGTAAAAATATAATTTATAAATTATTTTTTATCCAATTATAAAATTCACCATTTACCACATTTCCCGAATAACAATAACCATATTTTGAGGACATTCCATCAAAATAATTTTTAATTCCTGGACGAATACTGAATAAATTATCGTAATATCGCTTAGACATTAATATTTCACCATAATCCCCTTTATTTGCAATAGATGAAAAATTAGAAGCATCAACAACAGAATCACCTATCCAAATCGTGTCATTAATGCCCACATGCTCTCTTCCAGCTTTGATTACAAGAGTTTTACCACAGGCCAAGCCAATACCTGCCTCAAAATTTGACAACCCATATTTACTCAATAATTTATTTAACATTACAATATACGTATTACAATATAGAGCTCTCAAATATAAATCTTTCAAATCTTTTTTAGTAGGTGTTGTGTAAATTGCATAAACACAATCCCCAATTATGCCAATTTCTCTTTGATTATTACTGTCCCTTAAAATTTCGATTAATTCGGAAGTAAAACTCTTCATTATTTTTGATACTTTCTTAGCATCTTCATTTTTGAATAAACTTGAAGAATTACGCATATCCACAAAAATACTTGCTATCCATGAATAATAAGAATTACCAAATGTTAAAACTTCTGAATTAGGTAACTTTTTTTTATCAATTACTTTCAAATTATTCTTAAGAATTTTTTCAACTCTCTTTCTTCCTAATTTATAATTGTAAATCAAAAAATCACCCCTACTTTAAATAAAAGAACACAAATAGTACTTAATACAAAACCTATTACAAATGTAATTAACACATATTTTACAATAAGATACTTTTTTGTTGCTACAACAGATAATTGATAATTTTGATAACTTAATTGTTTGCACAAAGAATTTTCAGAAATCTTAATTTCATTATAATACTCTTCTTCATTATCAAAATTATCATTCACTGATTTATAATAAATAATGTTTTTATTAGCTTTACTGGACCTTGGAAACATAGAAATTACTGAAAGAACTAATGAGATCAACAAAAGAACAATCCCTAAAATGAATAATACTTTTATAATATTTGCATTTTCTAAACTAAATAATTCATCACAAATCCTATAAAAAATATTAAAAATAACTCCAATTATTGCAATAAATGCAATTGCTTTTGTATCTGCAAATTTAATCCATTCTTTATTTGCATCATAAATTTTCCATAAATCATCTTTCATATTTAACCTTCAATATTTAATAAATAATCATTCTCCATCAATCACTGTTTTCTAGTTTTGATTTTGATAATGCATTTCACTCACAATTTACCTTTGAGACATCAATCTCACCCGACATTAACTTAGGAAGCAATATGTTTCTTAATTGAGTTAATATCTCAATTTCATTATTATTAATATTAATTAAATTGTTATATTTCATATCGATTTGATAAAATTCTTTAAAAATATTTTCTGGAGGCACATAAATTTGTTTTATCATTAATATATTTTGATCTATGCCTTGACCTTCTCTTGATGCTGGTTTTATGATATCTTTAAAATATGGCATGTAATTTTCAATAAATGATTTTAAATAGAATGGATTAACTTTTTTTTCGTTGATTTTAAAAATATGATATGCAGAACTAACTCCTCCAATTTGTTCATCCATTAATCCCCAATTAAGTATTTCTCTGCTCATACCAAATACTAAATCATTTTTATAAATCAATTTAAATTTAGAAGTGCTCGCTGAGAGTTTCTTATTAAATTTATCTTCTCTTGGATGAATTCCTGTATTTGTAACAGAAAACATTGGGATAGAATCATCATTACTTTTTTCTGTTCTTTTTGTTAATATTTCTTTAAAGTCATATATTTCCCATGATTTAGGAATCAAACCAAATGTTGTATCTTTCATTTCATAACTTGAAAATTGGTCAAAATCAATGAACCAATGCTTAAATAACAATTTCCGTTGTTGATGTAAATTTTTATTTATCTTTTTATTTATTTCAATTTTCTAGAATTTGATTTAAAATATTTTTACCACTTTCAATTTTATATTCAATATTTGATAAGATATCACTAATTCCTTTTTGAATTTCAAGTGGAGGCAAATTTATAATAATGTCTCCTATGTCTGATGGTCTAATTGAAGGATAAGAAGTTGTACTTTGTTCTGCAATTGTCTGTAATGCTTCAGTTATGTGGTTTTGAGTAATATAATAATAAATAAATTCTGGAATTGCTTTTGATTTATCAACTGTTAATGTAGTAAATCCTGTAGAAACAAGAAAATTATCCATTTCATATTTTATCATGCCATAATGCTCTTGATTTGGTCGTACGGTTGATATTATAATATCATCAATATTGACTTTTCGTTTGGCTCTGCTGGGAATTTTTTCTATTGATGGATCTAAATATTTAATTTCATTAATTTCGCCTTTGGTAATATTTTTTGTATCCAAATAATTAAAAAAATTCCAATTATCTTTTTTTGAGTAAGATAAACCATTTATCTTACAAATATCTCTAATTTCTTTAACAGAATAGGAATCTAAACTCAAATTTATCACCTATGGACAAATTTTAATCTATCTATATCTTAGATATATCGATTTCACCAGACATCAATTTTGGGAGTAACTCATCTCTTAATTGAGTTAAATTCTCAATTTCTTTTTTATTTGATAATATTTGTGACAATATTGGTTCACCAAATTTATTAAATTCGTCCATTGTAGTTTTATCAGGTAAGACAAAATCCATATGTTTAATTGATTTTCCAGCATGAAGAATTGTTGTTCCAGTAGCGAAAGTTTCAATAATTCTTTGAATTCTTTTTGATTTGACTAAACAATATAGGAATGATTTATTAATTTCATCTGTTTTAATAACTAATTTTCTCATCCCTGTTGAGTATGCTCCTTCCAAACCCATTTTAACAATTCCTACTGTTGCATCTAATGATAGAACAATATCATCATAAACTAATATTTTATTTTTTGAAATTGATTTGTCAATGAATACCATATTGTCTCTTGATCCCAAATCTCCAACACGTATAAATGGAATGTCATTAGGTTCTGGTTTTTCATGATAATTTTTACTTCCCGGTTCAACACCGGTTACAAAATCCACATGATTATTTAACATTTCCACAGACCAGGATTTAGGTATTTTACCAAAGTTTTCATCAGGTTTAAATTCACTACAATTTTCAAAGTAGACAAACCAATTATTATAAATAGATATTAATAAATCTTCTAAAGTCCTATTCATGTTCTTACATGCTTCAATTTTTCCATCTATATCTTTTAAGATGGTGAGAATCTTTTTTTGGTCTTCAAGACTTTCGGGCAATGTAACTTCAAAAGTTTCAATATCATTTTTATTAATAGAACCAAATACAGTCCCACTTTCTTTATTTATTAAATTACTAATATTGGCCATAAGAAGATAATATAAAAATTCATTATCTCCCTTTTTCATTTGAAGCCCACATACTCCTCTTCCAATACATATATCTTCTTGAGCAATATTTAAATCACCAACAGGTGCTCTAACACTCATTAATACGCTACTTTTTTTAGCTACTTTTTTAACTGAAGTAGTATATAATTCAAATGAAGGATATTTATCTCCAAAAGTTTTATTACCTTGTAAAAAAGGCATTCCTTCAAAATCCTCATTATAAAATTCAGATTTTGGAGATTGACCCATAGTGACATCAGCAATTGATTTCAGTTCGACGGTTTTCCATTTTAGACTCAAATTATCACGCACCTATGATTCCTATCTAATCTAGAATTCAAAACCTATATCTTTTAAGCTTTGGCGGATTTTACCTTCAAGTTCATTAGACTCTTTAAATAAACCATCAAGTTCTGTTGTTAGAGTTTTCATTTTTTCTTCGAATGGGATACCGTCATCTTCTTCTGGTTTAAATCCAACATATCTTCCAGGAGTTAATATATAATCATTTTTTTCAATTTCATTTAAATCGCAAACTTTGCAGAATCCTTTTTCATCTTCTAAAGTTCCTTCTTCAAATTTAGTGAATGTATCTGCAATTATGTTAATATCATCGTCAGTTAGTTCACGTAATTTTCTTGAAACCATTGTTCCCATTTCACGTGCGTCAATAAAGAGTGTTTTTCCTTTTTGTTTTTTATCTCTGTTTAAAAACCATAAACAAACTGGTATTCCAGTAGTATAGAATAATTGTGTAGGTAACGCAACTATACATTCTACTAAATCATCTTCGACAATA
The DNA here is from genome assembly GCF_946184425.1 of uncultured Methanobrevibacter sp. Classification (GTDB taxonomy): domain Archaea; phylum Methanobacteriota; class Methanobacteria; order Methanobacteriales; family Methanobacteriaceae; genus Methanocatella. Next base: position 2,449 of record NZ_CAMHFP010000019.1, on the reverse strand, counting down.
GCTTGTCTGATTTTACCTTCACCAGATGAAGTTGAAGATAATGATCCATTAGCTAATACTAAACCAATTTTTCCTATTGGTGATAAATGATGTATCATATGTTGCATCCATGCGAAGTTTGCATTTCCTTTTGGTGGAATTCCATATTTCCATCTAGGATCATCTTCTAATTGTTCTTGACCCCATTTCTTAAGATTAAATGGTGGATTCGCCATTACAAAATCAGCCTTTAATGTTGGATGTAAATCATTTAAAAATGTATCAGCTTGGTGTTCTCCAAGGTCAGCTTCAAGACCACGAATAGCTAAATTCATTTTAGCCATCTTCCAGGTTGTTGGATTTGATTCTTGACCATAAATAGAAATCTTTTTAATATTTCCACTATGGTTTTCAATAAAGTTTTTAGATTGTACAAACATTCCTCCAGAACCACAACATGGGTCGTATACTCTTCCATTAAATGGTTTTAGAACGGCAACTAATGTTTTTACAACACATGCTGGAGTATAAAACTCTCCTGCTTTTTTACCTTCAGTTTCTGCAAACATACTAAGGCAATATTCATAGGTACGGCCCAATATATCTTTTTTATCTCCTTTTTCTGACATTTGGACATTTGTAAATATGTCAATGACAGCCCCTAACTTTTGTTTGTCTAGTTCTGGCCTTGAGAAGTTTTTAGGCAATATTCCTTTGAGTGATTTATTTTTATCTTCAATAGCTTTCATTGCATTATCAATTGTTTTACCATTTTCTGCAGTATTTGCTTTTTTAGCTATTTCTGACCAACGAGCTTCAGGTGGAACGAAGAATATATTTTCTGATGTATATTCATCAATATCTTCTTCAAATCCTTCTCCTTCCTCGACAAGTTCTTGGTACCTTTCTTCAAACTTATCTGATAAGTATTTTAGGAAAATTAAACCTAATACTACATGTTTATATTCTGCTGCATCCATTGAACCTCTTAGTTCATCTGCTGCATCCCATATTTGTTTTTCAAAACCTATATCACTACTATTTTCTTTTGCCATTAAATCACCTATGTGCCTTCATCTACCCACAATTCACATTGTGCAATAACTTTTTCTAAAGCGAATTCCATATCCTCTGGAGGATATTTGTATTTTTTGAGTAGTCTTTTCACAGTCCTACGCATGTTAGCTCTTGCAGATTCTTTTTTCTGCCAGTCTATTGTTCTATTTCTTCTTAATGCATCAGTTAATTCTTGAGTAATTTTAATTAATGTTTCATTATCATAAAATTCATGTATATTTTCAGGAAGTGCAATTGCATTGTAAAATGCTAATTCTTCTTCTGTCAAACCTAATTCTTCACCTTCCTTATGTGCATCACGTAAAAGTCTTGCAATCCTTATTAATTCTTCAATAACTTCATCATTAGTAATATGTCCATTAACATAACTATTCATAGTTTGTTTTAAAAGATTAGAAAACTCTTCTGATTTAACAATATTTGTGCGATTATAAACTTTTACCTCATCATTAAGTAATTTATGTAATATAGTGACACTCAAGTTTGATGAATCCAAAGCACGAACTTTATCTAAGAAATCTGGATCAAATAACGATACTTCATCACTAACATTTATTACATTAATTACTCCAGTACTTTTAATAGATTGATTTAGCAAATTAGTAATCTGTTCATTAATTTGATGAATAGATAATTTTTTATCAGAAGAAACTTTTACAATAACAGTTCGCACAGCTTCAAAGAATGCTGCTTCAAGACGTTCTTCTTCTTTAGCTATACTTCTACATAATGATAATGATTTTTTAAGTATTAATGCTTCTTTTAAAAAATCTTTTTTCTTGTTTTCACGAGATAAATCTTCCATGAAATTTACACCATCAGCAATGACTTGGGATCTTTCTAAATCACTATCACCAAAAAATTTTTCTTTGTATTCGAATCCATGGAAAAGGTCACGACAAACTTCTAATTTTTCTTTGAATTTGTTATAAACTTTATGTACATCCATATCCCCATAATTTTTATTATCTCTTTCTGTGTATTCACTCATTGCTTTTTTAAGGTCAGAAGCTATTCCAATATAATCAACAATGAGTCCTCCTTCTTTTCCTTTGAATACTCTATTTACACGCGCAATAGCTTGCATTAAATTATGGCCTTTCATTGGTTTGTAGATATACATTGTTGCAAGTGAAGGAACATCAAATCCTGTTAGCCACATGTCAACTACAATAGCAATCTTCATTGGGTCATCATCATCTTTAAATTTTTTCTCAAGTTCTTTTTTATATGATTTGTCACCAATTATTTCATGCCATTCTTCAGGGTCTTTATTAGAACCGCTCATTACGACTTTGACTTTTTCATTCCAGTCAGGACGCAGTTCCAGTATTTTTTCATACATTTTAATTGCAATTGGTCTTGAATATGCAACTATCATTGCTTTACCAGT
>NZ_CAMHFP010000018.1 GCF_946184425.1 uncultured Methanobrevibacter sp. | reverse complement strand
GAGTTACTATCTTAAAAGAAATGGATATTGAACATCCTGCAGCAAAAATGCTCGTGGAAGTAGCAAAAACTCAAGAAGATGAAGTTGGAGATGGTACTACTACTGCAGTTATTATTGCTGGAGAATTATTAAAAAAATCTGAAAACTTACTTGATTCTGAAATCCACCCAACTATCATTGCTATGGGATACAGAAAAGCTGCTGAAAAAGCACAAGAAATTTTAGATGAAATTGCAATTGATGATGTAGATTCCGAAACCTTAATGAAAGTCGCAATGACTGCTATGACTGGTAAAGGAACTGAAGCAGCACGTGAACCATTAGCAAAATTAATTGTTGATGCTGTAGAAGCAGTAGAAGAAGACGGTGAAGTTGATATTGACAATATTAAAATCGAGAAAAAAGATGGGGCTGTTGTTGAAGAATCCAGTTTAGTTGAAGGCGTAATTGTAGATAAAGAGAGAGTACACCCTGGAATGCCAGCTGAAATCAAAGATGCAAAAATCGCATTAATCAATGCACCATTAGAAGTAAAAGAAACTGAAATGGATGCTGAAATCACAATTACTGATCCTGCTCAAATGCAAGCTTTCATTGAACAAGAAGAAAAAATGGTTAAAGATATGGTAGATAAAGTAGTTGATGCTGGAGCTAATGTATTATTCGCACAAAAAGGTATTGATGACTTAGCACAACACTACTTATCCAAAGCTGGAGTTTTAGCTGTAAGAAGAGTTAAAAAATCTGACATCGAAAAATTATCCAGAGCAACTGGCGCTAACGTTATCACTAACTTAGATGACTTATCTGCTGATGATTTAGGTGTTGCTGGAATTGTTGAAGAAAGAAAAATCTCCGGCGAAGAAATGATTTTTGTAGAAGAATGCAGCGGAGCTAAATCCGTAACATTATTCGTAAGAGGAAGTACCAAACACGTTGTAGATGAAATTGTAAGAGCAATTGAAGATGCAATTGGTGTAGTGGCTGCTACTGTAGAAGACGACAAAGTTGTTGCTGGTGGAGGTGCTCCTGAAATCGCAATGGCTAAAAAACTCAAAGATTATGCAGAATCCATTTCTGGAAGAGAACAATTAGCTGTAAATGCATTTGCAGAAGCTTTAGAAGTTGTACCTAAAACCTTAGCTGAAAACGCTGGTTTAGACAGCATCGACTCATTAGTAGATTTAAGAGCTGCTCAAGAAGACTCATTCTACATGGGATTAGATGTATTCACTGGTGAAGTAGCAGATATGAAAGAAGCTGGTGTAATTGAACCTAAACGTGTTAAAAAACAAGCTATTCAATCTGCATCTGAAGCAGCTGAAATGATTTTAAGAATCGATGATGTAATCGCATCAACCAAAGGTCCTGAAGATATGGGTATGGACCCATCCATGGCTGGCGGAATGCCTCCAATGATGTAGATTTAAAGAAATTTTTATAATTTCTTTTTTTTATTTTTATGAAGCATAGAGTAATTTTTAAAACATCACTTGGTGATGAAATATTTTATTTAAAAGACACTCTTTTTGTTAAATTTTCAACTAAACGTTGCGGAATTTCAACATCTAAATTAAATGGTGGAATTCATGACAACTATCAATCAGTTTTTAACCATCATTTGTCACAGGAAAATATTGATTATTTAACCAATCATGATGTAAAGGAATATTTAATAAATCATTGTAGGGAGTATCTGGAAATTGATTATAACTATTCAACAGGTCTTATCACTCTTGCTAAAATGAATCATGTAAGTATTATTGTAAAATCATTTAAAAATTTGGAAGTCACTGCAATTACAACTGCTGGAGTCAGAACAAATGCATCAAGAGCTGGTGATCCTTCATCTTATTATGAGGAATATGGCAAATTTGGTACAATAAATACGATAATTTTAACAAATGTTGCTTTGGGTAATGGTACATTAATTGATGCGGTCATGACTGCCACTGAAGCAAAAGCCGTTGCATTGAATGATTTAAGAATCCCTTCACAATATTCAAATGGATATGCAACAGGCACTGGAACAGATGGGATAGCTATTTTTTCCAACATGGAAACAGATAATGTTTTATCCAATGCAGGGAAACATTCAAAATTAGGGGAACTAATAGCCAAATCTGTTATTGAATCGACAAAAAAAGCCATTAAAAAGCAAGTTTGGATTACTCCAAAATCTCAATCAAATGTTCTTGCAAGATTAAACAGATATTCTTTGGATATTAATGAATTTTATGATAATTTGGATTATGATAAATTTGAATTTATTAAATTATTGCAAAAAGAAATGAAAAAACAGAATAATGTTGCTGTAACTTCATCAATTTTAAATTTGATTGATGAAGTTGAGAACAATCTAATTAATAAGGAAGATGCTCAAAATTTATCAAACAAAATTTTAAAAGAGAATTGTAATAGTTATCCTATTAGAAAACTCTTGGAGTATTGGATAGATTATTTCATTCATTAATGTCAAAATTTCCTAGTTCTCCATTATCTTGAACAATTTTAGCAATTGCTTCTTCAGCGGAATTTAATTTGTCGTTACAAATTTTAACTAAATCCATTGCATTTTTAAATTCGTCAATTGCATCATCTAATGGTACATCACCGTTTTCCAATTTATTGACTATTTCTTCTAATTTTTCTAAACTTTCTTCAAAACTTAAATTATCCATTATATCACCTTTGTGTTTATTGTTCCATCATCAAATTCAATATCTAATTTATCTCCACTTTTAACATCTTTTGCACTTGAAATAACTTTATTTTCTACTTTAGCTATTGAATAACCTCTTTTCAATGTTAAAAGGGGATTTAATAGTTCTAACTTTTCAAAATTTCTTAAATATCTCTCTTTTTTTGGTTTTATTATTTCTCGAGGATTTCTTAAAACTGATTTTGTTTCAATTTTGAATAGTTTATTTTTATTTTCAGAGATTATGTTTTTCGATGTAAAGTTCAATTTGTTGATTATATTATCTAATTGCATTTCTTTGAATTCATAAATCGATTCAGGATTTTTAAAAATCTGTTTTTGGGAAATGTTGTCTATTTTAAGTTTATTCTGGGCTACTTTGTCTTTGATATTTTTATTCATTCTTTGTTTTAATTGTTTGATTCTATTTTTTATTTCATTAATTTGTGGAACTGCCAATTCTGCAGCTGCTGTTGGTGTGGGAGCCCTTAAATCTGCAACAAAATCTGCAATGGTGAAATCGATTTCATGGCCTACAGCACTGATAGTTGGAATTCTACAGTCATAGATTTCACGAGCTACTATTTCTTCATTAAATGGCCATAAATCTTCAATGCTACCTCCACCTCTTCCAATAATTAATGTATCTATATCAAATTTTTGAGCATGTCTTATCTGTTGTACAATTTGTGGTGCAGCCAAATCACCCTGTACCAATGTTGAAAAGATTAATATTTCACATAACGGATATCTTCTTTTAATGGTGGTTATAATATCTCTGACTGCGGCTCCGGTCTTTGCGGTCACTACTCCAATTTTTTTTGGATATTCGGGAATATTCTGTTTATGTGATTTGTCAAATAATCCTTCTTTTTCAAGTTTTTTCTTTAATTGTTCAAAAGCTATATGCAATTCACCAATTCCATCTTCAGTGATGTTATTTGCATACAATTGGTACTTGCCGTCTCTTTCATAAACTTCAATTGTACCCTTGACAATTACTTTCATACCATTTTCAGGTTCAAATTTAATGTTTTTCTTTCTTCCTTTGAACATCACAGCGTTGATTTGTGATTTTTCATCTTTTAATGTAAAATAACTATGGCCACTTGGAGCGGTTGAATAATTTGAAATTTCACCCTTTATGTATATGTTTCTTAATGTAGCATCCATCTTTAACTTTTTTTTAATATAGGCATTTATTTGGGATACTGTAAAATGTTCTTCATTCATTTAATTACACCTTTGAAGCAATATTGTTATTATGTTGTTTGCATTTAAAACATTTTGTTTTTTTATTGGTATTGTGATGTTTTGGAAGATATCTGTAAAAATTATTGTATGTAAAGATATTTAAATCGAAGCAACTAATATTATATTAGTTAGATTTTGGTGATAACATGAGAGTTAAAGATGAATTATTTGGAAAAGAAGTTCTTGATGCAGATATACAAATTGTCGGAAAGATTAATGATGTAATTTTTGATAAGGATACTTTTGAAATTACAGATATTGTAATTAAAAAAACAGGTTTTTCAGAACAGATTAAAGCTAGTGAAAATGTTATTCCAATGGAACTTGTTAAAGTAATTGGGGATAAAGTTTTACTTAAAGGTGAAGACGATATATAATTGATTTATATGGTTTCTAAAGAATATTTAATTAACTTATTAAAGGAAAATGAAGTTTTTCTTGAAGGTGATTTTACATTATCTTCAGGTAAAAAAAGTAATTATTACATTAATATGAAAAAAGCCATTACCGAACCTGAAATTTTATCTACAATTTCTAAATTAATTACTGAAAAAATTAATGATGATAAAATTGATAAAGTTGCGGGTCCAGCTTTAGGTGCAGTTCCAATAGCCACTGCTGTTTCTCTTGAATCAAATATTCCATTATTAATGATTCGTAAGGAAAAAAAAGGATATGGTACTTCCAAACTTATTGAAGGTGAACTTTTGGAAGGTGATGATGTAATTGTTGTTGAGGATGTATCTACAACTGGGGGATCACTTTTAAAAGCAATTAAGGCTATTCAGGAAAATGGAGGTAATGTAAAAAGAGCTTTTGTTGTTGTGGATAGGCAAGAGGGTGCTATTGAAGAATTTGAAAAAGAAGGTATAACTCTTGAACCTTTAATAATTGTAAATGAGTTTTTTGATTAAAAAAAGAAAAATGATGAAAATTATTTTCATCATTAACTATTTTTTGACATGATGTACGAAATGTGGCAGTTCGTCGATTATGATGCTTAAAGCTGTTTTTACAGCATTTGGTGAACCGGGCATTGAAAATATCGCTGTTTTTTTGTAGATTCCTGCTGTTGCTCTTGACAATAGTGCTGCCGCACCAATTTCTTCGTATGATTTCGCCCTGAATATTTCACCAAATCCATCTAATCTCTTTTCGAAAAGTGATTCAACAGTTTCGACAGTGATGTCTCTGGTATCTAATCCTGTACCTCCTGTTGTCAAAATAACATCCACGTTCTCTTCTATCATATTGTTAATTGTTTCTATTAATTTTTTTTCATCATCAGGTATTAATTCACGAGAAAATAATGAGTATCTTGTGTTAATTTCATTTTCGATATATTTTCCAGAAATATCAACTTTTTTTGATGTTCTGCTGTCGCTTAATGTTATGATGCCGCATAAGATGTCTTTAGAAGATTCTTTTTGATGTTCATTTGCACTTTCACTTTTCATGTTAAATCACTTTTTATTATTTAAGTATCTTTTAATTTGTTCGTACTCCTTTAAATTATTTATTAATTTAGGAGACGGATAAAAGAGACTGCCATATTTGTTTTCACTTTGAACTACTAGTTCTGATTTTAAAATTAAATGCATATGGTATTTAACAGTATTATAATCCAAATCTAATTCGTTGGATAATTGATTGGTATTATATGGCTGTTTTAATATTTCATCTATGATTTTAACAGTAGTTCTTCCTCCTTTCCTTCCTAATATCAGATTATTCATTTCTCTGATGAAAGGATCCGTATTATAGTTCCTCATTATTTTTCACCTCCATATATGTTGTATAGTTCAGACGCCCAGCTTAGAGTATTTTCAGATGTTCCAATTAAAATCTGAGAGTCATCATAATGGCCATCTTTGAAAAAGAGAGTCAATGACATGAATGTTGGAGCATATGTTAAAAATAATTTCAAATCTGCATCAACACAATGCACCTTCACTTTTTTGTTTTTTATTAAATTTCTTTTTAAAACTGGATTTGCTTTTATGGACTTTAATATTTCTTTATTGACAGTTAACTCCAAATATTTCAATTTATTTTCATTCAATAATTCTATTATATGTCTGAAGTGATTTTCAGAGTATATTGGCATTATTATCTTTAATTCACTGGCATTAGAAATTAATTTTATATATCTGTTGAATGCATTCGATAAATCGCTAGTTGTGGATGTAACGTATGTTGCATCTTTTAGAAAATGCATATTTTTTAAAAGTTCTTTAGGAATGCCGCTAAGATTATGATTATCCCAAAAATCAGTATTCTTATTAATTGATGACCAATTTTCAATAAGTTTAACCATATTTGTGGCTAATAAAAATCCATTTGAAGTCAATTGATATTGCTTTTGGATTTTTTTAATAAAATTTTTGTTTTCAAGTTCTTTAAGCCCATGTAATATTGTTGCGGATGGTTTATTTAATTCGTTTCGTAGTTCTTCCAAATTTTTAGGACTTTTATACATTGCTAATATTAGTCTTGATCTCATAGTTGAAGTTAGAATATATTTTATATTTTTGTATTCTTCATTTAATTGGCGTTTAGTCTGTATATTTGTCATTTTAATCACATGTTTCCTTTTATGTTTGTAAAAAGATTATTAGCCCATTTTTGTGATTTTTTACTTGAAGATATTAGGATTCTATTCTGGTCAAAACTTCCATCGCTTTTGAATAGCCCTAAACTCATTGTTTCATCACATATTGTTAAATAGATTTTTAATTCTTTGGGAGTAGTGTGAACTTTCAATCTACCTTCTTTTGTAGCTGCTTTTCGTATAGTTTCATCGATTTCAAATATCATCTTCTTAAACATGTTTCTGGGGATTATCAACTCTATTGTTCCATTATTCTTTAATATATTTCCAATCAATTGTGGATATTCGGGATGCAAATATGGAAAAATAGCTTTCAGGTTATTGGATTCATTGATTTTTTCTTTAATTGTATTGTGTGTTTTGTATATGTCTAAAGGGGTTGTTTTTATTAGTTCTGAATCTTTTAAATCAATGATGTTTTGAAGGGATTCAGTGCTTAACTGATCTATATCATGTTTGTCCCAAAAATCGTGAAAATCGTTGATTAGATCAATACTCATCTTAAAATCCATTAAATTTCTATAATAAATTTCGCTTAAGGGATTTAAGTAATATTTGTTCTTCTTTTTATTAATATAGTTGTGTTCTTCAAGTTTAGATAAGTTGCTTGAAATGGAGCTGTATGTAATTTTTGTTGTATTTACAAGTTCTTTTACAGATTTGGGCTTCTTTTGCAATTCACTTATAATTTTCAATCGAATTTCTGATTTTGCAAGAAATTTGATATCATTATTGATGTCATAATGATTAATCATTTTCGTACCTCCATTATATTTAATTTATGAATCTTTATATCGATTTCATAAATTATATTGCAATAAAAAGTATAATTTTCAAATGTTAAATATATTTTTCAAATTTCACTACAAATTCTATTCAATTTCCCTCAAAATTCAATTAACATGATTTATGCTTTTTAATGAGTATTTACTAAACTTTTGATATAATTTAACTATCTTTGAATTAATTTTTTTATATCTGTTCATATTTTTCCAATTTTTTTTTATTTCAATTTGGAGGTTAACCTTCAATTCATTTTTTTTAAGCTTCTATTTGGCTAATTTTAAATAATTGGGAAATCATTATATTTTATTTTCTCTGTTTTTGATTTCTATTATTTCATGACTTAATTTATTAGTTATTGATGGGGATAACTGTAAATTAATCATTTTAATCATTTTCTGTTTCGTTATGAATTTTTTGAAAATTTATTCAAAAATTAGATAATTGTGTCAAAGAATTTTTTTAGTTAATTTCACTTCGGCAGTGTTGTGTGTGATTAAAAATTTTGCTAACTTTTATTAAATTAGTTTTATAAATTATGTTTATGGAAATTTTTTATATTTTAGATGCTTCAGCTTTCATTAATGGATTTCAATTGGATTTTGGAAATAATTTTACAGTACCGGAGATAACTTCTGAGATTAAAGATTTTGAGTCACGTTTAAAATTTGATGCAGCTCTTAATGAGAATAAATTAACAATACTGGATGTGGCTGATGAATACATTAAATCTGTTGAAAAGATTATATCAAAATCCGGGGATGTTTTAAGATTGTCAGTTCCCGACAAAAAACTGATATCTTTAGCATATATGATGTTTGATGAGGGGAAAAATGTTAAAGTAATAAGTGATGATTATACGATTCAAAATACCTTAAAAATAATTGGCATTCCTTACTCTGGGATTATTACTGAGGGAATTAAGGGTGTTTATAATTGGAAGAAGGTTTGTGAAGGTTGTAAGAAGGAATATGATGAGGATTATCCATTTGATGACTGTGAAATTTGCGGGTCTAAAATATTTAAAAAGAGAATTAAGGTGAATAAATGAGGATTGGAGTAGTAGTTCATGGTCCAAATATTATCGATACAGGTTATGCTTTAAAGATAATTGATTTGCTTGGTGAATATGGTGATGTGGCCGCTCGACTTGGAGGAACTATGGGTAGAACTGCAGTTATTGATGCAGGTTTGGAAAATATTATAGATATTCATAAAAAACTAGTTCCAAGTGATTCTTTAAAGATATTCCATGATGATAATGTTGATGTGATTTTTTTACTTAACTATGGAAAATCTTATGTCACTGGGCAAGTTTTTGGATATAAGGTCTATAATCATTATACTGAAAAGATTAGTGAAGATAATATTCCATTAATTCAAATAGAACGTCCTGGAGAAATGGATGGGAGCATTATACCATGGAATGGACCAATGGATTTGGCTGAAGATTTATCTCATAAATTGAAATTGGATTTAGTCAGCCCTCATGAAGTTTATGAAAGTCATATCAAACAGGATAATGTTCCGGATAATCATACTCACAGAATAGTTCATGGAGTAAGTCCTGGTGAAAATATTATGGTCAATAGTGTGGTCATTGGGAAAACTAACTCTGATAAACTCACATTGATTGCAGAAGATAATTTTATTGTTGATATTGTTGGAGGCACCCTTAAAAAACATGGTGTTGAAAAATTAGGTGAAGTTGATCTTGAAAATGCAATAATTAAAACAGGCCTTTTAAGAAAATCCAAAGTAACTCCGCGTATTTTACAAAGAAATAAAAATGATGATTTTAAAGTTGCTTTTTTAGACCATGCTGGTGAGGATGTTTATAAATTTAAGGATTGTGATGTTGTTATAACTGTCGGTGATGACACTACATTGATATCTTCTGATATTCTTTACAGATTTGATATACCTATAGTGGGAATAACTGATGGTGATTTGGATAAGGTTGTGGAAGATGGATTTAAGGCTAAAAATTCCATAATCTTTGAGGTCGAAAGTGGTTTTGATGATGTCTGTGGTCAAAATATTAAAAATGATTTGTTTGCAGATAAACAGGTAATTTCTGATTTTTCAAGTATGAGTCAGGTTGAAGAGAAAATTGTTGGAATAATAAAAAATATTAATTGTAAATACAAAATAAATTATATTAATTAAATAGCGAAGGAAGTGTCTAAGTGGATTTAAAAAGTCTTGTAAAATCTATTCAAGAATTTGAGGGAGTATCACGTAAAAGCTCCATTGATAATGTAATTTCTTTATTAAAAGAATCTTATAATGTTTCTGGTGATGTGGTTATTGATATTGGTGATGATGCGTCTGCAATAGACATTGGAAACAATCAAGTTGTGTTAGTTGCAGCTGATGGAATATGGGGTCAGATAATGAATGTAAATCCATATTGGGCAGGATACTGTGCAGTATTGGTAAATGTGAATGATATTGCTGCAATGGGTGGAAAACCTTTAGCTATGGTTAACATAATGTCTATCAGCAATGATGATATCTATGAAGATTTGCTTAGAGGTATCAAAGATGGGTGCTTAAAATTTGGTGTTCCTATGGTTGGTGGGCATTTACATCCTGATGGTGACTGCGATTCTTTAGGAGTGGCTATTGTGGGAATTGCACAAAAAGATAAAATAATTACTAGTTTTGGAGCTGAAGTTGGCGACAAGGTTATAGTTGCAATAGATTTGGACGGCAAACCTCATGAAATGTTTAATTTAAATTGGGATACCACATATGATAAAGATGCAAACATTGTGCAGGATCAAATTACTGCGGTTCAATATTTGGCGGAAAATGATTATATCAAATCAGGAAAAGATATATCTAATCCTGGAATTTTGGGAACCTTGGAAATGCTTTTGGAAACTTCTCAAAAAGGTGCAACTGTAAATTTAGAGGATATTCCTAAAAATGAAAAAGTGGATTGGGTTGATTGGTTAAGAATGTATCCCGGTTCCGGCTTTGTTTTCACAGCTCATGAAGATTACTGTGAATATATTAAAGAATATCTTGCAAGATTTTCTATTGAGGCAGCAGTTGTCGGTGAAGTTACAGACTCCAATTCCCTTTATTTATCATATGATGGTGAAACTGTTGAAGTATTCAATCAGGATAAAAATCCAGTATTTATATTTAGGTGATTTTAATGAAATTCGGTAAAATCATATTAAATTCTTTTAAATATCCTTTTATTAATTTAAAAGGACTTTTATTTGTTTGTTTTTTGTTTGCTTTAAATTTAATTTTCTTTTTTGGGATATATTTGAAGAATGAGTATGTAATGGTTTTAGGGCTCATTTCCACAATGATAGTCTGTTTTATTTTACCAGGATATTTGTTGTCAGTAATAAAAAGAGGATGTGAAGAATCATCAGAAAGTCCTAAATTTGATATCAAAAAGAATTTCATTGATACATTGAACTTGATAGTTTTAAGTATTGTATATGATATAATTCCATGGTTAATAATTTTTGTTTTATTCATGTCATTAGGAATTCATTTCTTCACAGGTTTTTTCAATTCTCCTGCAAATGGTTTAAATGTTTTATTTATTCATTTTGGAATAATCTTAATTTTGGCCGTAATTGTTATGATAATATTTGCAATTTTCAAATATATTGCGACAGCCAGATTGGCTTATTATGATAGTTTGACTGAAGCATTAAGTTTCAAAAAAGTTTTCAATGACATTAAACAGATTGGAATATTGAAAATTATTGGACTTATTATTTTAATGATGATTTTATTTGCAATTGTGCATGAAGTGTTTATATTCATATTATCCATTTCATTTGTGGGAATATTATTATCTTCCTGTATTTTAGCTCCAATTGTCAGTTTGATATTTAGTTATTCATTAGGATTATTGTATTCTAACAATTCACATGATTACGGTGAAATTGAAGATTTAGACCAATTTGAAAAAGAAATTGAATATTTGAAATATAGAAGAATCAATTAAAAAAAGTAAATTAAGGGTTGCACCGTTTACATGGTACATATCCTTGATTTATTGCATCATCCCTGCTTGAGAAAAATATCTTGTTTCCTTCAGACATTTTATTCACGCTACTGCAGCTGGATAAATGGAATTTACCACTGTTTGCATTTCCGACATAGCTTCCTGAATCAGATGATGTTGAATGGGAACTGTCATCACTGTTGTCGCTATGACTGGAAGATGACGAGGAAGAGTGGGAATTTGCAACTTGTGTGTTATCATTTGCCCAATCATAAGGGTAAAATTCACTTGGAGGCATATACATGATTTCTGCAAGACCTTCTTTTAAAAGCATCTCATTTACATTCTTTCCATCAACAATAACTACTGCAAGTGTTCGCCCATATCGATCAGTATGTTTGGAGTCATCTATATCAATGCCGACTTTTTTATCTAAGCATAGTTTTTGAACAAAATTTTTTGAGGTTATATAGCCCTCAACACCTCTTTCTGGTGTGTTCACGCCAACAAAACGTATTTTTTTGCCATTATCTAAATAAATTGTGTCTCCGTCAACAACTTTTGTACATATTCCTGTTTCTTCAACATGGCAGTTAGTGTCGCTGTATTTGCTTAGAATATCTGAAGATGATACATCATAATATTTTGAACTGGGAATATTATGTGAAAAACCGGTTCCAGTATATGCACTAACAACAGAAAATGCGGAAATTGCGATAATTAAAATAACCAGTAAAGAAATAACATGTTTTTTATTAAATTCCATTTTTACCCTCCATAGTTTAACTGTTATAATTTTGTGTTAATATAATTTTTGAATCCAAAATAAATAATTTTAATATATAAAAAGATTATAAATATATAATATTAAAAATTCTTATTAGGAGATTGTATGTTAATAAAAATTAATGGAGAAGAAATAGATGTAGCAGATGCTTCTACAATTCAAGATGTGATTGATGAAACAAATGCTCCATATACTCCTGGTAGTATTGTTTGTTTAATTCGAGGAAAAAAGGAACTTGAAAAAAATATTGACAAGTATAAGATTAAAACAAATAAGGGTTCTATAATTATTCAACTGGACGAATCTGAAGATGCAAAACCTTTAGTTGATGTTTGGAAAAACCAATATGAAGATTTCATTGATTTAAATATTAGGTGGTCTACTTCAACTGAGATTGCAATTGGTCCTATTGTAACTGATTTAGAACCTACTTCTGATGAATTTAAATATTATGAGGGAGATGTTGTTTTAAGTTTATCTAGTTTTAGTAATGAATCTACACATTTGATAATGCTTAAAGAGAATACTACAAATGTTTATAGTGTTCCTCCATACAATAAAGGTATTTTCGCCCATATTATTGGAGGTAAGAAAACTTTAGACATTTTGACTGATGATGATTCAGTAATAGGTATAGAACCAATCATTGAAAGAAGTACAACAACTGATAGTGCTTCTGTTTCTGATTTAAGTACTGTACTCGAAGAGGGAAATGAATTATTTACTTACATTTCTTTTGATGTTGATGAATCTTCACCTGTTTGTGTTGAACACTTATTTTCACTTATTAAAGATGGTAGAATTAAAGTTTCTTATGACAGTGAATCTTTTATAGGTTTTTATGAATTGTCTGGTTTGGAAAAACCTAAAGAAAACACTACTCAAAGGACTAGGGGAACTATCACTGTCAGGAATACTGGTGTCGGAACCGGAAAGCTTTTTATCTATCGTGAAAATAGGGTATTGACTCCAAATCATACTACTGTTGGAAAAATTGTAAAAGGTATGGAAATTATTGATATTGCTAAAGAAAATGATTTCATTACAGTCAAATCAGAGCAACAAAGATTGATGTTATTAAATAAAACTCAAAAAGAAGCAACAGAATTGTTGTCTTCGGCTGGTGTTGAGCATATGATTGATGGATTAATTGATGATGATGCCATTATTGTTGAACAACTTCCAAAACATACAATTGACATATTGAAAAATGGAAAAGTAGTAACCAAGGCTGTAAAGAAAGAAGATTTATGTGTAATCAAATTCACAGAAAATGCACCGAGGTCTGTAAGATACTTCAAATTATTATCCGGTCTTTTGGAAAATCCAGTTGGCCAAATTAAAGTTCATTTTTCAGTACCTGGAATGCACATTGTTATTTTTGAAGGGGATAAAAAATCTGCAAAAGGTTTAGTTCCTGAAAATAACCCTGTAGATAAAGTAGTCAGAGGTCAAATTGGTATTACTAATATGGCTTCAAAAAGTGTTGGTTTAATTGGTATCAGGTTTGAAGATAATTCAGAATTTGGTCCAACTGCAGAAAGTTTCGAGGCTACTAATATTATTGGGGATGTCGTTTCTGATTATGAAAGCATTGAAAATTTAAAAGAAGGAGTTGTAGTGTATGTCACAGAATCTAACCATGAGTCCTGATTTAGGTAAAGAAGATTGGGATCCGGATGTAATTACTCGTATGATATTTATTGGCCCTGGTGCTCATGTAAGTGAACAAGAAATTGTAAGTGAGTTTCACATGCTTGATTTGCCGCTTACAATTAAAAATACTTGTTATGGATCTATGATTAGTGGTAAAAGTGCAGATGTTTACAAGGCAATTGAAGAAATAAGGAAACTTGATCCTGCACATATTTTCACTAAAGAAAGAGGATTTGCTCCGGGTGATCCTAGAAGATGTAGAGGTCATAGATTTGGGCCTAGGGAAGGTTTCCACCAAATGGAAAAAGAATATAGAATACTTGGTTTTGTTTCAGAAGCTTTAGAAAATCCTAAAGATGTTACTGTTGAAGAGAAAAAACCAGTTGATGTTGATGAATTTAAAAAAATTGTGGATGAATGTTTAGAAAATAAATGAAGTGGTGAAAATATGGTTAAGATTGCAGTTTATCCTCCAAATTCCTTAATTTTGGCAGATTTACTTGAAAGAAAAGGTCATACTCCTTTAGTTTTACAAAAACAAATTAGACAAAAAATTAAAGATCCGGAGATTGATTCTCCACCAATGAATATTACTGAAGAGGATCCGATAAAAGGACTTAAATATGCAGCTATTGAGGTGCCATCTGGCGTTCGTGGAAGAATGGCTATAATTGGCCCACTTATAGATGAGGCTGAAGCGGCAATAGTTGTGGATGGAGCTCCTTATGGATTTGGTTGTATTGGTTGTGCAAGGACTAATGAATTATCAATATTTTTACTTAGGAATAAGGGTATTCCAGTATTGGAACTCAATTATCCTACAAATCAGGATGAGACCTATGTTATGGTAAATCAAATAAATGAATTTGTTGATTCACTTGATCAAACTATTGAGGAGGAATAAGAATGGTAAAAATTGCTTTAGTTTCATGTGGAACAGAATATAGTGGAATTCAAAAGGAAATTGAAAAAGCAGCTAATAAATTTGGTGCTGAAATTATTCTTCCTGAAATTGATTTGGATTATATTGATGAATCTTATGAAAAATTTGGTTTTTCAGCTCAAAGTTCAAGCTTAAAATTGATGATTGCAAGAGCTATGGCTATTGTTGAAGGCAGATGCAAACCTGATGCAGTATTTATTGCAACTTGTTTTAGATGTGCGGAAGCGGCATTAGTTAGAAATGAAGTAAGACGTTTTATTCAGAATAATACTCGTATTCCTGTTGTTACTTATTCATTTACTGAAAGAACAAAAGCGGATGAATTGTTTATTCGTATGGAAGCATTGGCCACTACTGTTACACGCAGAAGTATTCTTGCTCGTGAGAAACAAGAAGGTCTTACTCTTGGTCTAGACTCTGGTTCAACCACTACAAAAGCAGTTCTTATGGAAAACAATGAG
This sequence comes from uncultured Methanobrevibacter sp., assembly GCF_946184425.1. Lineage (GTDB taxonomy): Archaea > Methanobacteriota > Methanobacteria > Methanobacteriales > Methanobacteriaceae > Methanocatella. Next base: position 24,104 of record NZ_CAMHFP010000018.1, on the reverse strand, counting down.
GTTATTGGAACTGGTTGGACATCTACCAAAGATATTATTGAATCTGCAAAAACAGCTGCAGCAGAGGCATTCGGCCAAACAGATTATGATTGGGATGACTTAGATGGTATTGGAACTACTGGTTACGGTAGATTCACAATGGGTCAGGAATTTGGTGCAGAACTTATTCAAGAAGAATTATCTGTTAATGCTAAAGGGGCAGTATATTTAGCAGATTGTCAAAAAGGAGAAGCTACTGTATTGGATATCGGAGGTATGGATAACAAGGTAATTACTGTAAATAACGGTATTCCTGATAACTTTACTATGGGCGGTATCTGTGCAGGTGCATCAGGAAGATTTTTAGACATGACTTCACGTAGATTAGATGTTGACATTACTGAGTTAGGTCCTCTTGCGGTGCAAGGGGACTGGAGAAAAGCTATGCTGAACTCTTATTGTATTGTATTCGGTATTCAGGACCTTGTTACAACATTGGCGGCGGGAGGTTCTAAAGCTGACGTGGCTGCTGCGGCTTGTCACTCTGTATCCGAACAAGTTTATGAACAACAACTTCAGGAAATTGATATTCGTGAACCATTGATTCAAGTGGGTGGTACAAGTTTAATTTCTGGTCTTGTTGAAGCCGTAAGTGATACTTTAGGTGGAATAGAAGTTATTGTGCCTGAATACTCTCAACATATTGGGGCTGTTGGTGCAGCTCTTTTAGTGTCTGGAATGGGACACAGACAAGATAATAAATAAAGGGTTGGTTTAATGTTAGTTGAATGCTATGATAAAAAAGGTGCGGAAGTTTATGAGATCATCATTAAACAAATCTTTCAAGATTTGGTTCTTGGAGCTTCAGTTGATGATTTAAAAGCTTATGTTAATCCTGATGACCCGGTATTTGTCTTAGCTATTAAAATGAAGAAAACTTCTAAGGTCGTTTTATTTAAAGATGTGGCTAATTTAATGTATAATAATGATAATGATGTTACTACCATTTTGGTTGATAATGAAAATTATCTTCCAAATATTCTGAAAAGATTATGGAGATTGTTTTCAAGAGATGAAATTTATCAGCCAAATAGATATCAGTTAGAACTGTCTGGTAATCATATGGATTTAGAATCATTGGTGGTAGATGACCCTCATTCTAATTTGCAAAGACGTATCTATGATGCAATCTTTAGAATATTGCCTGAAGGTTTTAAAATTATCAAAGATTTGTCCACTGAAAATATTGTATGTGTTGTAGCTACTGATGAGTTAATTAAAGATGCGTGGATTGAAAAAGCTAATGAATATATTAGTGAATTAAACAGTGGTATATAGAAAAGTTTATATATTTGTTCGTATCAATACAAATTAACGAAGTTATATAATTGGGGAAGTGAGAGTATGGCTGATCATAAAGGTTCAAGATTTGCACACATAACTAAAGCACATCCATGTTTTAATGAAAAAATGCATGATAAAGTAGGTAGAGCACATGTGCCTGTAGCACCAAAATGCAACATCTTTTGTAACTTCTGTACAAGGGATATCAATAATGAAGAAGACAGGCCAGGAGTAACAAGTTGTGTAATGAAACCTGATGACGCAATAAATCATGTCAATGAAGTCACTGCTGACGGACCAATTTCCGTTGTGGGAGTTGCAGGTCCTGGAGATTCTCTTGCTAATGAAGAAACATTCGAATTTTTCGAAAAATTAGCTACAGAACAACCGGATTTAATAAAATGTATGAGTACTAACGGACTTCTTCTTCCAAAGTATGCTGATAAACTTGCAGAAATTGGAGTGAACTCTGTTACTGTTACAATCAATGCAATTGATCCGGATATTGCGGTGGATATTTATTCTTTCATAAAATATGAAGGTAAAGTTTACAAAGGATATGATGCAGTTGAAATTTTAATTAAAAATCAGTTGGATGGTGTTGAAAAAGCAGCAGCTAATGGTATGGTTGTTAAAGTTAATTCTGTTTTAATTCCTGGATTGAATGATGAACATATTGTTGAAATAGCAAAAGAAGTTAAAAAACGTGGTGCTGCATTAATGAATGTATTGCCATTAATTCCTTTAGCTAAAATGAAACATTATTCCCGTCCTGACTGTTCTATGATGGAAAGTGTCAGGGAACAAGTTGAAGAGATTATTCCAGTATTCAGAGCATGTACTCAATGCAGGGCTGATGCCTATGGAATACCGGGTAAGAAAAGTGAAGACCATCATTTAGGAATGACTCCACAAAGTCATTACTAAATATTTTTTTTATTTTTAGTTAATTTCATATTTAATGGTAATATTAAATATGGATAAAAAAGATATCTTATAACATTACTTTTATAAAATTTTTTAGGAAACGATAATATGGTTAAAACTTATGTTTTTGGACATAAAAGTCCTGATAGTGATACAATCACATCAAGTATTGTAATGGCAAACTTAGAAAATGAATTAGGTAACCGTGAAGCAAAAGCTTACAGATTAGGAAATATAAATAAAGAAACTGAATTTATTTTAAATTATTTAAATATTGATGCACCAGAGCTTTTAGAGAATGTTGAAGATGGTTCAAATGTCATTCTAGTTGATCATAACTCTCCTGCTGAATCTGTTGATAATTTAGAAAATGCAAATATTTTAAAAGTTGTTGACCATCATAAGTTAGCTTTAGAAACATCTTATCCTTTATTTTTAAGATTTGAACCAGTTGGATGTACTGAAACTATTTTATACAAACTTTATGAAGAGAATGAAGTTGAAATCACAAAAGAAATTGCGACTTTAATGTTGTCTGCAATAATTTCCGATACTTTACTTTTAAAGTCCCCAACAACAACTGATGATGATATAATGACTGTTGAAAAACTTGCTAAAATTGCTGAAGTTAATGCTGAGGAATACGGTTTAGAAATGCTTAAAGCAGGAACAGATTTAAGTAGTTTTACTATTGATGAAATTCTTTCTTTAGATGCAAAACAGATTGACTTTAAAAATGTAAAATCAATTGTAAATCAAGTTAACACTGCTGATATTTCTGATGTAATGGCTATGAAAAGTGATTTGGAAGCAGGCATCAACAAAATTATTGATGAAGAAGGTTTAGATTTATTCATGCTTTTAATTACTGATATTGTAAATAGTAATTCTCAAGTTATTGCATTGGGTAAAGATGCTGGTCTTGTTGAAAAGGCATATGATGTAAAATTGGAAGATAATACTGTATTGCTTGAAGGTGTTGTATCACGTAAAAAACAAGTGGTGCCAATTATGACTGAAAATGCATAATTTTTTTTGATTTTTCTAAATATTTTCTATTTAATGTCTTTGATATAAAGATTTATAAAGTAGTTTAATAATAAGTATTAATTAGATGTATTTTTATACATCTCTAGTCAATCCATTTTTTGGATATTTTAAGCGGAGAGCATAATTAAAAATTGTCTAAAAATTAGGCTTAGAAACTAACAATTAATTATGCTTTCAACTATTTTTTATATATTTTTTTTATATGGTGTTAATTATGAAAACACTTGAATGGGAAGATAACAGATTAAAACTTATTGATCAAACAAAACTTCCTGATGAATTAACTTATGTTTATTGTGATAATTATCAGGATGTTATTGTAGCTATTCGTGATATGATTGTTCGTGGTGCTCCAGCAATTGGGGTAACTGCAGGTTTTGGAATGGCTTTGGCGGATATAGAGGGTGTTGATTTATATAAAGCGGCAAATGAAATTAAAGCCGCAAGACCGACAGCAGTTAATTTATTTTGGGCTGTGGATAGAGTATTGAATAGTGATGACCCTTTAAATGAAGCTTTAAAAATGTATGATGAGGATATGGCAACAAATAGGGCTATTGGAAAATTTGGTGCTGAAATAATTGATGATGGGGATACAATTTTAACTCACTGCAATGCAGGTGCTCTTGCATGTGTTGATTATGGGACTGCTTTAGGCGTTATCCGTGCTGCACATGAACAGGGTAAAAATATTAATGTAATTTGTGATGAAACTCGTCCACGTGGGCAGGGAGCCAGTTTAAGTGTATGGGAAATGCAGCAGGAAAATATTCCAGTTAAATTAATTCCGGATGTTGCTTCAGGATTTTTAATGTCTCAGGGAAGAATTGATAAAGTAGTAATTGGTGCAGATAGGATAGCTAAAGGTGGTGTTGTTAATAAGGTAGGTTCTTTTATGGTTGCACTCGCTGCTAAACATCATGATATTCCATTTTATGTGGCGGCTCCATATTCCACTTTTGATAATGAGATATCTATTTATGATACTGTTATTGAAGAAAGGGATGGTGATGAAGTTCGATATTATGGTGGTGCAAGAATTTGCCCTGAAGGAACTGAAGTTATAAATCCTGCTTTTGATATTACTCCAAAAGAGTTAATCACAGGAATCATTACTGAAAAAGGAATCATTGACCCAATTTAAATGATGGTATGGTATTACAATAACTATTTATGTTAGGATTATGAAATATTTATGTAACATAATTTATGAATTTCACAATGGTTATGGAATAATATATTTTGATTCATTATTGGGCTTTATTTTAAAAATGAAAATTTAGTTTATTCAATTTCATAATGTGTGTGGAAATTTAAAAATTATAGAAGTGATATGTGGGGATTGAATATGGAAATAAAAAGTAATAAAAATGCTAATTATCCTCTTTTAATTGATGATTTGGTTAAAGAATTATTAAAAGATGATTTCGTACATTTTAAAATATTGTGTGGTAGTGAAGTTCATCATTTTAACAAGGAAGATGATTCAATTATTGAATTTGAAGAGACCTATGTAAAAGAAACTAGTGAAAACGGGGACATGCTGTATATACCTTACCCTGATATTTTCAGAGTTAAATTATATAGGGATATGGATCAATATCTTGAAGATGAGAAGAAATTTAATGCTTTCAATGATGATGACGATTGGACTGGAAACAGAATCCAATTCTAATTATCTACTTTTTTTTAATATTTTTTTTTATTGTTACTTTTCAATAATTTTTTTTAAATGAATTATTTTTTTAATATTGTAGAAATGTTGAAATTGGCTATTTTTGATGTTTGGCATTAGTCCTGTTTAAATAAATACATTTAAAATTACAATAATTTGAATTATTTTTATAATTTATTTGATTTAATATCAATTATATAATATTTTTTAACTAAATTTAATAAAATCCTATTAAAAATTAAATTCATTATATAATCGAATAATTTATTACTGTCTATATAGAAAAATAATATTACACAAATGAGGTGTTATATGTTAAATAAATTTTTTAAATTAGATGAAAATAATACTAACATCAAAACAGAAGTTATAGCTGGTATCACAACTTTCCTTGCTATGTCTTATATTTTGGGAGTTAATCCTGGAATGTTGTCTCAAACTGGAATGTCATTGGAAGGGGTGTTTATTGCAACTGCTCTTGCTTCTGGTGTTGCTTGTATTATAATGGGGCTTCTTGCTAATTATCCTGTTGGTCTTTCAGCAGGGATGGGGTTAAATGCGATTTTTACCTATACTATTGTTTTGGGTATGGGTATGTCTTGGCATGCTGCACTTGCTGCAGTATTTTTATCAAGTGTACTATTTTTCATTATTACAATTGTTGGTTTAAGGGAAGCTATTTTAAATTCAATTCCAAAAGATTTAAAATTGGCTATAGGTTCTGGTATTGGTTTTTTCCTTGCATTTTTAGGGCTTTCCAATGCAGGGATTGTTGTAAGTGATCCTTCAACAATTGTTGGTGTTGGTAATTTACTTTCACCATCCGTAGGCCTTGCTTTGGTTGGTATTATAATAACATTGGTTTTATATGTTAGAAAAGTTCCTGCAGCTGTATTCTTTGGATTGGTAATAACTGCAATAATAGGAGTTATATATACAGGACTTGGATATGCCACACCGGGTGTTGTAATGCCTTCTGTTCCGACTACTTGGGTATCTTTTAACTTAGATTTTAGTGTATTCGGAGGATTTATTTCAGGATTTGGTGAATTATTTAAAAATATTCCGGGAATGATTGTAATTCTGTTCTCATTATTATTTGTTGCATTTTTCGATACAACTGGAACTTTGATTCCTCTTGCTAAAGAGTGTGGATATGAAAATGAAGATGGTACTACAGAAGGAATTAACAGGGCATTTATTAGTGATGCACTTGGAGGAATTGTAGGTGCTGTTTTTGGATCAAGTACTGTAACTGCATATGTTGAAAGTGCAACAGGTATAGGTCTTGGTGGAAGAACAGGTGTTACTGCAATCGTAACTGGTATTTTATTTATTTTATCAGTATTTATTGCCCCTGCTGTACTGGCACTGTTTACTTCTTCCGTTACTTCTGCTGCATTAGTAATTGTTGGTGTATTGATGTTTGTCCAAATTAGGGAAATTGAATGGGATGACTTTGCTATTGTTGCATCTGTCTTTGTAACTATTCTGATGATGCTTTTAAGTTATTCTATTTCTTTAGGTATTGCATTCGGATTCCTCACTTATGCTGTTACAAAAATTGCAGCTGGAAAATATAAAGAATTAAATCCTTTAGTATGGGTTTTAGTTGTTATTTTCGTTCTTTACTTGATATTTGGAATTTAGGGGATATATCCTCTAAATCTTTTTTTTTGAGAAAGTGGAATTTATAAATATTTATATAATTTATTTTTCAAATATTAATATAGTTCAGTTTAAGAGGTGAATTTATGGAAAATGAACAAATTTTTGCAATTGTGGGATATGTTCTCGCTATTTTAATACCTATTTTAGGAATAATTTTAGGGTTAGTACTCCTCTTCACTAAAGGTGATGAAAGTGAATATCTCAGAAAACACTCCAAATATATTATTATTGTGGGTGTTGTTATGATTGTACTGTCTATTATCTTAGTGATGTTATTTGGAATATCTCTTCTTGGTATAGGTATGGCTATGTCTTAATTAACCATATCTTTTGTTATTTCTTTTTTTTTTTAATTAATTTTTGCATCGATAGCCACGTGCCACTCTCCGGGGCTTGTGGATTTAACTTTACGTGTATTTATTATTTCAATGTCTTTTCCTAATTTTTCACATGTATTTTTCAATCGATTTATTCCTTGGTCATATGAATCAGAAAACTCATAATAATTAATTATTCCACCATCTTCAATTAAATTAAAAGCAACATCAAGAAAAGTATATGCAAGACCTGGAAGATTCATGATTATTCGGTCAAATTTTAAATTAAATGATTTGCTAACTTCACGAACATCACCGCAGTAAGTATTGATATTTCCTTTGAGTTTGTTGAGTTTGATATTTTCATCCAGATATTTTATTGCTTCTTCATTGATGTCTACTGCAGTTATGTCAACATTTTTATTTCTGGCAATTACAATAGGGAATGGTCCGATTCCGCAAAACATATCAAGTATTTTTTCACCATCTTTAACACTCTCCATTACTCTTTTTCTTTCAGTTGCAAGCCTTGGTGAAAAATAAACTTCTTTTACATCTAATTTTAACCTTGCCCCATGTTCTTTATGTATTGTTATGGAATTATCTGTACCGGCTAAAAATTCCAAATCTCTCACTCTTGTTGTTCCTTTGATTGCACTTTTTTTCATGTAAATGGATTTTCTTTTTGTAAATTTCAGTGCGGCATCTCCAATGAGCTGTTTTTTATCCTGTAAATCTTCAGGAATTTCTAAAATTACAACATCGCCTATGGTGTCAAATGATGTTCGTAGGTTTTCAATTTCTTCGCTGTTGAGTTCATCTTCAAGTAATTCAGAAAAATTATGTGGAACTTTTTTCATTGGTTCTAGTTCGATATCATCAATTTCATAATCTTCGATATCTTCAGTAATGGGAATATATCCATAATCATCACAAGCTTTAATTCTATATTCCATACTCATTATGCCTTTTTCCATTAATTTTATACGAGTATCATTTAACTGTCTTAAAGGAACTTTTACACATTTCATAAGATTTATTATGTTTAAATTCTTATATAATGTATATGTTTTATTTAGTGGGTTTAGGTTTATTTGACCATAAAGATATTTCTCTTAAAGGTTTGGAATGTTTAAAAAATGTTGATAAAATTTATGCTGAATTTTTCACATCAAGATTATTTGGTTCAAGCTTTGAAGCTATTGAAGAATTGGTGGGTCAAAAAATTGAAATATTAGTTAGGAATGAAGTTGAAGAAGAGTCCAAATTTATTGGGGAAGCCCAAACTGCCGATGTTGCATTAATCACTGGTGGCGACCCTTTAATTGCAACTACTCACAGTGATTTTTTGGTTCAATGCTCTAAAAAGGGAATTGAATATGAAGTAATACATGGTTCTTCAATTTTATCTTCTGCGCCGGCCATTTCTGGTCTTCAGGGATATAAATTTGGTAAGGTAACAACAATACCTTTCCCAGATTATAATTTTTATCCGAAGTCTCCTTATGAGTCTATTGAAGAGAATTTGAAAATGGATTTGCATACTCTTGTTTTGCTTGATATTCAAGCTCATAAAGATCGATATATGACAGTTAATCAGGGTTTGGAATATCTTATGAATATCAAGGATAATCTTGGCCGTGATGGTTTGATTACAGAAGAGACCTTAGCAATGGGTATTGCGCGTGTTGGTTCTAGTGATGTGGTTGTTAAAGCAGGTAAAATTTCAGATTTAATTGATTTTGATTTTGGAGGTCCTCTTCATTGTATTATTATTCCTTCTAAACTTCATATTGTTGAAGCGGAGTATTTGGTTGAGATAGCTGGAGCTGACCCAGAAATATTGGATGAAATTTAGTTTTTTTTAAAAAGGGGGAGTGGAAGTAGTGTTTTCTACTTCCTAATAATGAAACATATTCTAAACATTTTTGGAGATTATAAAATGATTGACTGATGTTCATATAAAGATATGAATATTATTTCACATCGTTTATTAGTTATATTTTTATTGCATATAAATGTTTTTATTTGATTTTCATTTTTTTAATAATTATTTTGGTGTGGCTTTGGAAAATTTGAGTATGATGTCTGGTTTTCGAAAAATAAAAAAAAGGATTTAATATTTATAAAATCCTTTTCCGGCATTAATTCCTGTTTCTCCCGCATCTATTTTTGCTTTAAGCATTTTAGCTATTTTGCCTGGAGTGGAATTTGGGTCTTGTGATTCTGGATTCATAATTATAATATTGTATGCTGTTGTAAGTCCTACAATATCTAATATGTGGAATGGTCCGGCAGGTGCACCTGTTGCTAAAATCCAAGTTTTATCAATGGTTTCATGGTCTGCAACATCATTTGCAAGTAGTGATTCCGCAGCACTTAAGAATGGAACTAATAATGAGTTAAGAATGTATCCAGGTTGTTCTTTTTTAAGTTTTAAAGGAATCATATTTATGTCTTCGGCAAATTTAACTACCTCATCATAATACTCTTGTTCTGTTCCAGGATGACCCATTACCTCTGCAGTGTTATTTTTCCAAATTGTGTTTGCAAAGTGCAGTGAAAGATATTTTTCTGGTCTTCCGGTATATTCTGCAAACATTGATGGAAGTAATGTTGATGAATTGGTCACAAGAATTGTTTTTTTATCCATATATTTTGTTAATTCTTGATAAAAAGCTATTTTCTGTTCTGGATTTTCAGCAATTGCCTCAATTATCAGGTCTGCATCTGAAGCTGCTTCTTCATAACTGGTTGTTAATGTTAAACTTTCATAAGCTTCTTCTGCATTCTTTTTTAAATCATTGATTTCATTTTCAGTTAAATCTCTTTTTTTACTTAAACCTCTGCAATATGCACTTGCATCTGTTTTCATTTGTTCAAGGGTATTGATATAGATATTTTTAAACCTTTCTAATTTGGGTTTTGCTCTTTCTATTGATTCTTCACTTCTAAGCCATATTGTCACATCAAATCCGCAGTATGAAGATTGCAATGCAATTTGGCTTCCAAGTACTCCTCCTCCAGCTACTACAACTTTTTTTATACTCATTTTTAATGCTCCTCTTTTTTTTTAATTATGTGTGTATATGTATAATTTTATTTGATTTTATAGTCTTTTACTTAATGTTTGTACCATTTTTGTAAAATTATTCTTGGGCTGTTAATACTTGTGTATTAAGATTTGTCAAGCTATCTCCCATCGACTTATGGGTTCAGTGAAAAAATATTTTTTTTCACATGTTTGTATGATTTTGTGTTTTTAGTCCTTCGTTTAAGATGTTTTTTGCTGCGTTGATGTCTCTGTGGTGGTGTGTTCCGCAGATGGGGCATTTCCATGCTCGTATTTTGAGTGTTAGGTTGTTTTTTTGGTATCCGCAGATGTTGCATCTTTTGCTTGATGGATAAAATCTGTCTATTTGTATGAATGTTTTTCCATACCATTCTGATTTGTATTTTATCATGTTTAGTAGTTTGTATAATCCAATTTTTTGTAGTTTTTGTGACCATTTGGTGTTTTGGAACATTCCTTTGATGTTTAAATCTTCCATTATTATGGTATCATATTTTTTTACTAGGTATTTGCTGAATTGGTGGTATGCGTTTTGTGTTTTGTTGTTTTTTCTGTTTAGCCATTTATGGTATTTTTTTAGTGTTTTTTGATAGTTTTTGCTCATGTATTTTTGTCTGGATAGTTTCTTTTGGTATTTTTTTATCATCTGATCTTCATGTTTTAGGTCGAAATTGGTTATCTCTTGGCCGTTGGATAGTGTTGCCAGATTTTTTAGTCCTAAATCAATACCAATGTTTTCTCCAGTGGGTTTTAATTCGTTAACACTTGTAATAATGTTTATTAGGGCATAGTATTTTCCGTTTTCTTTTTTAATGGTTATGTTGTTGATTTTTGAAGATTTTAATAATTTACGATATTCTTTACTTGTATGGTAACGAACAAATCCTAATTTCGCTAGTCGTATGCGTCTGTTTGTTATGCGAATATTGTTTCCGTTTTTTTGAATCCTAAAAGATTGTTTAGGATTTTTCTTAGATTTAAACTTAGGATAAGCACTTTTACCTTTAAAAAAACTAGTAAAAGCTTTATTTAAATCACGAAATACTTGCTGCTGACTTGTAGACTCACCTTCACATAAAAAAGAATGCTCTTGCTTTAACATCTTTAAAATAGCATTTAAATTTCCAATATTGGGATTTAAATGACAATCATGACTAGAAAACAACTTATATAAATCATTGTATCTTGAAAGCATATTATTCCAGATAAAACGTGCATTACCAATATTTTGATTCAATACTTGCATCATATTATTATCAGGAAGAATCTCCACTTTTAAACCTTTATTCACAACATTAACCATAAAAAAAATAACACTCCCATATTATTTTATTATATAATTCTAATTATTTTTTTTAGAAAACACAAATTCCCTAAAAAATAATACAATAATTATTATAATATAACATAACATATTTAAATAAAACCAAAGAGAGCAAATGAAAAGTAATATGCAAATGGTAAAAACTTTAAGAAATATACTATAATATAAATTATAATTTTCAATAAACTATTTAAGTATTAATTTATAATTGTTATTTACTGGTGGTTTTTATGAATAAAAATAGAATGTTGTTTGGTGTTATGATAGTACTAATTCTTGCAATGGTTATTTCTTCATCATCCGCTTTTTCATTATTTGGCAAACAGCCTACAAAAATAGGTATTGGAAGTAATGGTACTATTGATAAAGGAAATGAGATAACTGTTAAACTGACTGATAATAATGGAACTCCAATTGTTAATCAAACTATTAAAGTTATTATAACTGGTGAAGGTATTAAAGAAAATAATTCTGTCATTACCAATAGCAAAGGTTGTGCAAAAATAAAAATGGATTATGGTGCTGGAAGGTATACCGTAAATTGTACATATGCAGGTAATGATGATATGCAGTCAAGTATGTCCGTTAAAAATATAACAATTAACGAAATTGAAGAAACTGAGTATGATTATTCTGACTATGAGGAGGATTACGGTGCATTTTATAGTTATCAGGATGGCAGAACTATTTACACTGGTGAAATCCGGGAGGGGCCTGACGGAAATTACTATGAACATTTAGGATACAATGAGTGGGTGTTGGTTTAGTAAGAACTCATTTTTCATTTTTTCATTTTTTTTTAAAAATTTCAATATTCAAATTCATATGCTAAAATGACTTGAAAAAGGACTAAAACATTTATTAACTATTGTGTACTATCTATTTCTATGTCTAAAAACAAACGTGTAACAATTAGTGTCAATAATGACATTGACTTGAATTTTCGCAGATTGGCCTCCAGTAAGATGTTATTCAAAACTGGATGGTATTCTAAAGCAATTGAAGAGGCTATGTTGTTGTGGATTGAAAAAGAAGATAAATAATTAAAATTATTTTTTCTTTTTTTTCTTTTTTTCCCAGTTAATAATAATTAACTATTTAAATTAAACAAATCTTATTTATTAGTATAGAGTGGTGTCAATAATGGAACGTGATGAATTTAGAACTGTTCGGGTTTATACTAAAAAATATACTAGTAAAGATAAAGATGGTAACGCTGTCGAAAAAGAATCCAAACAAAAACAAGTTAGTCTTAAAAAAGAGGATCCTTTTGAGGATAATGAATTAGTAAAAGTTCTTGCTCAGAAAGATTATGAAAATCTGATTGATAATCAGTTTTCAGATGAAAAAATAGATGAATTTAATCAAACTATTCAGGAAAAAGATGATGAAATAGCCAAACTTCAAGATCAAATTCAAACTCTTAAGGGTTCATTTTTTGATGATGTAGATTCTCTGAAAGAGCAATTAACCGATAAAGAAGAGCTTTTAAAGGCTAAAGATGAAATTCATGAGTTAAATAAAAAAATTACCCAAATCGATGATGAAAGGGTGGCTATTTTTAAAGAACTTGATTATAAAAATAAAATGATTTTGGCTTATAATGTAGAACTCAACAAATCAATTTTAAATGCTATTAATGTGGTAATTGATGAAGCTCGTGACAATATCAACAGAAGAAACGCGCTATTAATTAAGGATTTGGAAAAATCAATTGAAAAATCAAAACATGATGTGAATGAAAAGAATAAGGCAATAGCATATGATATAAAAAGCACTGTTGAAGACATGAATGAGCAAATTAGAAATACAAGTACTTTAAAGATGATTTTAAATAAAAACAAGATTAACTTAAGAGTTCCTACTGAAGATTTACTTAAACCATTTGATTTTGATTTTGATGTTGAACAGTTGCTTTCTGGACAAGCTTTGGAACTTGATGCGGCGGAAATTTTAAAAGAAGTAATGCCAAAACTTCCAGAACCATTCTCCAAATATATTGACACTATTGAAGAAACTCCTGAAACTATCGAAGTTTCATCTAAAAAAGAGGATTGATTTATGAGGACATTTAATACTGGAAAAATTATTTTTGAATATCCTAGTGGGTGGGAAGTTGAAAAAGCAGATATTTTATCAAATCCAGATTGTATTGCCACATTATCCAAAGGTCAGGATAACCTTATTAATGCTGTAATGTTTCCAACTGCCACTAATCTGGACGATTATAAAATTTTTATGGAAGATGCAATTTCAGATGATGGTGGTGTTATCATATCTTCTGATTTTGTTCAAATTGCAGGCATGGACGCAATCAAACTTCAAGCCAATATGGATACTCCTGAAATCAACTTTGATATTCATACTTATGTTTTTATTGAAAAAGGAGATATTTATATTTTTGAATTGAGAACTTTGGATGTTTCCGGTGAATCTGAAAGACAATTCAAAAACATGATTCAAACTTTTAGGATATTAAAATAATTGTGTGTATTCGAGTAGGTATTCCATTTGTGTTCTATCAAGAATTTTTAGAGTTGAGATGTTTTGAGGTGTTGTGCCTGATCTCTCTTCTACTAAATTTCTCAATGAATTGTTTTTTATATGTGCATGAATTTCCTTTATTACAAACTCCATATTTTCTATATTTTTTTCTTCTAACTCTTTTTGGTCAATATTTTCAAAAATTGGATACTTATTTAAGTCATATGCTTTGGTTGGTGTTTGTAATACATTTAAATGACTATAATAATTTGCGGAATCAACTAAAAATCCATCAATCCCCATATATGTTAATATTGGCATAAATGAAAGTTCTGCAAATGAAAAAATAAAGTAACTTGTTTTTTTAGCTTCTTTTTTTAGTGAAATAATAACATCAACTAATTCTCGAGGATTTGTTAAAAGTGCATCTCCATTTGCTATAATAAACCCATTGTATCCAATTTCTTCGAGTTGCTTTAAACATTCTACTCTTAAATCAACATATTTTGAACCTTGGATGACAGCAATGTCTGATTCATTAACATGTTCTTTAGCTAATTTCAATGTTTCTTTGACATTAAACTCCGCAATTTCGCGGTCAATGTTATATGCTGAACCCTGGTTGGGTGCTATTTTTAAATCATTGGCATAAAAAATTTTAGGAGTTAATTTTCCATCAAGTTTTCCTAATCTTCCGGGTCCGTCATGTGATTTAATTTCGAATTTTTTTATCATTTATTTCTATCCTATCTATTTTTAATATATGGTTTATCGTTTTAGGTTAATAAAAATTTTTTTATTAAGTGTAATCATTTAGATTACAGTAGTAAAAAATTTAGTAACCTTTATATATGTATTTTTAAATATTATTATTATGGATTTGAGGAGATTATCCTATGATTATCCGAGGTGTGTTTTCAATGTCTATAGTAAATCGTCTTAAAAATCTATTTAAAGGAGAAAAAGAAGAAAAAGACATCAAGGCTGATGTTTCAAACACATCTGATGATGTCGAAGTTACTTCTAAAAGAACTGTAGATGTATCTGTTTCTTTTGAAAAAAAAGAGGACGGTTCTAAAGAATTAGCTTTTAAAAAAGACATCGAAACTTTAGAAGGCGACAAAATAGAAAAAGAGACTGTTGTTAGCGTTTCTAAAACTGAAGAAGTTTCATCTGAAGAAATTGTGGAAGAAACTAAGGCTGTTGAGGAAGTCGAAGTTTCTGTAGATGGTGAATCTGAATCAGACATTATTGTCGAAGAATCAGCTGAAGAAGTTGAAGAAGCTTCTGAAGAAGTAGATGCTGATGAAATTGAAGAAAATTCAAATAAAGATACAAAAGGAGATAATATGACTTTATTAACTGATAAAGAATTATTAAATGATAGTAATCGTGACCCAGATTTCACTGCTGAGTTCATCGATGCTGGAATCGAAACTGTTAAACACTGTTTCCAATGTGGTACTTGTAGTGGAAGTTGCCCATCTGGAAGAAGAACCCCATATAAAGTAAGACAAATTGTCAGAAAATGTTTATTAGGATTAAAAGAAGAAGTTATTTCTGATGATGCTTTATGGATGTGTACTACTTGTTACACCTGTCAAGAAAGATGTCTCAGAAGTGTTAAAATTGTAGAAATTATCAAAAAAGCACGTAACATTGCTGCTCATGCAGGATACATGGCAAAACCACACAAAATGACTGGTGTATTTGTAATGAACACTGGACACGGTGTACCAATCAACGATGCAACTAAAGCTTTAAGAGCAAAAATTGGTCTTTCAGAAATTCCACCAACAACTCACGCTTATCCAGAAGCTTTAGCTGAAGTTCAAAAAATATGTAAACTTACTGGTTTTGACGAATTAATCGGTTACGATGAAGCAACCGGCGGATTAAAAGAATAAATTAATTAGGAGAGTTATAATATGGAAATTGCATACTTCTTAGGTTGTATCATGAACAACCGTTATCCTGGTGTTGAAAAAGCTACCAGAAAATTATTTGAAGCTTTAGATATTGAATTAAAAGATATGGAAGGAGCATCTTGTTGTCCTGCTCCAGGTGTATTCGGTTCTTTCGATGAGGAAACCTGGGCTACTATTGCAGCACGTAACTTAACTATTGCTGAAGACATGGGTGCAGACATCATGACTGAATGTAACGGATGTTTCGGTTCATTATTTGAATGTAACCACATGTTAAAAGAAGATGAAGATAAAAAAGCTGAAATTAACAAAAACTTAGCTGAAATTGGCAGAGAATATAAAGGAACTATTAATGTTAAACACTTTGCTCAAATTTTAAGAGATGATGTTGGTTACGAAAAATTAGCTTCTTTAATTGAAAAACCTTTAGACTTAAATGTTGCTGTTCACTACGGTTGCCACTTCTTAAAACCTACTGAAACTATTGGTATTGAAGATCAAGCTGAAAATCCATCTATTTTAGATGAACTTGTAGAAATTACTGGTGCTAAATCAGTTGACTACAAAGATAAAATGATGTGCTGTGGTGCTGGTGGAGGTTTAAGATCTAGAGATTTAGATGTAACTACTAGTTTCACCAAAGAAAAACTCGACCACATGACCGAAGCTGGTGTAGATGCTATCGTTAACGTATGTCCGTTCTGCCACTTACAATTTGACCAAGGTCAAGTTGAAGTAAACGAAAAATACGGAACTGACTTTGCTCTTCCTGTATTCCACTTAGCTCAATTATACGGTTTAGCTATGGGATTATCTCCAGAAGAGTTAACCTTTGATGCTCAAAGAATCGATGCAACTCCTGCACTTGCAAAAGCATTAGGTGAAAACGCTAAATAAATTTAAAGGATTTTTTTCCTTTTTATTTTTTTTATTTTAGGCCTTGAAAACACAATTCGGATAGGTTATCCTAGGATAACCTTTTTTTTATGAATTATTTTTTTTGTTTGAAACTATACGAATAATTCGTAAGTACTTTTATATATGATTAATAAGATAAAATAAACTACAATATGTATAGGTGAAAATTATGTTTTTAGCAACTTTAGATGGTATATTTAAATATAAAGACCTTCCTGAAGAATATGAACCTTATGTTCAATTCAAAGCAACTATTGAAAAAAGAGAATTAAAATCTGACGATGAAATTGCAATTTTAAATATTGCAGGTACTTCAACCCATCATGTATTATTCTTAGATTCTTATCAAAATATCAGTCAAATTGAAAATGAATTAAAAGATGCTGATGCTAAAATTAACCATACTACTTTAAAAATTATAGGTGGACATTTATGAGCTTACCGTCTGAACAAAATTGGTTAGTTCTTCATCATCTCATAACTGATTTAAATAAAAAGGGATATGAGATTCCTAAGGGTATTAACCCTGAGATGGGGATAATTAGATCTACTATTAGTTCCTATAAAAGAGACCCTTCTCATCCTGAATTAATCAATGGTTTGGCAAAAGCTGAAATGTCATTAAATAATATTCAAGGAACTCTTTTAACTCTTGCAGAACAAGAAGGAGAAGAATATGTTGATGAATGGCTTGATTTATTGAAACGAGTCATGAGAGGCGAAAAAGTATTTGAATTTGCAAAATCTAGGTCAAAATTCATTGTAAATACTCCTCCGGGGTTAACTACTGGTAGAATAAATTTAAAAGTTCCATTAGCAGAAGAAAGAGTTCAGGAAATTGCAGAGTGGAATGGTCTTATTATAGAATTTGAAGATGATGTTACTGTCGAATTACATGGGGATAAACCTGATCTTCAAATTGGATTGAAAGAGATGGGATCTTTCTTTTTAGAACAATGAGGTGATTATATGACTAAAATTTTAGCAATTAGTGATGTTCATGGTGAAGAAAACGAAAATTTATATAATTATTTAAATAATAATGATGATATTGATTTAGTTTTAATTTTAGGAGATATAACTGATTTCGGACCTTTAGATTTTGTTTCAACATTCATTAATAAAGTAGCAGACTGCGGTGTGGATGTAATTGCTATTCCTGGTAATTGTGACCCAACAGGAATATGTAATGCAATTAATGATGTGTCATTCTGTCTTCATAATAATATTATTGCTTATGGGGATGCGATATTATTTGGATTTGGCGGATCTAATCCTACTCCATTCAATACTCCTGGTGAAATGGATGATGATAAAATATATGCTGCTGTTTATGATTTATTAGCAAATTATGATTATGTTTACAATTCTGATGTTCCTAAAGTAAGAATATTAGTTACTCATGCCCCACCTTTTAATACTGCAGCAGATAGAGTTGAAAATGGTGAACACGTTGGAAGTTCAGGAATTCAAAAATCAATATATGAATTTGAACCTGAAATAAATCTTTGTGGTCACATTCATGAAGCAAGGTCAATTAGTAAAATCGGAAAAACAACCGATGTAGCAAATCCTGGTATGCTTAAAGATAATGGTGCTGTTTTAATAGATATTAAAGATGGTTCCAATTATGATTTAAGTCTTATTTCATTAGATGAATAGGATTTTAATTCATCTTTTTTTTCTATTTTTTTTATTTGTAAAAATCAAATAACAAATTTTATTTAACAATAACTAAAAATATAAAATCAGATTATATTAGTAAGTGATTTTATGATTTGGGTTATTGGCAATGTAGATGGTAAACAATATAAAGAACCTTTTTCTAAAGGTATAATGTCTCGTTCTCTTAATGTTGCAGATATTGGAACTGAAAGAGCGCATGATATTGCTAGTGATATTGAATCAGAGTTGATTGAAAAGAATATTACTGAAATTTCTAGTTTGGATTTGGCAAATGTTGTTTTAGGACATCTTGATAGAATAGACCCTAAGATTGCTAAAAAATATAAAAATTGGAGATCTTTAAGAACTTCTAAAAAACCGTTGATTATTTTAATTGGTGGGGCATCTGGTGTTGGAACATCTTCAATGGCTTTTGAATTGGCTAATAGATTAAGATTAAAAAATCTTATCAGCACAGATATGATTCGTGAGGTAATGCGTAAAATTGTATCTAAAGAGTTAAGTCCTGTAATTCATAAATCTAGTTTTGATGCGTATCAGAGTATAAGGACTCCTTCTATTCGCATTGATTCAGTTATTGAAGGTTTCATTAGTCATGTGGATGTTGTTAATGTAGGTATTGAAGCTATTATTGAAAGGTCTGTTAAAGAAGGTATCAGTACTATCATTGAAGGTGTTCATATTGTTCCTGGTTTTATCAGACAAGATTTGATAGATAATAATAATATAATTATTTTTACTTTGACTGTTGATGATGAAGAAGCACATAAACAAAGGTTTTATTCCAGATGCAGACAGCCGTGGGTAAAAAGATCTCTTGAACGGTATATGGAAAATTTCACTACTATTCGAAAAACCCAACAGTTTTTAGTTGAACAGGCTAAAATTCATGATGCGCATGTTATTAACAATGTGGATATTAATGAAACTATAGATGTCATGGTAAATGATATTCTTGAAAAATTCGGAGGAATAGAAGATGTTAAACAAGAAAGTGAAAGCGATAATGACAACTGATGTAATTACTACTACTTCAGATATTGATGTTGTTTATGCTTTTGAAAAATTGATGAAACATAAAGTTAGTTCTCTTCCAGTTGTTGAAGAGGATAAACTAATAGGGATTATAACTGCAACAGATGTTGGACACAATTTAATCCTAGATAAATATGAATTGGGAACAAGTGTTGAGGAAATAATGATAAAATCAGTCGTTACCATATCTCCTGAAGACACTCTTGAAACTGCAATTAACATAATGAAAGAAGGTGTTTCTTCTTCAGGTATTTTAAATCAACTTCCAGTAGTTGAAAATGGTAAATTAGTGGGTATTATTTCTGATGGGGACATTATTCAGGAAATATTTTAATTTATATCTTTTTTATTTATTTTAATTATTTTTTACGTTTTTTTAGTTAGTTACTGTAATAATTGTTATTTCTAGAAATTTTTTTTATTTTTTTCTTTTAATATTTTCTCTGATATTTATGATAAATTTTGGATAACATTTATATAATATTAAATTCATATATTATACTGGCTAGACTGGAGGGTTAGGGGTCCTCTGTAAGCACATACCCCCTTTGGTGCGGTCGAAGTTCAGGAGGCGGCTTTTTAAGAGAATTTAAGCCTAGAAAAAACAACATAGAAACCTCGTCCTGCAGGATTGGTGGTGATGAGATTTTTACTGGAGGGTAAAAATTAGTCATCTTTAATATGGGAATGGGTCAGGCCCGGAAGGGAGCAGCTCTACTATTAACATGCGATGCTTGTAGAATCCCGGGGTGGAGTTGGGTTTTTTAGATCACTTATTTTTTTGAGATTAGTCCACTTCTGAACGTGCCATTAATAAAAATAATTAAGTTTATAAATAAGTTTTAACATATAATTTATTATACTTGTTTTTTTATGTTGTCGGGATGGCCCAGCCTGGTACGGCGTCGGACTGCTAATCCGATGATCATATGATCACCCGGGTTCAAATCCCGGTCCCGGCGTTTTTATTATTTTTCATTTAATTCTTGGTCATGATTGTATTCTAATCCAATTGGACAAGCATGTACCATTGTATATTTTATTTCTGGGATTTCTTTTAAGAGATTATTTTCTACAGCATGTACAATTTTATGTGATTCATTAACGCTTATGTTTCCATCTACTTTTATGTGTAAACTTACTACTGCATAAGAACCTAAATAATCAACTTTAATATTATGTGCTTCTTGTGCATGGGGTGTACTATCAGCAACTTGTTTTATTTTATTTATAAATTCTTTAGATGGTACTTTTCCCATAATATTATCAATATTTTCTTTACCGACTTCATATGCTGTTTTTAAAATTAAAATTCCAATTATTAATCCAATAATTGGATCTAAGATTGGATAACCCATATTAGATACAATAACACTTAATAATACTGCAACGGATGAAAATATGTCAGTTTTTTGATGTTTTCCATCCGCAATAATTGCGGGGCTTCTAATACTTTTCCCTATATTAATGATATATTCACTGACAGATAAATTAACTATGATTCCAAAAACGGCCATTATAGCAGCAAGAGTTTCAGGTACAGTAATTAAAGAAGGATTCAATAGTCTCTCAATGGCTCCGCCCATAATTTCATAAGCAACAAATGCTAAAAATAATACTATGAGTAATCCTCCAATGGCTTCTGCACGTCCATGTCCGATAGGATGCTCTGCGTCGGCAGGTTTTTGGCCAATTCTGAATCCGATATAAGCAATTACTGATGTTACTATGTCTGATAAAGTATGAGCTCCTTCTGAAACCAATGCATAACTTCCAGACGTAATCCCAATTGTCACATTAAAAATAGTTAAAAAGCAGTTTGCAGTTATTGCCACGATAGCTGCTTTGGTCCCTGCTTTGCTTCTAAAATCATCCATTAACTACACGCTCTTCCAATATGTTCATTGCTTTTTCAATATTTTCGTAAGAATTTGCGTAGGACATTCTGACATGATTTTCACCATTAGTTCCAAATGCTGCACCGGGAACTGTTATGACACCTTCTTTTGCTGCTTTTTGAACAAACTCTTTATCTTCAATTTTTGGGAATACATAGAATGCTCCTTCGGCATTTACAGTTTCGTATCCCATTTCATTCAATCTTGATACAATTAAATCACGTCTTTTTCTAAACTCATTAACCATTTTATTTACTTCGTTTTGTGGTCCGGTTAATGCTTCATATGCTCCTCTTTGTGCTACGGTACTTGCACAGGCTATATTGTACTGGTGAATTTTAAGCAATTCTTCAGTATAGTTTTCATTTGCTGTTAAATAACCAATTCTCAATCCGGTCATAGCATAAGTTTTTGAAAATCCATTCAATGTAATTACATTATCACTATACTTTGCTGGAGAGTGATGCTGTTTGTCATAGATAATTTTTTCATAGATTTCATCAGAAATTATTAAAAAATTATAATCCATTGATAAATCTGCAATAGCTTTGATATCTTCTTTTTCCATTACTGCACCAGTTGGGTTTGATGGGGAATTCAACATGATTGCTTTAGTTTTTTTAGTAATTTTATCTAAAACATCTTCAGATTTTAATTTAAATTCATTTTCCATTTTACAGTCAACTGGGACTATTTTCCCACCAGCCATGTTTATGCATGCTTCATATGATAAGAAACTAGGATTTGGAAGAATTACTTCGTCCTCTGCATCTATAAATGCTTGGGCGCACATGTATAATGCTTCACTTGCACCAACAGTAACAATAATATTGTCTGGGTTGGTTTTGATTCCATTGTCTTTATTGAATTTATCTACAATTGCTTCTCTTAATTCAATATATCCTTTATTTGGAGTATAATGAGTATCATTTTCATCAATTGATCTTTTCATTGCATCTTTGATATTTTCAGGCACATTGAAATCAGGTTCTCCAATTCCTAAGTTTATTGCATCTGGGTTGGTAATTTCAAACATTTTTCTTATTTGTGATAATTCAATTGATTTTGTTCTACTTGCTGGATTAATCATAAATTTTTACCTCGCTATTATATTATATATTTATTATAGTAATTTTATTTTTTTCTAGTAATTTTTTCACAGGCTCCACAATTGTAACATGGACTTGTTTCACACCATGGGGTTTGCTTCAAATTTTTTAGTCTTTTGTGTTCTATTTTTAGAAATCTTTTTTCTACACTAACATCAATGCAGTCCCAGGGTAATTCACTATCAATTTCATATTTTGGAAGTATTTCCTTCCATTCTTTTAGGGTAACTGTTTTTGTTAATGATTTTTCAATAGTGTCACCAATGTCCCTATTTCCACAGGACAATATATATTGAATCATACTTTTTTTAGGACTTTCACATTTAATGTTATATTTCTTCATTTCTTTTTTCAGATATCTGGTTTTAGTTTTTATATCTTTAAAATCATAACCTTCCCATTGCAATGGAGTATGGGGCTTTGGAATTAACGGATTCACACTAAATTTCACATGTTTTATGTTATAATGAATATTAGCTATTTTTTTCATAAACTCTGCAAGTTCCTTAATATCTTCTTTTGTTTCTCCGGGTATTCCAATCAGAAAATATAATTTAATTTTGAACCCTAAATCAACGGCATTTTTTATTACTGTAAATATTGTTTCATCTAGTATATCCTTATTTATTACTTTCCGAAGTTTACTTATAGATTCCGGTGCAAGGGTAATAGTTTTCAGTCCGCTTTGCTTTAATGTTTGCAATGTTTTTTCAGTAATTGATTCAATTCTCAATGAGGGTGTTGAAATTTGAAATCCTTTTTTTTCAAGACCATTTATAAGATTTTCCAAATTACTGTAATCAGATACTGATGCACCAATTAATGTGACCTTGTTCAGTCCGGTATTTTCCCTATTTTTTATTGCAATTTCAATTAGTTTTTTATAATCTGTTTCTCTTGTGGGTCTGTAAAGATATCCCGCCATACAAAATCTGCAACCTCTCGTACATCCCCTAGAAACATTTAACATTATAGTGTTATTGAAAATTGTCTGGTAATTTTCATCATCACTTTTGCTGATAACTGGTTCGGTAATGTGATATGTGCTGTTCATGTCATTGACTAACGTGATTTTTGTTTGGTTGTTATATTCTGGAATATAAATTCCCGGTATTTCTAAAAATTTTTTTAAGTTTTTATTAGGATTTTTAAGGTAGGTGTCCAAAAGTTTGTTTAAAGTATATTCTCCTTCACCTATTATGAATAAATCGATATAATCTGATAATGGTAGTGGATTTGAAGTAGCGCAAGGTCCGCCTGCAATAATTAGTGGATCATTATCATTTCTGTCTTTTCTTTTGAGGGGTATTTCTGCATTCTTTAACATTTTTAAAACATTAAAGTAATCTTCTTCAAATTGTAATGTGAAACTTATAATGTCAAAATAGTTCATGTTTGTTTTTGATTCTATGCTTTGTGTATCAGGAAAGATTATTCTTTCACACCACACATCATCTCTTTCATTAATCTGATTGTAGAGTATATTGTAACCTAGTGAAGACATGGCGGTTTTATATATGTTGGGATATGTTAATCCAAAATTAATATTTACATTTTTATGGTTTTTTTGGAATATATTTTTTTCATAAAGCATATAATCAACTGTTTTTTTATATATGTTTTTTACTTTTTAATTTAAATTCTTTTTCTTGTATCAACTGTTTGATTTCTTCTACTTTTCCTAAC
>NZ_CAMHFP010000017.1 GCF_946184425.1 uncultured Methanobrevibacter sp. | reverse complement strand
TTGTTGAGGATATTGTTGATAAAACGGATAATGTTGATGTTAGTGATGAGTCTGATTTTATAGTGTCTGAAGATGAATCTGATGTTGCTGCTGAGCTGGATTCAAATGATAATTTGGATGAAATTTATGTAGAAAATGATTCTGAATTCGTTGCAGATATTCCTAAATCAAATGAAAAAATCGATGATTCACAAGATGTAGAAACAAAGTCTGAATCTCTAGAAGATACTAGTTTTAAGGATGTTAAAATTGACTCTGAAGATGTTGAGGATAATCTGGAGGATGATTCGGAAATTTGGGAATCAAAAGATGAGGATATTCCTAAAAATGATGATGCTGAAGTATGGGAAGATGATGAAGGTATTCCCCCTGAGGATAATGCTGAAGTATGGGAAGATGAAAAAGATTATGCTGAGGATAAATCTGAAAACAGATTTAATCCTATAAAAGAAAAAATCAAGTCACTTTTCAAATCTGACGGTTCTGAAGAAAAAATGGATAAAAATCCATTATTTGCAGGACTCAAATTCACAAAAGATTTAGGTAAAAATTCCGATTTGGAAAAAGAATTTGAAGAAACAGTTGATGAAACTTCTAAAAAAGCGAAATCTTCAGATGATAATTTAAATGATAAAGTTGATTTGGGTTCTGATGATGATTATATTTATGTGGATCATAGTCATGATGATGAACGTGTTTTAGATGATAAAGAAGAGCCAATTATCTTTGAAAGTAAAGAAGAACCTAAAAATGATGATGATCCAGATAATGATTTTATAGTTGGAGATCAAAGTAAAGATAAAGTTGACATTAACAATAAAATTAAAAAAGGCAATTCTAAAAAGCCTAAAACAGATTCAACTAAAAAAGATGATGTTATCAACAACATTGAAGATGAATTTATCGAACCTGATGTAATTCCTGATGTGGAAGATCAAGTCAATAATCACGAAAATCTTCAGGATGCTGAAGAGGAATCTGTTGGTTCAGTCCCAATTCATGACATTAATTTTAAAGATTCTGTTGACTCTGATGTAAATGATAATACTGAAGATTTAAATGAGCCTGAATATGATGATAAAGTTGATTTGGGTTCTGATGATGATTATATTTATGTGGATCATAGTCATGATGAAGAACATGTTATGGACACAGAGGAACATGTTAATGAAGATGTTCACAAATCTTTTGAGGATGTGAATGTTGATGAAACTGTTGATAATGACACTCATCATTTTGATGAATCAAATAATGAAGGGAATTCACAACAAATTGTCGAAGAAAGAAAAAGCAATGCCAAATCAAAAATGAAGCATAGGTTTGATTCATTTATCTCTGAGGTTATTAATAATGCTGATTCTCAATTAGAACCTGAAGAGATTGAAATTGTTCGTGGAGAAGTCATTGAAGAGGATATTGAATCATTACATAAGCCGGCTCCTAAGGATGATTCTGTTATTGAAGCGGAAATCTTTAGAGACGGTGAGGAATTGAATATTTTCAATGATGAATTGCCTGATTTAAATAATGATATTTCTATCGATGACGAGGATGAAGAGATTTTTGAACATTATGAAGATTTGGAAAGGCCAACACCTAAAATAGACTTTGAAGATGAAGAGTTAAACATTTTCAATGATGATTTGCCTGATATGAGAAATGATATTCATCGAGAGGCAAAGGATGTTGTGAACAGAGCGATGGATGAATTTATGGATGATGTATTCAGCAGCAACAATTCTTCAAATGATAATATATTTGAAAATACTGAAGATGAGGATTCTTTGATTCAAGATAATGAAAGTAGTGAAATTCCTAAGGAAAAAATCAATGAAGAGTCTACAGGTGATGGTGTAACTTACTATCAGGGGTCTAATGATGTCAAAAGTAAACTTAGAAAAAATAACCTTTATTATGATGATGAAAAACCTCATTCAGTAAGGGAATCCATTAGAGGATTTAAAAGGGATATGAAATATATCAACAGATCCTTAAAAGAAATAGAAAATCCGACTAAAGTTGATTATGTATCTGTCGTTGACAGAACTGAAGAATATAATCCTGAAGATTATTTGAACAGGTCAAGTGATGATGATTCTCATTTGATTATTGAAAAAGAAAATGAATTGACATTTGCTGAAAAAGAGGAAAAGAGAATTGAAAAAGAGCTAATGTCAGAATCTATTGAAAGTGAGTTTGATGATGATGTTATTGTTCCAATCAATGAACAGCAAAGAGAAGAACTAAAAGACCAAACTCTTGAAGATATCATCCAATCTGCTGATGAAGATTATAAAGAAATTGAAAAGGTCAGATATCAAAATAATAATACACTGAAATCATTCGATGATAAAAAACTTCCGGGCAAGAGAAAACTTGAGGATAATATTGTCGATTATGTTCAAGTTACAGACATAGGATTGCATTCATCTGATGAACTGTATAAAAAACCTGCCGGTGAAGTCGCTAAATCAATTAATGCTATAGTTGATATTGAAGGGCCAATTCATGTAAAAGAAGTTGTTAAGAGGGTTAAGGACAGTTGTGACATTAAAAGAGCAGGTTCTAATTTGAAAAAGACTGTAAATGCAGCTATTGATGAGGCAGAAAACTCCGGAAGCATTATTAGAATTGGTGACTTTTTATATGATGCCTCAAACAATAATGTCCTTATCAGAAAAAGGAATAAACCGAATATAGAATTGATTTCTGATGAAGAAATTTCTAAAAACATTGAACTGGTATTACTTTACAATCAAAATGTAACTACAAAGCAGGTTGCAAAGGAAACTTCACGCAATTTCGGATTTAAATCAACATCCAAAAAGACCGCAGATAGAATAAACAGTGTTTTGGATTTGATGATTGCGAACAATAAAGTTAAGATAACTAATGATATTGTCGAACTTAATTGAGGAGGTTATTAAATGTCTACTAAAGTTAAATCTCCTGATAATCTGCCTAATAAACCTGGTGTCTACATAATGCGTGATAAAACTGACACCATAATTTACATAGGCAAGGCAAAAAATCTTATTAAAAGGGTTAAATCTTATTTTCGTGAAAAACTGGACAGGCCTAAAACTCAAATTTTAATGAGTCATTTTGACAGTTTGGAGTATATTGTTACTAATTCTGAAAAAGAAGCTTTAATATTAGAGGCAACCTTAATCAAAAAACATCGTCCAAGGTATAATGTTCAACTAAAAGATGATAAAAGATATCCTTATGTTAAAATCACATCTGAAAAATTTCCACGTTTGGTTATTACAAGAAACGTTTCAAAGGATGGAATATATTATGGACCCTTTACTGATGTCGGTTCTGTCAAACAAACTGTTAAATTCTTGAAATCATTATTTAAAATCAGAACCTGTCGCAATATGGATGGGCCTTGTTTGAATGCTCAAATTGATTTATGTTATGCGCCTTGTGATGGAAGAATATCTGAGGAGGAATATTCTGAAATTATCAATAAAATAGATTTATTTTTCCAAGGTAAGTATTCTACAATTGTAAAAAATCTTAAAAAAGAAATGACTGAAGCTGCAATACATGAAGAATATGAAAAAGCAGCTGTTATAAGAGACCAAATTGCATCTATTGAAGAGATTATGGAAAAACAATTTGTAGATTTAGTGGATGACGATTTGGATCAGGATGTTATAGCTATTGCTCCGGGTAAAAATGAAGTAGTAGTTATCATTATGCCTATAAGAAATGGTAAAATCGTGGGCAGGGATGACTTTTTGATGAGCGGTTCACAGTATGATTCATCTTCAGAAGTTCTGTTTGCATTCATTCAACAGTATTATGGATATAACAGACATATTCCAAAGCAAATTTTATTGGATGAAAACATTGATGAAAAAGAATTGCTTGAAGAATGGTTAAGTGATTTGAGAGGAAATAAGGTTCATATTAAAGTTCCTCAAAAAGGAGTAAAATTACGTTTGGTAAAAATGGCTCGTAAAAATGCTGAAATTATTAAACATCAAAAGAAAAAGATGGAAAATTCATTAATAGAGCTTAAAAAGTATCTTAAACTTGAAAAATTACCTCGTGTGATTGAAGGATATGATATAAGTAATATTTCCGGTAAGTTTGCAGTGGGTTCGAAAGTATCATTCAAGGATGGTAAGCCTAACAAAAAAATGTATAAACATTTCAGAATGGAAACCCCAGGTCCTAACGATTTTGCAATGATGGAGGAGTTACTGACTCGTAGATTAAAAATGGTTGATAGAGATCCCGAGCCAGACTTAATAGTGATTGATGGTGGTAAGGGACAATTGGGTATGGCTTGTGGTGTATTAGAAAAATTGAATTTAACTCATATTCCAATTATTGGTCTTGCTAAGGAATTTGAAGAGGTTTTTATTCCTAATTCAAAACGTCCGATTATAATCCCTAAAAATAATATTGCATTGCATTTGCTTCAACAAGTAAGGGATGAATCTCATAGATTTGCAATAACATATCATAGAAAATTGCGCAGTAAGAATATTCAGGCTTCTTCTCTTGATGATATTGCTGGTATCGGTAAAAAAAGAAAAGTTGCTCTTTTAAAGGAATTTGGAGATATTAACAATATTAAAAATGCTTCTGTGGAAGATTTAGCTAAAATAAAGGGCATGAATCAAAAAACGGCTGAAAATGTCTATAATTTTTATCACTAAATTTTAATTTATTTTTTTAGAATTCGGATTATTTTCCATTAACTTTAAATATAAGAATTTTAATAATGTTTTTATAATAATGTAAAAAGGTTTAAATTATGGTAAAATGTCCACGATGTGGCTATGAAAATTCAGCTTCATCAACTTATTGTGATAATTGTGCCTATCTTTTGACTGACCAAAATGGTAATAGAATTAATAATAATAAAAGAACAAGCAGTTGGAATATAGGCATCGCTAAAAAAATTGTTATTGTTTTAGGAATTGTTGTTATTGCTTTGTTATTATTCTCTTTTGTTTATAATAACTCTCAACCTTCTCCTGAAGATTCTTTAAACGTCATTACAGACAATGGAAGTTTAAATCATTCTTCTTCTTATCCTTATACAGCTGTTATAAAGTATGATGGCAGTTGGTATGCTAAAATGGGTGACCCTAATTACCTTGCTGAATTCTCTGGCAATGGTCAAAAAAGGGAAATTTTAGATTGTGCATCCTGGGAAAGAGTACACATTATGGCTCAAAAAGAAGATAATGGTGAAGGAAATCTTACAATCCAACTTTTAAGAAATGGTGAAGTTGTAGCACAAAATTCAACTACAAATGCTACTGGAAGTATAGAAATAAATTATAATTAATTAAAAAATTATAATTCATTTATTCTTGATTGAAGCAGTTCGACCAGTTCATCAGTTTTATAAAGACGGATTTCCTGTTCTTCTTTGTCTTTGAATAGTTTAATAAATTTGATAAGGTCATTGCATAACTGGTCATACTGGATACTTAATGTGTTATAGTTAGATAGTAGTCCAAATGCTTTTTCCTGGTCTAATTTTGGGTTATCTTTTAATATTCTTTCGATATTTACAAAGTGGGTTTCAATTCTTATTTTTTCTTCTTCTAAACTATCTAGATATTCTTGAATTTTATTTTCACTTGCCATTTTAATCACTTATTTTAAATTTTTAATGATTAAAATATAAATAGTTATAGAAATAAAAATTGGTATATTATAAGGGGCATAAAGAATGATAAAAGT
This sequence comes from uncultured Methanobrevibacter sp., assembly GCF_946184425.1. Classification (GTDB taxonomy): domain Archaea; phylum Methanobacteriota; class Methanobacteria; order Methanobacteriales; family Methanobacteriaceae; genus Methanocatella. The sequence goes on along the minus strand of NZ_CAMHFP010000017.1, from coordinate 35,115 downwards.
TGAAAATGTAAGTAAAGATTATGAACTTGATGACGGAACAAAAATCAATGCATTAAATGATGTTAGTTTTGAAGTTGAAGAAGGTGAAATATTAGGAATCATGGGTAAAAGTGGTTCCGGTAAGACTACATTATTGAGAGCTTTAAGAGGTGTTGAACATATAGACACTGGAAGTATTTCAGTGGATAAAACCAGTGTCAAAGCGGGTGATTCTCAGTTTTATTATAATGAGCTCAAAAAAGTTACAGCAATTCATCTTCAAAGATCATTTGGGTTATGGCCAGATACTGTGCGTGAGAATGTTTTAAGAAAATTATATGCGCGAAGATACTTTGATGAAGGAGATACTAATTTTGAAGTTGCAGAAAGTGAATTCGGTGAAGAAGCAGATGAATTATTGGAACTTGTTTCTTTAACTCATAAAGCAAACCATTATGCATCTGTTTTAAGTGGTGGTGAAAAACAAAGGCTTATTATGGCAAGACAACTTGCAAAACAACCTAAAGCTTTACTTCTTGATGAACCAGCAACTATGGCATGCCCTAAAACCAAACAAGAAATATTGGATGCAGTAAAAAAAATTAATAAGGAATTAAACATTACTGTCATTGTTGTTTCTCACTTGCCTGATGTTCAAAAATACCTTGCAGATAGAGTTATTTTACTTGAAGATGGTGAAATAGCTGATGAAGGTACTCCTGATGAGATTTGTGATAAGTTTATGGCAGATATGCCCCCAATAGTTGACATTGAAAATGTTGCAACTGATGAAGATCTTATTGAAGTAAAAGATGTATTTAAAAGGTTTTATTTATTGACTGGTGGAGAAGTTCTTCAGATAGAGAATGTTAACTTTAAAGTGCAGAATGAGAATATATTAAGTTTAATAGGTCCGAGCGGCGCTGGTAAAACCGTACTTTTAAGAATGCTTGGTGGTTTGGAAGACCCTGATAAAGGAGAAGTATTGTACAATGTGGACGGAGAATGGAACGACATTGATATTCCTGGAATGGGTCGTATGAAAATAAGGTCTAAATTAGGTTTTATGCATCAGGAATTTGCGTTAAACCATTATGCTACTGTTCTTGATCAGTTGGCTGTTCGCTTAGGTTATAAAAATCAGGATATTATTGCTGAAGCACAAGCAAGAGCTAAAAGAATTGGCCTCAGTGAGGATTTATTGGACTCATTTTATTTACTTACAGACCTTCCTGAAATTGAAGCGAAAGAACGTTTAAGACAAGTAGGGTTAGATGCTGAAATTTTAAATGATTTGTTCCCTAAATTCCCTGAAACTGCTACTAAAGAAGCTGTTGCGGATATTTTTGAAAGTTTAGATTTGGATTTGGATATTTTGTATAGAAGGTCTTATGAACTGTCTGGTGGTCAAAAAGTCCGTGTAATGCTTGCATTAATTTTAATTTCAAGACCAAAATTCTTGCTTTTAGATGAACCCTTCGGAGATTTGGATCCTGTAACTTTAAGAACAGTCACCAACTCTCTTAAAAAGATTTCAAAAACTTATGGAATCACTGTAGTGATGATTTCACACAATACTGACTTTATTAAGGAACTAAGTAACAGGGCAATATTTATGGATGATGGTAAAATAGTCGATGACAGTGAAGATATAAATCAAATTGTAGATAACTTCATTGATTTCTGTCATGCGGATTATTTGAAAGGGGATAACTAAATGTTTGATGTTATAATGGTTCCAATTGACGGATCAGATTATAGTTTCAAAGCGGCTGATGTGGCTATTGAAATAGCCCAAAAATTTTCTTCAAAAATTGCGGCTGTTCATGTTTTGGAAGAGTTTTCATTTAACAGTTATGATTCAGAAGAAGATTCAGGTGATGCTCTTCTTTCTAAAGTTACAAGGAAGGCAAATGAAGTTGGTGTTGAGGTTGTTGAACATTTGCTTACTGCTGACCCTTTAAGGGATATGCATTTCATTGTCAACCAGACTCGCGCTGATTTAGTTGTTATTCATGCTCATGGAGCAAATAATAACAGATTTGTCTCTTTCGAAGAAAATGATGTTTCGGATACTCAAATTGGTTCTGTTTCAGAAAGACTTTTAAGAAATTCTGAAGTACCTGTAATGCTTGTTAAATAAATTCTTTTATTTTTTCTTTTTTTCCTATTCTATTTGCTTTTTTTACTAAACTTTTAAATACTATTAAATACTTACTATTCATAACATAAACTATTTAGTTAAGGAGATATTTATGATAGTTAAAGATTGGTGCTCATTCTGTGGAGAATGTGCTGGGGTTTGTCCAAGAAATTTAATTCAAGTAAGAGAATATGCTTTAGTATTTAATGATGATGACTGTAAAGATTGTGACACTTGCGTTAAAGCATGTCCAATTGATGCATTAGAAAAAGAGGACTGATTATTATGATTGAAACTGATGTTATTGTAGTAGGTTCAGGACCTGCAGGTTCTAGCGCAGCAAAACATGCTGCATTAGGTGGAGCAAAAGTTATTTTAATGGATAAGAAATCTGAAATTGGTGCACCGAAAAGATGTGCAGAAGGTGTTTCAATTCAAGGATTGGAAAAATTAGGAATTGAACCTTCTCCTCGTTGGGTAACTCAAGAAATTCAAGGTGTAAGAATTCAAACCCCTGATGGAACTGATGTATGGTTAACAAAAGATGAAGTACAATTGCCAGAAGCAGGATATATTTTGGAAAGAAAAGTATTCGATAAACATATGGCAATGGATGCAGCAAGAGCAGGTGCAGAAATTAAAATTAAAACATTAGTGACAGGAATTGAAAAAATTGACAATGGGTATATTGTTGAAACTGAATGCATGGGTCAAAAAATTGATTACAAATGTAAAATATTAATTGCTGCGGACGGTCCTGAAGGTCACGTTGCAAGATGGGCTGGATTAAGACCAGCTGCAAAAGCAAAAGAAATGGAGTCTGGTGTCCAGTATGAGATGTGTAATGTCGAATTTGAAAGACCTGGTGTAATTGAATTTTATTTAGGTTCATGTGCTCCTGGAGGATATGTATGGATTTTCCCTAAAGGAGATGACATTGCAAATGTTGGTTTAGCAATTTTACCTCACAAAGCAGAAAAAACAGCTAAAGAATACTTAGATGATTTTGTAGCTAATTCACCTTACTTAAAAAATGCTCAAGCTGTTGAAATGAATGTAGGTGGAGATCCTGTTGGAGGAATGACCAAAAAACTTTATGATGATAATATAATGGTTGTTGGAGATGCAGCAGGTCAAGTAAATCCATTAACAGGTGGAGGAATTATTTCTGGTATGACTGGAGGAATGTGTGCCGGTCAGGTAGCTGCTCAAGCTATTAAGGAAGATTGTTCCAAAAAATTCTTAAAATTATATGATGAAATGGCTCACAATGAATTGGATCATGAGATTAAAAGATATAAAAAAGTACAAGAATACTTACTTACCTTGTCTGATGAGGAACTTGACAGTATTGCTCATGCTTTCCAAGGTGAAAGCTTTGAAAAAATTTCAACAACTGAAATTGTTAAAAAATTAATTAAAGTATCTCCGAAAGCATTGCTCAAATTGGGTAAATTTATCTAGGTGTTAAAATTGATTTTAATTACTGGTGGGGCAGGCTATATTGGTGCCCATACTAACAAAGCACTTCATAATGCTGGTTATGATACTGTTGTAGTGGACAATCTATGTAAAGGTTATGAAAACTTTGTTAAATGGGGAAATTTTGAAAATTACGACTTTGGTAGTAAAGATTTAAGAGAAGTCTTTGAAAAATATGACATTGATGGTGTCATACATTTTGGAGCTTTCTCATCAGTAGCTGAATCAGTTGAAATGCCTCAAAAATATTTTAAGAATAATTATAAAAACACCTTAAATCTATTGCAAATCATGAGAGAATTTGGTGTTGATAAATTTATTCTTTCATCCACTGCTGCTGTATATGGGAATCCTGAAAAGATACCTATTACAGAAAACACTGAATTAAAACCAATCAATCCTTATGGACACTCCAAATTTATCACTGAAAAAGCTTTACAAAGGGAAGCTGATAAAGGTGATTTTAATTATGTATCTTTAAGATATTTCAATGCAGCAGGTTGTGATTTTGATTGTGAGGTAGGGGAATTGCATGACCCTGAAACTCACTTGATTCCGTTGGTATTGGATGCTGCCATTGGAAAAAGGGATTGTATTTATATTTTTGGAGATGATTATGATACTCCTGATGGAACTTGTATTCGTGATTATATCCATGTTAATGATTTGGCTGATGCGCATATCAAGGCTTATGAATATTTATGCAAAGAAAACGAATCAAACATCTTCAATTTAGGAAATGGGGAAGGTTATTCAGTTCGTGAAGTAATTGACATGTGTAAAAAAGTTACCAAACGTGATTTTGAAGTTAAAATAGATGAACGTCGTGAAGGCGATCCTGCAATACTTATTGCTGATTCTTCTAAAATTAATGAAAAATTGGGTTGGCAGCCTAAATATAATCTTGAAGAGATTGTATCTTCAGCATGGAAATGGCATAAGAAAATTAATGGAGTTTAGGTAATTTCCATGGAAAATGAAACTAATGAGTCAAAAATTGATGTTCGTATAATCGTTCAAAGTTTGGATGTTGCTCAAATGGTTTCAAAAGCTGTTAGCAATGTTCAACTTGAAAGAGATTATAATATAATTGTTTCATCTATCATTCCAACAACAGAAGTAGGTATAGTTAAAAAAGTGGCAAAAGGTGCTGATATTATACTTATTGGAAGTTATGGTAAGGATGAAACTTATAATATTCTTTTTAATGAATTGAAAACTGATTTTAACAATGTTGGATTGTTTGACTATAACAATATTATCATTGAAGATGAATCAATTGATTTTAATTTAGCTCAAAAGGAGATTTTAAATTCAATAATAAAATCTACCTTATCTTATTCTTTAAATTTAATCAATATCCATACGTTGGAAAATAAACTGATGAAAGTAACTCATAATTATAATAATTTATTGGATGATTATAATCAAGTTTTAAAAGAAAATGAAGTTTTTTCTCGTGAGAATAAGGAACTAATTGAAGATATTAATGACATTAAATCTGAATTTGAATCATTCAAAATGCGCTATGAAGATATTTATTCACGTGAAATTCTTGAAGTGTTTGATTTGAATGAATTATGGCAAGATACTTTTAGACAAGATTTAACAACTGAAGAGCAAGTTGTAATCGCCACAAATAAGTTTAAACCTGATAATATTATTGTCGGTCAGGGTTATATTGCAGCTCAATCAAAACAGGAAGCTATTGATTGGTTGAAAATAATTAGAACTGCATTAATTTTTGTTGAAGAAAACAAAGAGGATTTAAATCAGAATTTAGAAAAAGTTGAAGAATCTAAGCCTCCTGAAGTCAGGGATGATTATGAAATTCCAAATAATTTTGAAAATTTCTGGGACTGATTAATTAAAAAATAAATATTATTTTATACTAGTTAAACGATAATTATTATTATACTATTTTATGGGAGTTTCCAAATGCAAGGTGAGATTGAAGATAAATGTGGTATTGTTGGAATTCATTCAAAAGATGAATCTAAAAATGTCGCATCCTTTGTTTATTATTGTTTATATGCTTTACAGCATAGAGGTCAAGAATCTGCGGGGATAGCTACTTTTAATCCTGATAAAGGTTTGAACTATTATTGTGGGATGGGTTTGATAACTGATGTTTTTAAAGATTATGAAATCCAAAATTTGGCGGGAAACATGGCAGTTGGTCATGTAAGATATTCCACTACTGGCCAATCAAGGCTTGAAAATTCACAGCCTTTTGTAACTGATTTTGATGATGGATTTATAGCAATGGCTCATAATGGTGATATCGTTAATTCCGGTGAATTAAGGGATGAATTAATCTCTGAAGGTTATGAGTTTAAATCCGACACTGATTCTGAAGTAATTTGTTATATGCTTAAAAAGGAGCATTATGATAATAATAAAAATATTATGGATTCAATTGAATCTGTCTGTAAAAAACTTGTAGGATCTTATGCATTAACAATTTTAGTCAATGGTGAATTGTATGGTGTACGTGACCCTATGGGCATTAAACCTCTTGCTGTTGCTAAAAAAGGTGATGATTTCATTTTAGCTTCTGAAACTGTTGCTTTTGATGTAATTAATGCTAAATATATTAGGGATATTGTGCCTGGTGAAGTAATTTACTTTGAAAATGATGAAATTAACTCTCATATGTTAGAAATTGCTGGTGATTGCAAACTTTCACATTGTATGTTTGAATATGTTTACTTTGCAAGGCCTGACAGTACAATTGATGGTATCAATGTTTATCAGACTAGAATGAATATCGGTCGTCAATTATATGAATTATATCCTATTGATGCTGATGTTGTTATTCCAGTACCTGATTCTTCAATTCCTGCAGCTATAGGATATTCAAGGGCTTCAGGAATTCCTTATGGTGAAGGATTAATTAAAAACAGGTATGTTGGAAGAACTTTTATCATGCCGACCCAAGAAGAAAGGGAATTGGCTGTTAGACTTAAATTAAATCCTATTAAAGATGCTATTAAGGGCAAAAAAATTATTTTAATTGATGACAGTATTGTAAGAGGAACTACCTCCAAACAATTGCTGGATCTTGTAAAAGAAGCAGAACCTACTGAAATTCATTTCCTGGTAGGTTGTCCTCCTGTTATTGCTCCATGTTATTATGGTGTAGCAATGGCTACTAAAAAAGAATTGATTGCTGCTAATTATGAAGTTGAAGAGATTCAGGAGCGGTTGGATATTGATACTTTAGGTTATATTACATTGCCTGCATTGGTGAAGGCTATTGGAATGCCTAAAGAGGATTTGTGTTTAGGTTGTCTTAATGAGGAATATCCTACAGATCTTCCTGAAGGTCTTGAAGCTGAAACTTATTATAAACCTTAGATTATTATGGTTGAATTATTAGCTCCTGCCGGAAATTTTATTTCTCTTCGTGCTGTTCTTGAAAATGGTGCAGATGCGGTTTATTTTGGCCTTGATGATTATAATATGAGGGCCAATGCTAAAAACTTTTCTTTAAATGATTTATCAAAAGTTTCAAAAATCGCTCAGGAATATGGGGCTAAAACTTATTTATGTACTAATATAATTTTAAATGAACGTTTGGCAAATGAGTTAAACAGTAATCTTGAATTCATTTCCTCATCTGAAATAGATGGACTTATTTTATCAGATATTGGTTTAATAGAACAGACTGTATCTCACGGCCTTGAAGCACATATTAGTGTTCAGGAAAATGTCACTAATTCATACACTCTTAAAACTCTTAAAAAATTAGGTGCAAAAAGGGCAATTCTGTCACGTGAATTGTCTTTGGAGGAAATTGCTGAAATTACTAAAAAATCGCCGATTGAAACTGAAATTTTCATTCATGGTGCTATATGTATGGCAATTTCCGGAAGATGTTTTTTGAGTTATGGATTATATGGTCGCAGTGCAAACTGTGGGGACTGCTTGCAGCCATGCAGAAAAAACTGGACATTGACCTATGAAGAGGGTGAGGACAATGTAGTTAACTTCTCGGATGTTGAGGATGAAAGATTTATCATCACCGGAAGTGATGATGGAAGTTATAGGACAAACTTTTTTTCGCCAAAGGACATGTGCATGATTGAATACATTCCGGAACTTTTGAAAAGTGGTGTCGCATCTTTTAAAATTGAAGGTAGAGCTAGAAGTCCTGATTATGGGGCAATGGTAACTGGAATTTATAGACAAGCTATTGACAGTTATCAGGATGACCCGTTAAACTATAATGTTAAGGATGAGTGGATGGATGAATTGTCCAGTGTATTCAATCGTGGTTTTGACACTAATTTTTATTTTTCAACTCCTTTTGAGACAAGTGAAGACAATCAATCAAAGTATATCAAAAAAGATATTGGACAGGTTGTCAATTATTACAATAAAGTAAAAGCGGCTGAAATTAGAATATGGGATGATTTGAATATTGGAGATAAAATCATTATTCAGGGTAAGACTACCGGTTCGATTACACATGTGATTGATTCTATGCAGATTGAAGGTAAATCAGTTGAGCATGTTAAAAAAGGGTGCAATGTTGCAATAGCAATACCTACAAAGGTACGTGAAAAGGATTTTGTTTACAAGTTAGTTGAGAGGGATATTGATGATTAAAAAAATAGCAATTTATGGAAAAGGTGGAATTGGAAAAAGTACTACTGTAGCTAATTTATCAGCTGTGTGGGCAAGTGAGGAATTAAATTGTTTAGTCATTGGTTGTGATCCAAAAGCAGATACTACACGTACATTATATGGAAAAAGAATTCCAACTGTTGTTAATACTTTAAAAGATAATAGGAAACCTGTAAAGGATGATTTGGTTTTTACAGGTTTTAAAAATATTCAATGTGTGGAAAGTGGAGGTCCTGAACCGGGTGTCGGTTGTGCCGGACGGGGAGTTATCGTTGCCATGAAACGTTTGGAACAATTGGGCATTTTTGATGAAAATCTTGATGTTGTTGTATATGATGTTTTGGGTGATGTTGTATGTGGTGGTTTTTCAGTACCTCTTCGTGAAAAATATGCTGATGAAGTTATAATAGTGACCTCTGGAGAATATATGTCACTTTATGCTGCTAATAATATAGTTAAAGGTGTTAAAAAACTTAAAGGAAACTTAAGTGGCATTGTTTGCAACTGCAGAAATGTCGATAATGAAGAGCAAATTGTACATGACTTTGCAAAAAAAATAGGAACTCATGTAGTTGGTACAATTCATAGAAGTAATTTAATTCAGGGTGCTGAATTAGATGCAAAAACTGTTGTAGAAAAATATCCTGAAAGTGATGAAGCACAAGAATACAGAAGTCTTGCTTCAAACATTATGGATAATGAAATGTCATCAACTCCAGAACCTATGGATGATGAGGAATTTGAACAATTCTTTAAGTCATATATGTGAATATGTATTACTCAACTAATTACTCCTCGCCGATTGGCGAAATGCTTATTGTAAGTGATGGGGATGCAATTTGTGGAGTTTGGTTTTTAGACCAAAAAAACTTCAAATCAACACTTGATGAAAAAATCATTCAAAAGGATGATTTGGCTATTTTTAAAAAGGTAATAATATGGTTAGATGATTATTTCAATGGTTTGAACCCTCGAATTGATTTTAAATTAAATCCGAAAGGTAGTGAATTTAGGTTAAAGGTATGGCGGATATTATCTGAAATTCCCTATGGAACTTCAATTACCTATGGTGAGATTGCATCCAAAATATCTCAAAAAATGTCTGCTCAGGCGGTAGGAGGTGCAGTTGGAGCAAATCCAATAGCTATTATTATTCCCTGTCATAGGGTATTGGGAAAAAATGGTAAGTTGACGGGATATGCTGCAGGTTTGGAGAGAAAAATAGAGTTATTGAAAATAGAAAATCTTTTAAATTCTGATTGATATAATAATTAATTGTTTGGTGATTGTTGTGAGTAGGTCTCCATTGCGATTAATTACATTAATATCATTTTTTGGGATTATTGTTCTTTTAAAATTATTCACTAACATATCATGGAATATAATTGTTTCAATTGCAATAATAATGATTTTTTTGGAAGTATTCACATTCGCTTTTGAAACTGAGGGTCATGATTTATTAAAAATTTTTGTTATTTTGACTTCATTTGTTGGGTTGCCCATATTCGTATTACTGTATTTGGGGATTTTTAATTCATTTTCAAATCCTTTGATTAGTTTATTATTTGCTGTTTTTATTGTTATTTTTGGAGCAATGGCAATATTTACAATAGTCAAACTTAATTATGTTGAAATTGAATATGATTGGATTGATGAAAAATGAGCAACCCTGAAAAAATCTTTACTAAATCTTTTTTTCTAATATTCGGCGCATTGCTTTTCACTGCACTTGTAATGTATGCGTTAATGTCAACAGTTACAGAATATGCTACTTCTTTAGGCACTACTACTGCAATTGCGGGTTTAGTATCTGGAATCTATATATTTGGCGGTTTGTGTTCAAGAATCTATTCGGGCAATGCATTGGAAAAGATAGGCTGGCGAAAAACTGCTCTGATATTCATGAGTATTCATTTTCTTTCATGTCTTTTGTATTTCATTGTGAATGATGTTACCTTACTTTTGATTGTTAGGTTTATACATGGTATTGGTTTTGGTGCATCGGCTAATGCCATTGTAACTATAGCAACTGCAATACTTCCTAAAAAACGTTTTGGCGAAGCATTTGGTTATTTCATGCTTGGAACTACAATTGCTGTTGGTATTGGACCTTATATGGGTGGATTGTTATACGATTCATTAGGTTCAGTGGGATGTTTTATTGTGGCAAGTATTTTTGCGGCTTTAGCGTTGATTTTCATTTACTTTATTGATGTGAGTCAGGTTGATCCTGCAAACAACAGGAAATCAATTAAAAATGAAGAAAAAACATACAATGGTATTGAAAGAGTATTGGAATTCAGTGCAGTTCCGGTATCTCTTTTTACTGCTTTAACAAGTTTGGGTTATGTTTCAATATTGTCATTTTACAGATTATATGCAGTTGAAGTAAACTTGGTTAATGTATTTTCCTGGTTTTTTGTAGTATATTCCATTGTTCTGGTTGCCTCAAGACCTATTGCAGGTAAAATTCAGGATAAGTATGGCGATATGATAATTTGTGTTGTTGGAATTATAGCTCAATCTATTGGATTGTTCATGATTGCTTGGACACCATCAGAATGGACTGTTATACTTTGTGCAATTTGTGAAGCACTTGGATTTGGAACATTGAACTCAGCTTCCACAACTATCGTTACAAGAAATACTCCAGAACATCGTAGGTCTTATGCAGTATCGACATTTTTCATATTTTGTGATGCCACAATGGGTTTTGGCCCAGCATTACTTGGAATGTTTGCATTTGACGGTTATGCGCCGATATATTTCATTTCATCTGTTATAACATTATTGGCTTTGCCGATTTGCATTTATTCTCTTAGAAAAAATTAGTTAATTATATTTAACATAGAAAAGAGATAGTTCAGTATGGATTTGCCGATAAACATTGTCATAGGTAATGGAATTTCATTGATTGCAGGAATTTTCATCATTTTAAGCATGTGGGTAAACGATGAAAAGAAAGCTTATAAATATCAGTTTTTAAATGCGTTTATATTAATGATTTCATCAGTGTTTTTCTTTTCTTGGACAGGTGTTGTAACTATGGCAATTGCAGCTTCAAGGAATTTATTTGTATATTATGATAAATTAACTTTCAAGCTGACAGTTGTGTTCATTGTTATTTCAATTGTCATAGGAATGTTGGTAAATACGATGGGAATAATTGGAGTGCTACCTATAATTGCAATTATTCAGATTACTTTATGCAATTACTATTTAAAAACCATTAAACCAATTAAAATAGGTTTCATTGTCAACAGTGCAATATACATAATTTACTTTGTTGCAATTTTGGATTTCTCATCTGCTGTTATAGAAACAGTTACTGCACTGGTCGGTGTGGTTGCTTTATTCAAATTGATTTATTTTGATTCAAAAAAGAATAATTAAATTTAAAAATTTTTTTAATATCCTATGAATGAATCAATTAATTTTATTACCTCTTCTTTTTTTTTCGAAGTATATGATATGGCCGGCGTCTTCAATAATTTCAAGCTGTGAGTCATATAAAGCATCATGGACTTTTATGGATTCTTCCGGCGGATTCAACCCGTCATATTGACCGACTAAAAGAATCACAGGTATTCTTACATTGTCAATATCGCTCATCATGTCATACTCTGAAAGTGAAACATAGATATTTTTTCTCTCTTCGTTGGTCAGTTCAATTTTTCCTCTATTTCCTCTGTAATACTCTTGAATTTCTTTGGGACTGGTGTTTGGAGGGTAAACCCTTTGGATATTAACTTTCCCATTTCCTTTAAGTCAATGTTACTATTCCCATTATTTTCTTCTATCGCTTTTTCCATTAGGGATATCTTGCCTTTTCCTCTGATTCCTATTAATACAATCTTTGAAAATAACTCAGGGTATTTTTCCGCTGCGGTCAATGTGATGTAAGATCCCATTGACAATCCAATTACTATTGGTTTATCTAAATTGTAGAACTCCACTATAGCTTTTAAATCATTCGCATGGTCATTCAAACTGAATCTTTTGGGTTTATCACTTTCCCCATGGCCTCGAACATCATATGAAATTACATGGTAATTGGATTTGTAGTAATCAAATAGAGGGTTCATAATCTCCTTGCTTGCAAATATTCCATGGATTAAAACCATGTCCTGACAGGTTCCTTCCTCTTTAACTGAAATGTTAATTCCGTTAATTTCTATTTTTCTGTTCATTCAATTGTTTATATTTTTAATATTTTAAAAAATGTATTGTAAAATATTTTACATAGGATAATCAAAGAGTTATATATGAAGAAACTTGCAATATTTGATTTTGACGGTACATTATGCGATACTGTAATGGATGTAGTTATATGCTTTGATGAGGCATTGTCCAGCTATGGTTTTCCTACTTTAACTCGACAGGAGTATATTGAATGTTTAGGTGGAAATATTGATGAGGCGGTATCATTAATTTTAAAAGATCAAAATTCAAAGGAAAACATTGAACTGATTAAAAATGCTTATGAAAAATTATACAGTGTTTCCAATAAACAAAATTCCGTTCCGTTTCCAGATGCATTAGAAGTTTTAAATAAATTGCAGGAAAAGGGCATTTTATTGGCAATTAATTCAAATAGAAAAACTGATTCTATAAAATATTTTGCTGATAAATACTTCAAGAGCATTGATTTTGTTTTAATTGAAGGTCATAATCCTGATTATCCTTCCAAGCCTAATCCTTTTGGTGTTAATAGAATTATCAAAAAAGCTGATGTTTCTTTGGATGAAACAGTTTACATTGGAGATTCATCTACTGATATTAATACTGCCAAAAATTCAGGGATAGACTGCATATTGGTTAGTTGGGGTTATGGTAATGAAAAGGATTATGAAAATGAATATGTCTTAAAAGTTGTTGAGGATATGAATCAGTTACTTGATATTGTCTAATTGTAATCTGTTTTCAATAATCATTTATCATAATTATGTTTTTTGATTTTTAATGTAAAAATTCATAGAAAATTAAGTATAATTAAGAGATAGAGGAATTTTTTGATTTTACTATTTTGAAATTTTGGGAATATGAGGTTTGAAAGTGCAGGTAACCTAATGTTACCTCAAAAAATTCCTTTGTGGAAATCCAATGAAATATAGGGAGGATTTTATTTTAGTGTTTAAATAACGCAAATTGCAATGTTTTTTTTAAGTCCGGTCAATAGAATCTTTTTTCAACGATACTGCGTGGGCTTGCAGTATTTCATTCGTATTGATTCAAACAATAATACTATTTATCATCTGAGGAAAAAATATTTCATTTTCATTCCAAATCTTTATGGGATTCATTTTTTTCTATCTCTGCAATTTAGAAGCTACATTCATGCAACTTCTAATATCAACTTGGAATCAAGGTATATAAATGATTTTCGTAACCTTTTGGTGACCTCAAAAAATCGAAAAGTTTATATATGATGATATACAAGTCATTATAACCTATCTATTTTTAGGAGGTAATGCTCATGGAAACCTTAAAGCATATTAAATCATGTCCAATAGAATTAGTTGTTAAATTGATAAATAAAAAATGGGTAATTCAGATCATACGTGATTTATTCTTTGGTAAATCTCGTTTTCATGAATTTAAAGAAGATAAACCTGGTCTTTCAAATAAAGTTTTAAGTAACTGTTTAAAAGATATGGAGAAAAATGGTTTAATACATCGTATAGTTGATAAATGCGATAAGAAAAATGTAAAATATATCTTAACAGAAAAAGGAAAATCATTAAACAAAGTAATGTATGAAATTGCTATGTTAGGCGTTGATTTTGAAACTTATTCTGATAAAATAAAAAATGATGTAAAGGCGACTTTTAAAGAAACATTGCTCTGATGAATATATGATGAGGGTGTGGGCGGTGCCATATCAACCACTATTTTTTTTTTAAATTTTATCTAATTTTCATTAAAAATCTTAACTTCAAGGATTAACTTTAAAAAATAAAAAAATCATATTATAAAATGATTAAAAATTTTTTAGGGGACAAAAATTGTTAGATATAAAATTATTCAGAGAAAATCCAGAATTAATTATTGACTCTGAAAAGAAAAGATTTAGAGATACTGAAAACGTTGAAAAAGTTATTGAATATGATACCTTATGGAGAGAAGGTGAAAGAAAACTCAATTCTTTGAGATCTGAAAAAAACAAATTATCAAAATCATTTAAAAAAGCTAAAGAAGAAGGTAATTTGGATGAAGTGATTAAAAGGTCTAAAGAAGTTGCTGCTGAAATTAAAGAATTAACTTCAAAAAATGCAGATTACCTAAAACTTCGTGATGATTACAGATACAAGGTAGGAAACATAATAGATGAAGATGTGCCTATTTCAGATACTGAAGATGACAATGTGGTTGTCAGAACTTATGGTGAAATTCCTGAATATGATTTTGAACTTTTAAACCATGTAGATTTAATCAACAAAATAGATGGTGCGGACTTGGAAACTGCTGCAGACATTGCAGGAGCCCGTTTTTACTATTTGAAAAGAGACATTCTACATTTAAATTTGGCATTAATTCAATTTGCATTATCCGAACTTGAAGCTGAAGGTTATATACCTATGCAAACACCATTCTTTGTGAAAGGTGAAGTTGCAGCAGAAACTTCAGAATTAGGTGAGTTTGAAGAAACTTTATACAAAGTGGAAAATGAAGATATGTATCTTATTGCAACTGCTGAGCAAACTTTGGCTGCTCTTCACAGAGATGAAATTATCAATCCTGAAGATTTGCCTTTAAGATACTGTGCACTTTCAACCTGTTTTAGAAAAGAGGCAGGTTCACATGGAAAAGACACCTTAGGTATCTTTAGAGTTCACCAATTTGAAAAAATTGAACAGTTTATTTATTCCACACCGGAAGATTCAAGACATCAACATGATCATTTGATGGAAGTCACAGAAAGAATCTATCAAAAATTAGGTATTCCATATCAGGTCATAGCTATTGTATCATCCGCATTAAATGATAATGCTGCAATAAAATATGATTTGGAAGCATGGTTCCCGGGTTCAGGTGCATTCAGGGAATTGGTTTCATGCACCAATTGTAAAGATTATCAAGCTCGTAAAACTAAAACCCGTTACGGAAGAGCAGGTTCTGGAGATGCTCAAATATTGCACACACTCAACAGTACTGCAATTGCAACTGAAAGAACCATGTGCTGTATTTTAGAGAATTATCAACAACCTGACGGTAGCGTTAAAGTTCCTGAAGTGTTAGTCCCTTACATGAATGGAAAAACAGTTATCGAAGCTAAAAAATAATTTATATTAAATAAGTGTGTTTCACACTTTAACTTTTTTTTTATTTAATTGATTTAATGAATTTTTAATTGTGAGGTTGTTTTTAAATGAAAACTATTGTAATTAATGCAAGTCCAAGGAAGAAATGGAATACAGCGGAGGTAATGCAAGCCGCTCAAAAGGGTGCTGAATCTGTAGGTGCTGAAACGGAATACATTAATTTATATGATTTGGTATTTAAAGGATGTAGAAGTTGTCTGATTTGTAAAATGAAGGATAAAACCAAGGGCAAATGTTACTGGAGAGATGATTTAACACCATTGATTGAAAAAATTTTGGATGCTGATGCATTGCTCATAGGAACACCAATTTACTTCGGCGAGCCTACAAGTGAATTTCGCGCATTGGTTGAAAGGCTGATTTTCTGCAATCTTTCATATGATGATGGATCCAGTTATTACAGTGGAAAAGTAAATGTTGGAATTTTTTACACTATGAACGCTCCGTTCGATTTCTTTGAAAAAAATATGAAGGATAGTCTGGCAAGTACTGAATTTCTATTTTCATTTTTGAACGGTGAAGTTGTATCATATCCTATCTGCGATACTTTGCAGGTTCACGATTATTCAAAATATAATATGGCCGGTTTTAGCCAGGAACTAAAGGAAAAACAATTGATTTTACAGTATCCAAAAGATATTGAAAAGGCATTTGAAATCGGTGCTGAATTGAGTAAATAATTAAATTTCATTATTTTTCAATCTCCTTTTATTTTGTTTTATATAATATTCGAATATTCTTATAAATTGTGAATAAATTTTTATATGACTTACGAGTTATTATATTTTACAAAATTTAGGTGTTATTATGGATGATGATACATTAAAATTGATTTCTCATATAAATATTTCAACTTATAGGTTGAAAACTGTAAAAGCATTGGATGATGGGGAGAAAACACCAACTCAGATTTCTAAATTCACTGGAATTCGTTTAAATCATATTTCTGGTGTGCTTAAGCATCTAAAAGATTTAAATATTGTCATTTGCATTAATGAAGAAAAACGAAGAAACAGAATATATAAATTAACTTCATTGGGTCAAAGTATTGTCGATTACTTGGAATAAATTTAAGTATACTTTTTTTAAAAATGCATACATTTATATAGTACTTCATCACAATATTTAATTGTATACAAAAAACAATTATGTATACATGTTTGTGGTGGTATTATGAATAATGAAAAAGGAAAAAACTCAAGAAAATTTGTTTTTGGAAATGAAAGATTTGGTGGGTCATATACTCCGGGTGAATTTGAATTCAATTTCCCTGAAGACATGTCCCGTGAAGATTTTGAAAAGGCATTTACTTCTAGAATGAAAGCTTTTCAAAAAAGAGGCAATGAATTAGCAGAAGAATTTTTTGACAATACTTCAAAATCAAAAAAAGAAAAATTAAAAACTTTAAGTATTCGTGTAAAACCTCATACAAAGGAATTCTTTAAAAATAATTCAATTTTATCTCCTCGTGATGTTTTGGAAATGTATGAAAATTTCAACAATGGAAGTGAAGCATTCATTAACTCTCTTATTGAAGATGAAAAGCAGCTTGAAAAAGAGTTGCTTGAAGTTCAAGAGAAGTTGCACAATGCTAAGTTATTCAAGGAAAAATTGAGTGAAATAAAACCTGAAAATGATGTTTTGACAGATGAAGATAAGATTATAAAATTAAATAATGACTATGAGAACAGTGAAATCAAGATAATAGGAAATGAAACTTCTGTGGGGAAAGCTAAAAATAAAATAATTGCAGATATTCAAATGTATAATACCTTAATTATCCGTGTTTATAATAATGAGGTTTTATCTATTGGTGTTTTCACTAATGCTCAACCAGTTGTATATTATTTCAAAAATGAATATAAAAAAGAAGATATTCAAGAAATTTTAGGTCATGTTGAAGATTACTGCTCAAAGCATGATATTTCATTTAAATTAAATGAAAATTCTCGTTTTGATGAGTAATTAATTTTTTTGAAGTGCAAAAGTATCTTTATGCATTTCACTTAATTTTATTTTTTTAAAAACAGAATTTTCAAAATCAAGAAAAAAGTCTTCTATTTTGTTTGATACTATTTTTTCCATCTATTTTTTAATAAATAAATATATATCTGATGTAAATCTTATTAAAATTATTAATATTTTTTTTAGTGATATTATGGTTGAATTTGAAGAGATTATTAATACAAGACGAAGCATTCGTGAATATGCAGATAAAGAAGTAAATGATGATGATATTTTAAAAATTATCAAAGCAGGTATGCAAGCTCCAGGATCAAGATTAGGGGCTGAACCATGGGAATTTGTTGTCATTAAGAATAAGGAAACCTTGGCAAAACTCGGTGAAATAAAACCTCGTGTAACCAATGCCCCTGCGGCTATTGTTTTGGTTGCAAATATTGAAAGGGCTTTTTATAAAACCGTATGGCAACAGGATATGGGGGCTGCAGCTGAAAATATGTTGCTTGAAGCAGTTAACTTAGGTTTAGGTGGCCTTTGGAATGGGGTTGCACCTGAAGAGGAAAGAATGACTAAAATAGGTAAAATCATTGGAATTGATGATATCGCTGAAACCAAACCGTATTGTATTATTACAATAGGATATCCTGCTGAAGGCTGGGAAAACAAGTTCATGGATAAGTTTGATGAAGAGAGAATTCACTATGAAAAATACTAAATATGATTTTGAAAGTGTTGTGGATAGACACAGCACTAACTCTCTAAAATGGGATTTGTTTGAAGATGACCTGCCTATGTGGGTTGCAGACATGGATTTTAAGGTAGCGCCAGCCATTAATGAAGCAATTTTAAAAAGGGCGAATCATCCGGTTTATGGATATACAATTGTTCCTGATGAATTATTTGAAGCATATATTGATTGGTGGTATAGACGATACGGTCTTGAGATGTCTCGTGAGCAAATGGCATATTCTGTAGGTGTTATGCCTTCAATTTCATCAATGATTAGATGTTTGACTGATGTTGGAGACGAAATCTTAATTCAATCTCCGGTTTATCATGTATTCTATCATGTTATTGAGGAAAATAACAGAAAGGTATTGGAAAATCAGTTGGTCTATGAAAATGGTAAATATTTCATTGATTTCGATGATTTGGATGAAAACTTATCTGAAGTTAAATTGATGATATTGTGCAATCCTCACAATCCTATTGGTAAAATATGGTCCAGAGAGGATTTGGACAAAATTGATGAGTTATGCAAAAAGCATGATGTAATATTGATATCAGATGAAATTCATTGTGATTTGACAGATCCAAAATTAAAATATAATCCGTTCAAATCATCTGATAATGTCGTTCGTTGCCTGTCACCTTCAAAATCTTTTAATATTGCAGGTTTTCAAAGTTCAATCGTGCAAACATCCAACAATGAATTGTTAGAAAAAATCAAAAATCAAATGCACATTGATAATTCCGGCTCTTGCAATGTCTTTGCAGCAACTGCTGTCGTGGCGGCATATAATCAATCTGAAGAATGGTTGGAAGAGCTAAAAGAAGTTTTGTATGAAAATAAACAGTTTGTAAAAGAATATCTATCTGAAGAATTGCCTGTAATCAAGCTTGTTGAATGTGATGCGACATATCTGCTGTGGTTGGATTGCAGTGAACTTAAAGTTCCATCAAAGGTCTTGTCCGGATTTTTAAGACAAAATCAGGGATTATTTTTATCTGCAGGAATAGATTTTGGTAAAAACGGTGATAGTTTCTTGAGGATGAATATAGCATGTCCTCAGGAATTATTAAGAGAGGGTCTTTTAAGATTAAAAGCTGGTATAATAGCTTTAAATACATTTAATAAAGGACTGTATTGATTATAATTCAATAATATGTATGTTGTATTTTTACTGTTATTATATATTGTCAATGAATTCCTGAATAAGCCAGTCTGAAATACTGATGTCTGATTCATATCTTGTTATTTCATCTTTTTTAAACCATTTGGCTTTTAGTATTTCATCACCATCTACTTTTATATCTCCGGATTCATATTCTGCTGTAAAAGCAAGCATCAATGAGTTTGGAAACGGCCATGACTGACTGCGTTTGTATTTTAAATTTTTAATATTTATTCCCACTTCTTCAGCCACTTCTCTGTGAACGGCCTCTTCAATACATTCGCCGGGTTCTACAAAACCTGCAATCAGTGCATATCTTATATTGTCATGGTAACTGTGTTTTGCCATCAGCAGTTCCTCATCTTTTCTTATTGCCACAATGATTGCAGGAGCAATGCGAGGATAGTGTGCTTGACCGCATGAAGGACATTTTAACATCATGTCCTTTTCATCTATTTGTGTTTTTGTTCCACATCTGCCGCAAAACTGATGTGATATATACCAATCGTTAATAAGTACAGCTTTTCCACCCATCAAATATAAGTCTTTGTCAAATTCATAAACTTCTCTTAAATCAAAACCTTTTTCAAAATCGGCATGAGCAACAAAACAGTCTTTGGAGTTATATTTTCCAATATATAGACAAAAATTAACTTGAAAATCATTAATGTTTTTAGGCAATTGTTTAGTTTCATCTAAAAATAATTCTCGATTATTATTGAAAATAAATATGTAATCATTTTGAGTGGGTGTAATTTTATCGCTAAAATTGATTTGGTAGTCTTCATAAATTGATTTTTCTATCATGATTTTAATTTATACTTAATAATTTAAATAGTGTAGTAGGTTTTATATTTAATCAGATACAAAAATTATAATGGTGATAAAATGGTATCAGAAAATATGGAAAAAGCTTTAAATGCTCAATTAAATGCTGAAGTTTACTCTGGATATTTATATTTATCCATGGCGGCTTATTTTGAAGATGAAGAATTAGCAGGATTTGCTAACTGGATGAGGGTACAAGCTGAAGAAGAATTAGAACATGGAATGAAATTTTATGATTATATTATCAGAAGAGGTGCTTCTGTAACATTAACTGCAATTGATGCACCTAAAACTGAATGGGATTCTCCATTAGCTGCATTTGAACATGTTTTAGAACATGAAAAGATGGTATCAGGATTAATCAATGATTTAGTTAACTTAGCTATTGAAGAAAAAGACCATGCAACCAACAACTTCTTGCAATGGTTTGTTGAAGAACAAGTTGAAGAAGAAGAAAATGCAATGGAATTGCTCTCAAAAGCTAAATTTGCTGATGGAGACAACAGATTAATGTATGAATTAAACAAAGAATTAGGTGAACGTTCACCTTCTGAAGACTAGATTACTAGTCATTTTTTTATTTTTTTTTAGGTGTTAAAATGAGCTATCCTGATGGTCCAACTGATTGTGCAAAAATTGATTCAACCAAATACGATTCTAAATTGATAGGTAAAAATGATTTGGGATGTGTATATGTTCATGGTCCTTTTGGTAATGTCACATCAGATGTAAAAATAGCTTATTTAATTGGAATGCATCCACTTGAAAGCAAATCACACAGGGCATTATTTGAAAACTTAACCAATAATGATGAGTTGAAATACTGTTATTACATTTATAATATTTGCGTTAAGGAATTGAATAGTGAAACTGAAGGACGTATGGAAGGACAGCTTTTAGCTAAGGAATTTGTTGTGCCTTGTATAGTGGATGGACAATACGACTTGTTTATGGATATTCATTCTAATAGAGGATCTCACGGCCCAGGTGATTATCAGATTACTAACTTTATTTTTGCACCCGGTTTTGATGAAAAATCAACAGAATATATGAATATACTGCTTGATGATATTGAAGGGGTTGAATATTATGCTCCCGAGCACAGGACAAGTCCTCCATTTATAACTGAACCTACTTCCAAAGCAGGAATACCAACACTTGTTTATGAATGTTATTCCTATGAGCCTATGAATGTTTCATGCGATTTGGCTTCAAAATTAATCAATTCTATTGAAAAGTTAATTTTCAAATAGTCTTTTCTTTTTTTTTAACGATATTTTGGAATATATTTTCGATGAAAGACCCTATTAATAAAAAACTTTATTAAAGTATACTCACAAATATTTATAAAGATTAATTTATATATGGAAGTGAAAACATGATTATCAAAGCACCTTCAAGAATACATATGTCCCTTATTGATTTGAATGGGTCATATAGAAGAATCGATGGTGGAATTGGTTTAGCTTTATCTGAACCTCAATTTATTTTGGAAATTCAAAAAAGAGACGACAATCTTGTTACTCTAGAATTCTTGGACACTGTTACTGATGATGAGGCTATTGTGGAATGTTCACAGAAAATTCCTGTGGCTGCACAAAAAACAATAAAATATTTTGATATAGACCAAGGTTTTAATTTTATTGTCCATCAGACTTATCCTCCACATTCCGGATTTGGAAGTGGAACACAAATTGCAGTTTCAACAGCTCATTTAATTACTGAAACAATGGGTATTGAAGTTGAAAGTAGAGAATTAAGTAGTATTGTTGGAAGAGGAGGAACTTCTGGAATTGGAACATATACTCATGATTTAGGTGGTTTTATCTTAGATGGTGGACACAGTAAAGAGGATAAACCAAGTTTTCTGCCTTCTGGTGCTTCAAAAGCAAAACCGGCTACACTGATTGCAAGATATGATTTTCCGGAAGAATGGAATATTCTAATTGCCATTCCTAAAGTTGATAAACATATGAATGGTCAGGATGAAGTAAATGTTTTCCAGGACTGTTGCCCTATCCCTAGAGATGAGGTTGAAAAAGTATCTCATTTAATTTTAATGAATTTGGTACCTTTCATGCTTGAAAAAGATATTAAAAACTTTGGCTGGGCTGTAAGTGAACTTCAAAAAGTTGGATTTAATAAATTGGAACATTCACTTGATGATTCATTTTTACCTACAATGAAAGCCATTGAAGATGCCGGTGCTTATGGTGTGGGTATTTCTTCATTTGGTCCTGTTTTATACACAGTATTTGATGAGTCAAATGCGGATATAGTTGAAAAGACCAAAGAAATCATTGGTGATGAAGGTACTGTTTTTGTAACAAAAGCTCAAAACCATGGATTTACTATCGAACGATAGTCAAATCTTTCATTTTTTTTATTTGGATTTTTTTTTTAAAATTGAATAATTATCATTGAATTAAAAAGGAATTCTGATTTTAATGCTTTCATTTTCTTTTAAAATTAGTTGATATTTTAAATCCGTCTTATATAATAACTAGAGCACATTTTTAAAATTAGTGAAAAAATATTAAAAAGAGAGTGAAGTTATAAATTATAAACTTCACTAGCAGGAACGATTGGAATATTGTTTTCACCAAGAGTTTCAATTAGTTTATCTATATTGTCTGCATGTAATAATAGGATAGCTTTTTCAGCTTTATCATGTGAAAATGCATAAAGATATTCTAAATCAATTAAATTATCTTTAATTATTTTTAAAACGGTTGTTAAACCGCCTGGTGCATCATTCATTTCAACACCTATAATGTCGGTGATTTTAACTAGATAGTTATTCTTTTCAAGAACATCCTTTCCTTTTAACGGGTCATCAACTACAAGTCTTAAAATTCCAAATTCAGATGTATCCGCCATGCACATTGCTCTGATATTGACATCTGCATCACTAAGTGCCTCTAATGGGTTGGATAAGCTTCCCATTCTGTTTTGTAAAAATATGGATAATTGTTTGATTTTCATGTTTTCACCTAATGTAAGTTTCTTTTATCGATTACTCTTTTTGCTTTGCCTTCAAATCTAGGCAGGGTTTTTGGTTCTACTAGTGTTACTTTTACTCGAATTCCTGTTTCATTTTCAATTGATTTTCCGATTTTATCTTGAACTGCCATCATTTCTTTAATGCCGTCAAAGAAAATATCCTGTGATGCTTCAACTTTAACTTCGATTTCATCAAGTGTTCCGGGTCTTGTAACTATAATCATATAATGAGGCTCAACATCACCTGCTTTAAGCAAGGCTTTTTCAATTTGTGATGGGAAAATAGCTACTCCTTTAACTTTAATCATATCGTCAGATCTTCCTGTAATCCTGCTCATTCTTGCATGTGTTCTTCCGCATTCACATTTTTCATAAGTAATTTTAGTCAAATCTTTGGTTCTGAATCTTATGACTGGCATTCCTTCTCTTTCAAGATTTGTCAATACTAATTCTCCAGGTGTATTTTCACTTAAAGTTCTTCCTGTATTTGAGTCAATGATTTCTGGATAGTATATGTCTTCAGGAATATGCAGGCCTTTTTGCGCTTCGCATTCGATACCTACTCCAGGACCCATGAGTTCTGTTAATCCGTAAATGTTGTATGCTTTACAGCCAAAAATGTCCTGCACTTTCTGTCTTATTTCTTCAGTCCACATTTCTGCTCCAAAACCTATGGCTTTAATTCCTAAATCTTTTGGATCAATACCATCTTCCAGTGCAACTTCACCTAAATGAATTCCATATGATGGGGTGAAAATTAGTCCGGTTGTTCCAAAATCACTCATAATTTCAATTTGTCTTCTGGTCTGACCTGTTGAAATAGGAATGATTGCGGCACCAATTTTGTGACATCCGTAATGTACACCGAAACCACCGGTAAACATTCCATATCCATGAGTATTCTGGAGAATGTCTCCTTCATCAAGACCCATCATTGTAAGCCCACGAGCTATGGTTTCTGCCCATGTATCAAGGTCTTTTTTTGTATAACCTGATACAACCGGTTTTCCGGTTGTACCTGATGATGAGTGCAATTCTTTAATTTCTTTAATGTCTACTGAAAATAATCCGAAGGGATAACTTTCCCTTAAATCATCTTTTGTAATGAACGGTAATTTTTCAATATCTTTTAAAGTTTCAATATCTTCGGGATATACTTCCGCTTCACTGTATTTTTTATTGTAATAGGGTATTTTATCAAATGCTCTTTTAACTATTGCTTGAAGCTTTTTCAATTGCAATTCTTCAAGTTCATCTCTTGGCATTGTTTCAATTTCTTCATTCCAAAACATATTTTGCCTCATTATTTTGTCAATATAATAATATATTATTTTTTTATCTTTAAAATTTTTCTAGTATTGATTTAGAAAGTTTTTTTTAAAATAAAAAACATAAATTAAACTTAGTAATGCTTGTATTTTATTAATTTAATAATTTATGGGTATTACTAATTTGATGTATGTATAATTGCGCAATTGGTTATACAGAAAATTAGGAGTAATTCATGATAAAACACGGTGTTGTTATGGTTACTTTGTTGATTTTAACACTAAGTTTGGTGGGAATTGTTTCAGCAAGTAATATAACTGCATCGGATGTTGAAATGCAATCATTTGATCAAGATAATATTCAAATTGAAATTACTGAAAATAATGAATTGTCAAGTGTGGATGAAAGTTCTGTTTCGCTTTCAGGTGATGTGGAGTTGTCTTCGGATGATTCTGTTTCGCTTTCAGGTGATGTGGAGTTGTCTTCGGATGATTCTGTTTCGCTTTTAGGTGATGTGGAGTTGTCTTCGGATGATTCTGTTGCCGTTTTATCTGATGATGATTTAATTAGTGATGGTTTGGGTAATTCATTTAAATTTAATAAAGATACAAATTATGAACTTGGTTTTGATGCAACAACATCTGCATGTAATTTATTGGATTTTCAATCTGCCGATGATATATTGGTAATTGCTTCTGTTGATTCAAGTAAAATTGATGATGTGACTATTAAAAATGCTATAAATGGGATAATTGATGCTTCTAATGGATATATAACTTATGAAAAAGGTAATCTAATAACATTGTCTTCATTAAAATCAGATTTAATTGATATTGCGTTCTTTTCAAGGAAATGTGAATTTCTCACTATGGTATTCTATGAAAATGGAGTAATGTCTTCAATATTTTCTGGTAATGCAAGTTCGGAAGTTTCTGTTGGTCTTTGGGATGAAATCAAATATTCCTTAACTGATGGGATTGTAAATGGTGTTTTTTGTGATAAGCAGAAACATTTTTTAACTGAACAAATATTTGAGCAAGAATTGATTCAAACATTATTCGGATGTAATATGCTTGAAGAACCTATTGTGAATGCTGACGAGTGTTTATTGGGTGTTTCAATGGATTCTGATGATAATGCGGTTGTTTGGATTTCTGAAATTTCAGACAACAATGTGTACATTGGTGATTCAATTGGAAATGAATCTTTAATTGGGTTGAGTATGGAGAATAACGCTTCTGAAAATGGAATGATTGCCGTAATGAGTTATGATCAGTCAAATTTTAATGATATGTTGAAAATAGAAAATAAGTTAAATCCTGATATTAATAGAGCCAGTGGTAGTAAAGATTCGGATTTGGTTAAATTGACATCATCTGAAATTAAGCAAATTGGTGTTGATGCAGCTAATGACGCTTTAGTTTACTTCAAATCACAGGGTATTAATGTTAAAAAAGATTATTCAAGATTTTATATTTTAACTTCTGCAGGTTATGCAAAAATAAATGGTTTGAATACAAAAAAAGCTATTAATGGTCTTTTGGAAGTATTTGGATCTAAAATAAGCAAAAATGTAGATTTAATTCAAATTCCATTATGGAAGGATTTAATATTCTATTTTATATGGGTAAATGATGCTGATAAAAAAGATTTTGTATCTTATAGTCTGAAATATGATCCTAATGTAGGTGAATTGGTTGAATCAAGCAAGGCAAGAAAACAGGGGGACAAGATAGTCTATATCTTGGAGTTGTTTGATAATTATAATGAAAATCATAATTATCATAATAATGGTTTAATATTACCAGTAGAATTTGGGCACAATTTCATCAGTCCTGTATCAAAAGTTAATATTACTGGGAATACAAATGCAACCAATGCAACAAATTCAAGTAATGCCAGTGTCAAACAGACATTTTTGCCTAAGGATGAATTACATTCAAGTAAGGTTAATCCATTCAATATCCTGTATACATTAGTTTCAATATTTATGGTTTGTACAATATTTGGTATCAGTTACTCTAAACGTTAATTCAATAAGTATTTCACGAGATGTGAAATGCTATTTTTTTCTTTTTTTTTAAAGTCTATTAATTTCATCCAAATTATTTTTATAATGAAAATGAAAATATTATAATGATGGGTGTTTTTTTGCACATCGCAGTTAAAAAATTTATATACTTTGTAAAAGTAATAAGTAATTGTAAATTATTAAAATTTATTTGATAATGGGGAAATTAATATGGATATGATGAGTGTTTTGTGGCAAGTTGGTATTTTTGCATCTGTCCTTGTTTTCGGTGTAAAAATAGGGTTGGCTTCAGGATTAGCTAACTTGTCTAAAAAGTTATTTGCAATAATTTGTATTGCATATGGTGGTGGGGTAGTTCTTATTTCTGCAATTGCTTCATTATATGCAGAACAATTAATTCAGGCTATTTATGGATATAATACTATATTTTATATTATAATGGCTTCAATAATGATTATTGCAGGTCTTTTTACAATAAGAGAATGGAAAATACATGATAAAAATACATCTACTGCAACTTCCCTGGCTATTATAGCTCCTTGTCCATGTTGTTTTGGTTCAATTATTGCAAGCGTATTGATTGTTGCTCCAACAATTGGTGTAAGTTCACTCAATTTAAGTTGGTATGCAGCGGCTGCATTAGTGGCAGTTATGATTGTAACTTACTTGGCATCAAATACAATTATCAGGTTTATACATAAACCTTATCCAATTGTATTGGGCAATTTCATGTTGCTTTTAGGTGCATATTTCTTACTTTCAGCAATCGTTATTCCAAATATTGCAGGGGCATTGACAAAAACTGTAAGTCCTATTACTATTGGTTCTCCTCAAGACATACTTATGGTGATATTAGCATTTGCTATTTTACTAGTTGGAGGTATGGTTTTAAATAAAAGAGGCAGAAGTATTTTAAAATAATTTTTAGGTGAAA
Source organism: uncultured Methanobrevibacter sp. (assembly GCF_946184425.1). Lineage (GTDB taxonomy): Archaea > Methanobacteriota > Methanobacteria > Methanobacteriales > Methanobacteriaceae > Methanocatella. The sequence goes on along the minus strand of NZ_CAMHFP010000017.1, from coordinate 7,634 downwards.
AAATATGGCTTTAAATATTCCAGGTGGAGAGTTTTTAACCGGTTCTCTTGATGTTATCTCACAAAGTTTAACCATTCCTGTATTGGTTATTTTGCTTATAATTGTTATAATAACCATTATCACATTGGGTGGTGTGATTGCTGAGTACACTTCAAGAAGAAAAGTTCCAGTAGGTACTATTAGAGATTTAATATATGATATTAATGCGGCTAATTCTGTTGATGAACTTAAAAATATTATTTCTAATGCTAAGATACCGAAATCTCAGAAAAAAGTTTTAACAGAAATCGCATCTTCTGAGGTATTGGGTGATTCTTCAAGAGAAGCTTTAGCTCGTAAATTATTTGAATTTGAAGAAGAAAAAACTTTAAGCACATTGCAGAAGACCGATATCATCACACGTATAGGTCCGACTTTAGGATTGATGGGTACTTTAATCCCAATGGGTCCTGGACTTGCTGCATTGGGTGCTGGAGATATCAACACACTTGCAAGTTCCTTGACTGTTGCTTTCAACACAACAATTGTTGGTATCGGATCAGGTGCTTTATGTTATGTTCTTGGTAAAGTAAGGTCAGGTTGGTATGACAGATATCTATCTGACTTGGACGCTTTGATTGATGCAGTTCTAGATTATATGAATAAATAGTGGTTTTATGGTAAGAAAACGAAGTAGAAGAAGATCTAAAAGAGTCGAAGAAGACCCAATGGCGGGTACATCCAACCTTGTGGATGCTATGCTTGTTATTGCTGTTGGTTTTTTAGTTTTTGTTATCATAAGTTGGAACATGCAGGCAATGTTAGATCCTAATCAGAACATTCAGGAACAGATGCAGCAAAAGACAACAGAAGTTGATCAAGGCCAACAATTAAATGAAACTCCAGACACTTCTAATAGTTCTGGTCAAGGTTATACTGAAATGGGTAAAGTTTACAAGGACCCAGCGACGGGTAAGCTGATAATGGTGGAAGGTTAATCCTTTCACACAAAACTTTTTTTTTTAATTTTTTCCATAGAATTCTTAAATATTATATGTTTTAAAATACAAACATATTATTAATTCTGATATGGAACTGGTGATTTGATGGTTGAAAGTAATAGTGTACGTGCAGTTGTAATGAATCTTGTATCTGCATTGATAATTGCAGTTGTTGCATGTTATTTTCTTTTTGATTTCAAGCTCACTCAAGTGCTTTATATTGGAAATCTGTTTGGATTGTATTTTTTAGTTGTTTTTGGAACTGAGATTCTTATTGAGTCCGGAAAACTTCAAAACAACTATAAAAGATTTGTTTTTGTCATTGTAAATACGATAATCTTTGATGTACTGTTCTTGATATTGGTGCCGATGATTTTCGGCAAACATATTTTGGATCCTGTTGATAATATTTTGCTGTCTTTCGGTGGCTTTGAATATAATCTGGTTTTGAATTCAACATTTTACATGACAATTTTTGCCCTGATGATGCTGGTGTTCAATTATCTGTTATACAGGAAAACAAGGTCTCAAAATTAATCGATTATTTTATATGTACCTTTGATTAAATTAATACTTGCGAATTTTAAATGGAGTTTTTTAGTATGGAATTCTGTCCTGATTGTGGTGCAATGTTAATGCCAAGTAATGGAAAAGTTAAATGTAGATGTGGATATGAAAAATCCTTAACAAATGATGATATTGAGGAACAGTATCATATGGAAGGGGAAAAGAATCCTGAAATGAAGGTAATTGTTACAGATAAAAATAATGTGGCGCTCCCGACAACTACAATAACATGTTATAAATGTGGCGGTACAAAGGGATACTGGTGGACAGTGCAGACAAGATCTGCAGATGAAGCTCCTACTAACTTTATAAGATGTGCAAATTGTGGAAACACATGGAGAAGTTCAAACTAGAACATAGGCTTCTCTCTTAATTAAATTTTAGTAAATTAAATCTAAAAATTTTTTTATTTTATTCAATTATTCATATAAATTGTTACAATTAAAATAACGAAGATTGTCTCGTATTTAATCTCAAGGTCTTCGTTGATTGAAAAATGCCCAAAAGGTGGCATAACTTTAAGAAAAAAAGCTAAAAAATGCCTTCGATGCGATTATGAATTTTAATAGGGATATTTATGAAAATATTGTAAGTCATGTTGTCGAGTATTTAAAAATTCGGACTTTAAAATCTGCCCCTGCTGTGGCAATCAATTATCTTCACGAGCTTAAAGGCAACCAAATTACACGCAAACTTCACCATATCATATTCCAAAGAGATAATTATCGTTGCGGGGGGTTCGCCGCTACCAACAAAGAAACACGTTTACATATGGATTACACCAGACCAGTAGCAAAAGGTGGAACAAATAACTTAAGTACCTACAAACATTATGGGAAGATTGTATGGGGCTAAATGCACTGATGAGTGGGTTGGAGAATATATAATAATCATTATACAAGTAATTTTAATCAAAATAGTGTAGATGAAGAGTTGGATGCATTAAATAAAAAACACATGGAGAAGTTCCAGCTATACTTAGGATTCCTTTAATTAAAATTTATAATCAAATAGAAAATTTAATTTATTCAATTCATCAAAACTAGATTATGCCATGCTTGTTTTTTTATTTGCATCATGTTTCCCTGGCTTGGAGATAATTGGTATAGGAAATATTTTAAACATTGATGCATATAATAATTTTATATGGAAAGAATTAGTGAAAAACCGCCGCGAAATATTTCGATTAAAAGAACTTTGATATTATTTTTTGCAAATGTAGTTGCAATGTATCTTGTTAGTTATTTTGGTTTAGGTGTTGAAATTGACTATCTTGATGATATTCTTCTTTTTGTTTTATTTTTCAGTTTGGTAAATTCTATTTTGTGGCCGATTATCACTAGATTATTCCTGCCTTTCATATTATTGACATTCGGATTTGCTAATTTCATATTGAATGCTTTTATAATAGAGTTTTTTGCACCTATGTTTTATATTAAACTTGAAGGTTACGGATTTTTAGTTGTTGCTTTCGTATTGACTGCCGTTAATACATTATTAACAGCAATTTTAACTATTGATGATGATACCTCATATTATAGGGTTGTTTTGAGGGATGCAAAAAAGAAAAGGAAAAAAGATGTTAAAAATTATCCTGGGGTTATAGTAATTGAAATTGATGGGCTTTCATATGAAATGCTGTCTAAAGCTATTGAAAAAGGTCATATGAGTAATGTAAAAAAGCTAATTGAATCAAAAACTCATAGTCTTAAACCGTGGATTACTGATTTATCTTCTCAGACTGGAGCAAGTCAGGCCGGAATTTTACATGGAAATAACCATGATATAGTGGCTTTCAGATGGGTTGAAAAAGAAAATAATAATAAAATTGTCCAATGCTCTTCCTTAAAAGACATTGAAATATTGGAAAAGAGAATTTCGGATGGAAACGGTTTGCTTGCAAATGATGGGGCCAGCCGTTCAAATCTGTTTTCTGGGGACAGTGAAGATGTTATTTTAACATCAAGTAAATTCAGAAACTTTAAAAAAATTTATAATACTGCATGGTTTTCCTTATATTCAAGTCCCAGTTATACTGCACGTATAGCAATATTGGGATTACTGGATTTATTTAAAGAGCTCCGTTCACAAAGAAAGCATGAATCTGAAGATATTCAACCAAGGATTGATAGGGATTTTAAGTATGCTTCTATCAGAGTTGGTACAAATGTTTTTATTAGTGAGGTGAATACTTCAACATTGCTGGGAGATGTGATGGTTGGAGATGTTGATATTGCATACTCCACATATTTGGGATATGATGAAATTGCACATCATTCTGGTGTTGAAGATGAAGATTCATTCTATGCCCTTAGTTTAATCGATAAACATATCAAACGGTTAATGGAAGGAAGCAGGTATGCTTCAAGGGAATATCAATTTGTCATCCAGTCCGATCATGGGCAAAGTAAAGGAGCTACCTTTACACAGAGATACGGGATGACTTTTGAAGAATTCATTATATCATTGCTTCCGGAGGACATGTCAGTTTACGCTAATCTCTCATCAAGGGAAGAGCACCACACTGATGTTTTCAATCCTTTTTCACAAAAAAATGAAAAAGAAGAGGATGATGAATGTATAGAATCTCAGGTAACTGTACTTGCATCAGGCAATCTCGCACTTATTTATTTAACTCAATGGGATTACAGATTAACTTATGAGGAATTAATGGATTTATTCCCGAATTTTATTCCGGGAATCCTTGATAATGAATATATAGGTTTTATAGTAGTCTATTCAGAAAAGCATGGTAATTTAGTTTTAAGTAAAGATGGTAAATATTTCCTTGATATTGATAAAATTGAAGGTGAAAATCCTCTTAAAAACTATGGGGAAAATGCAGCTGAAAAGATAAAAAGACACTGCAGTTTTAATCATCTTCCTGATATTTTGGTAAATAGTTTTTATGATCCTGAAAAAGATGAAGTTTGCGCCTTTGAAGAGTTGATTGGAAGTCATGGCGGAATAGGTGGAAGTCAATCTGAATCATTTATTTTATATCCTTCAAATTGGCAGATGCCTGAGGAGGAGATTATTGGTGCAGAAAATATTTATTCAATTTTGAAAGAGAATTTGCAGTTATTAAAAAAATGACCGACAATAATTTCATAGGTTTTTGAATCGGTTGTTATATAAATATCAATATTGGGTTTATCTTTCATAAATATAGTAACTGACAGATTCATGTAAATCGATTTTTGATAAAAATCATCATGATTAGATTATAATTCATTTTTGGACAGATTAAGGAATTGCGTATTATAGTTTATCAAGACATGTTCGAACTGTTTGAATATTCGTAATGTATTTAACTTTTGAGGTTCAAAGAATTGTTTACATCAAATTGTGGTGATACTATGGTTCGCAAATCATTCAATGAAAAATTACAAGACTCTAAGGATATGCCGAAAATAGTTGTGATAGAAAACGATAGAGTTGTTCAGCGTTACGGTGGAAAAAATATGCTGATAGCTCCTCCTTTGGAGTATAATGATATTATCTCTAAAATCCCTAAAGGAAAACTGTTGACCATTAAGGAAATCAGAGAATTTCTGGCAAAAAGGTATGATGCTGATTTCACATGTCCGATGACTGCAGGTATATTTATCAATTTGGCCGCCCAGGCAAGTTGTGAAAGAAAAAATAACAGAATTCCATTTTGGAGATGCCTTAAAAGTGATGGTCAGATAAACCCTAAATATCCTGGAGGTATTGAATATCAAAGGAAAATGCTTGAAGCGGAGGGTCATGAAGTATACACAAAAGGCAGGAAAAATATTCGTTTTTTCATAATGGATTATGAAAAAAATTTATATGATTTAAATTAAATTAATTAATAATGAAGGCTCTTGAAAAAACATTAAAATCAGTAAGTGAAAATCCCAAATATATCTTCAGATTAACCGTTCAAGGAGCAATGGTGGGTATATTTGCCGGATTGATGGTTTGTTTATACAGATTTTTACTTGCAGGTTCCGAACATGTTTTAAGAGACTACTTAGGTATTATACATGGAAATGTATTGTACATTATTCTTTTTTTCATTGCTCTTGCTATTATGGGTATTTTAATAGATTATCTGACCAAATGGGAAGTGGATTCGGCAGGAAGTGGAATACCCCAAATATATGCTGAAGTAAAAGGGCATATGGAAGCCAATTGGGCAAAAGTATTGTTTTCAAAGATAGTTTCAGGTGTTTTAACAGCTCTTGGAGGGTTATCTTTAGGTCCTGAAGGTCCGTCAGTTCAAATTGGGGGTATGGCCGGAAAGGGTATTGCGAAATTATTCAAGGGTTCAAAAACTGATGAATTGAGATTGATTTTAGTTGGTTCGGCTGTAGGTATTACTGCTGCATTCAATGCTCCGCTTGCAGGGGTTATTTTTGTTTTTGAAGAAATCAATCATGGTTTTGATAAGACATTGATTTTCATTGCACTTGTTTCTGCAATTGTGGCTGATTTTGTTTCAAAAATAATATTCGGACAGGCCACAATTTTATCATTTCCAATATATGACATTCCTCTTGAATCATATTGGATTTTAATTGTTTTAGGTCTTATAATTGGTTTTTTAGGTTACATATATAATGTTGGAATGATTAAGTCTAGCGATTTGGTAAACAGTCTTAAAATTCCGTCATGGCTTAAATTCGTATTGGTTTTCATGATATCTGGTGTTGTAGCACTAACTATTCCGGATATTAGTGATGGTGGGCACTTTATGATGGATATGCTAGGTGTAGCTGTTCCATCTTTGGGCGTTTTAGTATTATTATTGGTTTTAAAATATGTCTTTTCCATGTTTTCATTCTCATCTGGTGCGCCTGGAGGAATATTTTTACCAATTTTAGTATTGGGTGCTTATATTGGCGCTGTATTTGGAAGTATTGTCGTACCGGCATTTGGATTGGAACATGACTTGATTTATAGATTTATCGTAATATCAATGGCAGGATTTTTCGCATCAACTGTAAGGTCTCCAATTACTGGTATTGTTCTTTTGGCTGAGATGAGCGGTTCAACAAGCTCTCTGGTTGCAATGGTCATTGTATCTTTAATTGCTTATGTTGTTCCGACACTTTTAGGCAATGAACCAATTTATGAGTCATTATATGACAGATTGCTTTTAAAGAAAAATAGGGAGTATGTAAAAAAACCATCAAAACATGTTTTATCAGAATATATTGTGCCTCTAGGTTGCAATTATATTAATTTTAAAATTAAGGATATTCCATTTCCTAAAAATGCAATTGTAGTGTCTGTAATCAGAAACGGTAAGTATATTATTCCAACTGAAGATTTCAATATACAATATTCTGATCAGATTCAGGTTTTAACAGACAGTAATGATTATCCCTATGTAAGGGAAGAAATTGAAGAATTATTTGGTGATTAAATGAGTTTAATATTTAAAAGACATTCAGTTCGCAGATTCACTGATGAAAAGGTAACTGACGAAAAGATTGAAAACTTGCTAAAGGCAGGTATGCAGGCGCCTTCGGCATGCAATGCTCAGCCATGGGAGTTTGTAGTTGTGTCAAAAAAAGAAGATAAGGAAGCTATTTCAAATATGCATCAGTTTGCAACTCCTGCACGTTATGCATCACATCTGATAATTACATTGGGAAATCTCAATGAATCCAAAGTTCACGGAATGATTGAGCAGGATTTGGGTGCTTGTAATGAAAATATTTTGCTTCAGGCAACTCATGAAGGACTCGGTGCCGTTTGGTTAGGTTTTCATCCAATCGAAGATAGAGTATTGAAGTTAAAGAAGTTTTTAAACATTCCTGACTATTGCATTCCATTTTCAGTAATCTGTGTAGGTTATCCTCAAAGTGAAGGTAAAGTTAAGCTTAGATATGATGAGTCTAAAGTTCATTTTGATAGGTACTGATATTGTGTTGTATAGTTATTAAACTCATTTAGGCAAATATAAATAATAATAGTAATAAATTTTTAATTAATGACTTAATTATTTAAGTTAATATTAATATGAGGTTAAACTATGGTAAGTGTAAATGTAGAAGCTAAAAAAACCGTAGATGTAATGATTGAAAAAGCAGATGAATTAAACATCGCTGT
>NZ_CAMHFP010000016.1 GCF_946184425.1 uncultured Methanobrevibacter sp. | reverse complement strand
GTGCTATCGCATCTATCGTTGTCGGAATCTTTTGTATTATTTTAACTGGAGGTATTTAAAATGTCTGCTGGTGGAAGTGCTGATGGTGCAGCTGCAGGTGCAGTAAGCTCAACAATGTTATTGGCTGTAGGTATTGTTGGTGCATTGATTGCTATTTATCTCGCTGGATTCTTAGGTGATTTAGGATCTGTTATTGCAGGTCTTGGTGCTGTTTGTGCAATTGTATGGGGAGCAGATGCTATTCGTAGAGTAGCTAGTTACGGATTAGGTACTGGTGTACCATCTATTGGTTACATGTCTTTATCTGTTGGTGTTATCTCTGCTTTAGCAGGTATTAGTTTAGCAACTATTTTAAAAATGGCTATTATTGGACCAATTGCAGCTCTTGTTATTGCTATTATTATTGGTGCTATTATTGCAATAGTCGCAACTAAAATTGTAGGAATGAAAATACCTATTATGCTTCAATGTACTATTGAAATTGCAGGTGCAGCAACCTTATCAATTCTCGCATTCTCTGTTGCAATTGCAGGTACATATAACATGGCTGCTGTTTACGAACACGTTGTTGCTACTGGTTTCATTGCAGTATTATTTATCTTATGTACTATGGCTATCCAACATCCATTCAACGCATGTTTAGGGCCTAACGAAGATCAATTAAGAACTTTAAAATGTGCATTATCAACCGCATTCTTATCAATGACTCTCGTTGGTCTTTTATCTGTAACTTCAGGTGGATTTGGTTGGTTCATTGTATTTATAGTAGGTTTAATTGGTTGGATTATTTCATTCAGAGCATTCGTATTAGCTTCATGTAATGATGCAGCTTCAACCAAATGGGCTGGTTTATGGCCTAAAGTAGAAAATTAGATTAGGAGGAATTAAGTATGGCTCAAATGTTACCTATGATTCAGGTAGTACCTGAAATGAATTTCGCATTAGACCCTTCAACTGGGGTTATCGGATCATCTTTAGGTTCAGGAATTGTTCTCCTATCTATGGATGAAGTAGACGAACAAGTAGCAAAAGTCGAATTGGCTGCTGATGAATTAATGGCTTCATTAGACCCATATACAAGTCCTGTTGGATCTTACCCTGGAAGGGAAGGTTCTTATGTTACTGCAGGATTATTAACTAACATGGTATATGGTTTCTTATTAGCTACATTCATTATATTTGCTGCATTACCAATCTTACAAGTGATGGGGGTTTTATAGATGGCTGATAAAAAAGCTCCTGCAGATGGCTGGCCGGTTATTAGTGGAGACTACATTGTCGGTGATCCTGAAAGCCCAGTTGCAGTAACAACATTAGCTTCTCACATTGAAGCTGAACTTTCTGGAGCAGCAATTGCAGGTCCATGTAAAACAGAAAACTTAGGAATAGAAAAAGTTGTAGCAAACATTATTTCAAACCCTAATATTCGTTTCTTAATATTAGCTGGTGCTGAAGTACAAGGACACATTACAGGTCAAAGTTTTAAAGCTTTACACGAAAATGGTGCAGATCCTGATAAAAAGAAAATTATAGGCGCAACTGGTGCTATTCCGTTTGTTGAAAATGTTCCTTTAGATGGTGTTGAAAGATTCCAACAACAATTAGAAATTGTTGACTTAATTGACACAGAAGATATTGGAGCAATTCAATCAAAAATTAATGAATGTGTAGAAAAAGATCCAGGTGCTTTCGAAGAAGAAGCAATGGTCATTTCTGTTGACGAAGACGACGGAGAGGAAGAAGAAGGAGAAGCAATTAAAGTTGTTTCTGCTGAAACTGCTCTTATCGAATCAAGAATTAGGGATATTAACACAAAAATCGATATGGTCGGTGCTGTTCAAAGAAATATGGCTGGTAATTATGCTGGTAAAGTCCAAGGTATCATGATTGGATTAGCATTTACCTTAATTATTGGAACTTTATTCTTGTTATTCTAGGGGGATAGATTATGGTACAAATTTCAAACAAACCAAATATAAATGGAATGAAAACTGCAGCTGATGATGCTGAATACAGTTCAAAACTCCTTGCAAGAGAAGGTAAATTATTTGCTGGTTTACTTGCAACCAGATTTAAAGGTTTTGCTTATGGTGCTTGTATTGCAGTACTTTTAATCGTAATTATTCCTTTAATTGCAAAATTAGCAGGATTTTAGAGGTGTTTATTTATGAGTGATGAAAATTCAATACCTCAAGTAATGGTTTCAACTGATGATGTCAATAATGCTATTTCAAGATTAAATGAAGCAGAAGAAAAAGTTGATTTCACTGTTGGAGAATATTATCAACGTTTAGGCCAACAAACTGGTAGAGATGTTGGAATATTATATGGTATTATAATTGGATTAATGATTTTAATTGTAGCTATTAAATTCGGAGTAACTACAATGTTGTCAACCTTATTATAGGAGGTTTATACTTATGTTTAGATTTGAGAAAGAACAACTCGTCGTAGATATTGCTGGAGTAAAAATGGGAGGACAACCTGGTGAATATCCTACTGTTTTAGCAGGAACTATCTTCTACGGCGGACACAATATTATTAGTGATGAAAAAGAAGGTATCTTTGATAAAGATGCTGCTGAAGAAAGAATTAAAACTATGGAAGAAATGTCCGATGTAACAGGAAACCCTTGTGTTGTACAAACTTTCGGTGCTACTCCTGAAGCAATGGTAAAATACTTAGAATTTGTTGGTGACATCTGTGACAAACCTTTCCTTATAGATTCAACCGCAGCTGCTGCAAAAATTGCAGGTGTAGAATATGTTCAAGATGTAGGTTTATGTGAAAGAGCTGTTTACAACTCTATAAGTATGGCAGCAGAACCTGGTGAAATTGAAGCAGTTAAAAACTCAGACATCGATGCATCCATTCTCTTAGGTTTCAACCCAATGACTCCTGGTGTAGAAGGAAAAATCGAAATTTGGGAAACTGGTGGATCTGTAATTGACCAAGGTATTCTCGAAATGGCTGATGAATGTGGAATTACTAAACCATGGATGGATGTAGCAGTTACTCCATTAGGTCAAGGTGCTGGTCCTGCAGTAAGAACTTCTTTCGCTGTAAAATCTAAATGGGGATACCCAGTAGGTTCTGGTATCCACAACGTTCCATCCGCATGGGACTGGTTAAGAGGATACAAAAAAGAACACAAAGAAGCATGGCCTGTTTGTGATATAGGTTCTAACATTGTTCAACAAATGGCTGGAGGAGACTTCGTTCTCTTTGGACCTATCGAAAACGCAAAACTTGCTTTCCCTGCTTGTGGTATGGCTGATATTATGATTGCTGAAGCAGCAAAAGATATCGGTACTGAACCTGTAGAAGAACACCCAATTAACAAATTATTATAAACAAAAAGGGTCCCGATTAGATGATTTATTTCATCTAATCTTTTTTTTATATTAATTTTACTTTTTTTCAATTGATTTCAACTAATTTTTAAGAATTTTTTAATAAAATTTATATTATCTTAAAAAGAGATTATTAATTAACTTTATATTTTGGAGAGATTGATAATGTCTTTTTTAAGTAAAATTTTTAATAAAGGTCCTAAACCTATAATTGCTCATTCTAAAGAAGGTAATTTAGCTACTTTAAAAGCTCAAAGAGCAGGCCCTGCAAGTCCTGGTGCTGTTCAAAAGCCAGATACTTTTTATGTAACTGCTTCTGTTGAATTGGGAAATACCACTACTAAATCCATTGTAATGGCTACTAATTTAAACACTAGTGAATCTTATTTGTTAAATAAAACTGTTAAAATGACTAGGGATATCAGACCTCCTAAACCTTCAGAAGAAGTTTTCGGTAAAACTGTTTGGGGTATTGAACTTTCTAAAGAGGCCGTCACTGAACTTATTAGAGATACTGTTTTGGAATCTCTTAGAAAATGTCATGTTGATAAAGATGAGGATTTGGATTTTGTAGTAAGATCTACAGGTGTAACTGCTGGTTTTGCCACTGCTGAAGAAGCGGGTCAATTAATTATTGCTCTTGCTGATGGTTGTCTTGAAGCTGACATACCTCCACGTAAGATGTCTCCGGCAATGAGTATTTCTCAACTTCCAGAAAGGCTACAAAAACATTCTCTTTTAGAAAATATTTTATTTGATGGAGCTGTTGTTAGTGTAGTTCCTCCAGAAGGTAAAGAAACTGTTGCAAATGAAATGGAAGGGGAACTTGTAACAGCTGGAATTAAATTAGGTGCTAAATGGACTGATGTGGATTACAGAAATCCTTGTGTTTCTCTAGACTTCGGTTCCACATTGGCAGGACGTATTGTTAATGATAATGAACCTTATGCTAATACTGTTGGTAACTTTTTAGGTCTTGCGGGTGTTGTAAGTGATTCACTTGCAAGAGGTTCTGGAATGATTGATAAGAAAAATGGAGCAGCTTTGGATTTATATGATGAAAAGGCAATCAAAAAGGCTGATCGTAAAAAAGCTGAGGCTAATGCTTTGGAAGCTCATAAATTAATTAATATCACTAAAGTTCCAATGGATGTTGAAAGATTTGGAACTGTTCCAGTCAATCCTGAGGCTGCAGAAAAAGCGGGCACTACTTTAATTGGTTGTGATGTTGGATTTAATGGTGATAAACTTCCTGAATTAATGGAACTGGGTGCTCAATTCTATGATGCTGATGGCCTTCCAACTTTACTTTCAACTTTGGATTATGTAAGTACTAATATTGTTAAAAGAGTTTTAGATGTTGCGTTCAAGGAAAATGTTATTGTTCCGGGTTCTGCTTTAGGTATCACTGGTAGGGCAGGTATTACTGGACGCAAACCTGAGCTTATTTTGGAAGCTGTTCAGGATAAATTTGAAAATGTCGTTTTTGTAGAAGATGGTCTTGCATTAGGTTCCGCTATTATGGCTCGTTGTATGAATTCAATGGGTACTCCTAAAGTTCCTATTGGTGGAAAACAAGGTGGAAGATGTATTCTTAAAGATCGTATGAAAATGGCAGGCGGTAAATTCGCTTAAATTTTAATGTGGTTTGTCATGATTTATGCAATTTTGATGGCGGGAGGTAGAGGAACCAGACTGAAAGTTCCTTGTGAAAAGCCTCTTTTCAAATTACATGATAAACCTTTAATTAAATATGTCATTGATAATGTAAATCACTCTAAATTAATCGATAAATTGGTTATTGCTGTCAGTCCTAACACGACCAAAACTATTGATTATTTGAATTCGATAGATGGTGACTTTCAAATTTTGGATACTTCTGGTGATGACTATTTGACGGATTTGTCTTTTATTTTGGAATATTTTGAAAAACAGTCTTGTGATGATATTTTACTTTTTATAAATGCAGATTTACCATTTATATCCACTGAAACTATTGATTATGTTTTGAAGTATTATTTAAGTTCCAATAAGGATGCATTGTCCATTTTAGTTCCAGTAGAGATTTTTGAAAATTTGGGTCTTGAATATTCTTATGAGTTCAATGGTAATGTTCCTTCCGGATTAAATGTTTTAAGAAGCATTAATATTGTTCAAGAGGAAGAACAGTTGGTTATTCCAAAAGTTGAGTTGGCATTAAATATTAATACAATTCCAGATAGCAAAGTTGCCGAAAAATTATACAATGAATATTATGTTTAAATATAATGAAGTTAAATATTTATATAACTAAATTTAATTTTTATCAGGTGATTCAATGGAAAATAAACAAATTCCAAAAAGAGAAGAAAAACTATGGAGTGAAATTAAAAATTATCAAGTAGCTACCAATAATGCACGTATCCTTGGAGTCTTGGATGAATTAATTATCAACGAAAAAACTGGTAAAATTGTTGATATCGCTATTAGAGTAGAAAGTGATCGTAATATTCATGTAAAAGGTGCTAAAAGAAATGGCGACTTATTGTTAGTTCCTTTTGCTAAAGTTGAAAAAGTCGGCGAATTTATTATTGTAACTGAATAATTCAGTTATCCTATTTTTTTTATTTATTCATTTTTATTTTGTTGATATTTTTTTTATATATACTGTTAAGTATTTATATTTAGTAAATTAAAGTTATATTAGTATAACAAATTCATATTTATTTTTTAAAGGTGATTATATGTTGCTTGAAATTGAAAATTTAGCTGTTGAAGTAGCTGGAAAAAGGGTTTTGAAAGATATTAACCTTTCAATTGCTGAAGGAGAAACTCACGTTCTTTTAGGGCCAAATGGTGCTGGAAAAAGTACATTATTTTTAACAATATTGGGTTTTCCAAATTATAATGTAGTTAATGGTTCAATTAAATTCAAAGGTCAGGATATTACAAACCTTTCTACTGCAGAAAGAGTTAAATTAGGTATTGGAGTTAGTTTCCAAACACCTCCTGCAATTAGAGGAGTATCTGTGGGAGATTTATTAAAAATTGAATCTCATCAAGATGTCAATGAAGATTTGAATCCAAGAATGAAGGAATTAGCCAAAAAACTTAAATTTAGTGATGAATTTTTAGAAAGAGATGTAAATCTTGGATTTTCTGGTGGAGAAGTAAAACGTTCTGAAATTTTACAGTTGCTTGCTCAAATGCCTGATTTCACTATGTTTGATGAACCTGATTCAGGTGTGGATATTGAAAATGTGGAGTTACTGGCTTCAGAAATTGGAACTTTATTGGATAAAGATAAAAAACATGGTGCTAGAAAGAGAAGTGGACTTTTAATCACTCACTTAGGTTATATTTTAAACTTTGTTAATGCTGATAAAGCTCATGTTTTAATGAATGGTGTTATTTCCTGTTCTGGAAATCCAACTGAAATTTTAGAAGATATTAGGAAAAATGGTTTTAATGGATGTGTTGAGTGTGCGCAATGTTTATAGTGATGCTGAAAAAGCTAAAGATAAAAAAGCACCTTTAGGTGCAGATATTACTATTGAAAATTTCACTGATGAAACAGTTAATGCTTTAGATATGATTGATGATTTGGATGATTTAAACAATCAAACTAAAAAAGATCTTTTAAAAGTAGGTGTGGATACTGATGAAAAGAACAGATCAGGTTCATTTTTACAAGTTGACCAAAGTAATATTTTTACTAATAACTCCATATCTGATTCAATTGAAGTAATGAATATTGGTGTGGCATTGGATAAATATAGCTGGGTTGAAGATTACCTTTGGAATGTTGTTAAACCTGATGCGGATAAATACACTGCTAAAACTGCACTTCGTGAAGAAAAAGATGGTATTAAAAGTGGTTATTTTGTAAGGTCATTGCCTGGAACTAAAGAAGTAATGCCTGTTCAAGCTTGTATGTTTATTAGTGATACTGATATTATGCAAACTGCACACAATGTTATTATTGCTGAAGAAAACTCAGAATTGCACTTGATTACAGGTTGTGCAACTGGTGATGACATATCATCTGCGATGCACGTTGGTGTTTCTGAAATGTATTTAAAACCAGGTTCCAAAATCACATTTACAATGGTTCATAATTGGGCTGAAGAAGTTGAAGTACGTCCAAGAACTGGAATTAAATTGGGCGATAACTCAACTTACATTAATAATTATATTTTAACTAGTCCAGTAAGTACTATTCAATCTTTCCCTACAGCTTATTGTAATGGAAAAAATTCAAGAGCTATTTTCCAAAGTATTCAGGGTGGTAAAAAAGATTCCATTATTGATGTGGGATCAAGAGTTCTATTAAATGCTGAAGGTGCTCGTGGGGAAGTTATTTCTAGGGCGGTTGCTCAGGATGAATCTAAAATCTATGCTAGAGGGCACTTGGCCGGTACTGTACCTGATGTTAAAGGTCATTTGGAATGTCATGGATTAGTATTATCTGATGATAGTTTTATTTATGCGGTTCCTGAGCTTGAAGCTAGTTCTGCAAATCTTGAAATGTCTCATGAGGCTGCTGTTGGTAAAATATCTGAAGATGAGATTAATTATTTAACTTCTAGGGGTATTGATGAAGAAGATGCTGAATCCATGATTGTTAGAGGATTCTTAAATATGGATATCACTGGTCTTCCTGATGAATTAGCTCAGCAAACTCAAAATATGATTGATATGAGTCTTGATGGAATGTAATTCCATCTAATTTTTCTTTTTTTAGTCTAATTCTTTTTATTTTTGAAATTTTGTTTTATAGTATTTAAACTTTTTGGCTTATTTTTCTAAGTAACCTTTATATTAATTATTAATGAAATATATTAATCAGTACATAATGTTATGCTGAGCTAGCTCATTACGTACATAAATTGTGATTTTAAGGCATACCTAAACTTGTATTCCTTAAAAAAAAGATTTTAAAATTTTTTAAAAAACTTTAAAATTGGTTTTGAGAAACAGAAGTTTTTCAAAATTGGTAAAAAATATTTTATAGAGGAGGAGAAACTCTATGGCTGATGATGTAAAAATTGTAATGTTTTGTTGCAACTGGTGTTCCTATGGAGGAGCAGACACAGCAGGTACTGCAAGGATGCAATACCCACCGAATATTAGAGTTATTCGTGTAATGTGTTCTGGAAGAATTGACCCACAATTTGTTTTAAAAGCATTCCAAGAAGGTGCTGACGGGGTATTTGTAGCTGGATGTCACATGGGTGACTGCCACTATGATGCTGGAAACTACAAATTAGATCGTAGAATGAGATTAATTTATAAATTAGTCGAAGATATGGGAATTGGAAAAGAAAGAGTTCACCACGACTGGATTTCCGCATCCGAAGGTGAAAAATTCTCTCAAGCTGTTAAAATGATGGTTAGCAGAATTAAAGAATTAGGTCCAGCTCCATTAAAAGAACAATTAGATGCTGAAAGATAAATTGGAGGAGTTTAATATGGCAGATAAAGTTAAAATAGGAACTATGTGGTTAGGCGGATGTTCCGGTTGCCACTTATCCATTGCGGATTTCCACGAATCTTTAATTGATGTAATGGAATTCGCTGATTTTGAATTTTCCCCTGTACTCATGGATACTAAATATGATGAAGTACCTGAGTTAGACATTATTATTGTAGAAGGTGGAATCAGAAACGATGAAAACAGAGAATTAGCTGAAATGTTAAATGAAAAAGCTAACATGGTAATTTGTTACGGAACTTGTTCTTGCTACGGTGGTATTCCAGGTCTCGGAAACTTATGGACTGTAGAAGAATTAGAAGAAGAAGCATACATTAACTCTGTATCCACTGTAAACCCTGAAGGAATTATTCCTCACGAAGATGTACCTCATCTCGAAAGCAGAGTAAGACCTTTAAGTGAATGTATGGATATTGACTTAATGATTCCAGGTTGCCCACCTCGTTCAGATGTTGTAGCAGAAGCTATTTTAACATTATTAAGAGGAGAAACAATCGAATTACCTTCAACTAACCTTTGTGAAGTATGTCCTAGAGAAAAACCACCTGCTGGTTTAGCAATGGACTTTATTAAAAGACAATTTGAATTAGGCGCTCCTGAACCTGATTTATGTTTAATTACCCAAGGTTTAGTATGTATGGGTCCTGCAACCGTATCCTTATGTGGAGCAGAATGTCCTTCCATTGGTATCCCATGTAGAGGATGTTACGGTCCTACTGCTAAAGTATTAGACCAAGGAGCAAAAATGATCAGTGCTATTGCATCTGACTACGGTGTAAATGAAGATAAAACAGTTGATCCTGAAACTGTAGCTGATCAATTAGATGATATTGTAGGTACTTTCTACAGTTACACATTACCTGCTGCTTTAGTACCAATGAAAATGCAGAAAGGAGGAGAATAAAATGGTTAAGCTTACTATGGAACCTGTCACTCGTATTGAAGGACACGCAAAAATTACCGTACATCTCGACGATGCGGGAAATGTTGAAGAAACAAGATTACATGTTATGGAATTCAGAGGTTTTGAAAAATTCTTAACTGGTCGTCCTGTTGAAGAATTACCAAGACTTGTACCTAGAATTTGTGGTATTTGTGATGTACAACACCACTTAGCAGCTGCAAAAGCAGTTGACCAAATTTTCGGTTTCAAAGATGAAGAAATCTTACCTACTGCATACAGAATGAGAGAAATTATGAACTGGGGTTCATACATGCACTCCCACGCGCTTCACTTCTACTTCTTAGCAGCACCAGATTTAATCATTCCTAACGGAACCAGAAAAACTAGAAATGTTTTCCAAGTAATTAAAGACATGCCTGAAATTGCACTCCAAGCAATTAACATCAGAAGAAACGGTTTAGAAATGGTTAGAAAAATAGGTGGTCGTCCTATTCACCCTACCTCATCCACTCCTGGTGGTATTTCTACCGAATTAGATGCTGATACTCAAAAAGATTTACTTGAAAGAGCTAAACAAAACGTAGAATTAGCACAAGCTACTCTCGATTTAGCTATTCCAATATTTGAAGAAAAAATCGATTTAGTTTCCTCATTAGGTAACTTCGGTGACACCAGACACTGTGGTCTCGTTAAAGAAGATGGAACTTGGGATGTATATAATGGTAAAGTCAGAATCAAAGACAAAGATGGTAGTGACCTTCTCGAATACAAAAACGAAGAGTACACCGACATTGTTGCTGAACACGTAAAACCTTACTCCTGGTTAAAATTCCCTTACATTAAAGAATTAGGATACCCAGAAGGTATTTACAGAGTTGCACCATTATCTAGGATTAATGTTTGTGACCAAATGCCTAAAGAAGCACCTCTCGCACAAGAAGCTCTTAAAGCTTTCCGTGATGCTTTCGGATATGCTCAAGCACCATTATTATTCAACTATGCTAGACTCATTGAATTATTAGCATCTGCTGAATGTGCTGCTGCAGCATTAGAAGAAGATTTATCCGGTAAAAAATTCCCTGATGAATTAGAAAGAACTGCTGGTGAAGGTGTAGGTATTGTAGAAGCTCCTCGTGGTACTTTAATCCACCACTACGAATCCGATGAAAATGGTTTAACTTCCAAAGCTAACATTGTTGTAGCAACTATCCAAAACAACCCAGCTATGGAAATGGGTATTCACCAAGTAGCTAAAGATTACATCAAACCTGGTGTAGAAGTAGATGACAGCATTTTCAACTTAATGGAAATGGTTATCAGAGCTTACGACCCATGTTTATCTTGTGCTACCCACACAATGGATAGCCAAATGAGATTAGCTGAAGTAGATATTGTAGACAGTGAAGGAAACCTCATTAAAAAATTCTAAATTTAAGGGGGTTTTTATAAATGATAGTATTTAATGAAGATGGCTGTATAAAATGTGGTGCTTGTGAAGGAACTTGTCCTACATCAGCTATTGAGGTAACACCTGACTCTATTATTCACTGTGATACTTGTGGTGAAGAACCAAAATGTGCAGACGTTTGTCCACAAGGTGCATTAAAAGTAGAAGAATACGAAATCGCTGAAGGAGTAACTCAAGCAAGATTAGTATTCAACTCTATTTTATGTGACTCCTGTGGTAAATGTGAAGAAGTTTGCCCACAAGAAACAATTAAAGTTACTGGTGAAAAATTAAAAGAAGTTGAAGGTTTCTGTGTAATGTGTCAAAAATGTGTTGACATTTGCCCAGTTGATGTAATTGGAATTCCTGGTGTCAAAGAACCTGCTGAATATGAGTTAGATCTCAAAGGAAAAGGTCCTGTTTACATCAAAGATTGTGTTGGATGTGGAACTTGTGTAGATCCTTGTCCTGTAAATGCAATCACTCTTGAAGAAGTTGGAAGTCCTGTTACTGTAAATGATGACTGTATTAGATGTGGTTTATGTTCTCAAACCTGTCCTTGGAATGCAATATTCATTGCTGAAAAAGTACCAGTCAAACGTTCTAAAGAAATCCAATCTTTCACTTTTGATTCCGCTAAATGTATCGGATGTAACACTTGTGTAGAAGCATGTCCTGGTGATTTCATTGCTGCTAACAGTGCTAGTTTAACTGTTGCAATCCCTAGTGTATGTGCTGCATGTGGTTTATGTGTAAAACTTTGTCCTGTTGATGCATTAGATATTGATGTAGAATGGGGTGAAGGTGCACCTGTTGATGCAGAAGGTATCGGAAGAGATGTAGAAAAATGTGATTTCATTGGTGCATGTGCTAACAAATGTCCTACTCAAGCAATTCGTGTAGTTACCAAAACTGGTATGTCCTGCCCTGCTTTAGTAGAAACTGATGCGGAACCATCATTCACTAGTTGTATTAGATGTGGAGCTTGTGCTTCAGTATGTTCCAACGATGCATTAAAAGTTGAAAAATACGAAATCACTATTGATGGAGAAGCTGTACTTAGAGACAGAATCTTATTCAACCCATCTAAATGTGACCAATGTGGTGACTGTATCGAAGCATGTCCATACGATATGCTCCACAAAACAGAAGATCCTAAATTACCAATTGCAGGATTCTGTACTTTATGTGGTCAATGTATGGAAGCATGTCCTGAAGACGCATTATGTTATAAATAGGTGTGAAAACACACCTTTTTATTTTTCTTTTTTTTAAAATTAGTTATAATTTATCCATTACTGCTTTTCCATTAACTATTGTCATTACTGGCATTCCAATATACTTCATACCATCAAATGGAGAATATTCTGCTTTTGTTTCAAATTCTTCAATATTGAAAATGCCTTCTCTTTTTAAATCAATTACTGTAAAATCAGCATCTTTTCCAATGCTTATTTCACCTTTGTTTTCAAGTTGATATACTTTTGAAGCATTTTGTGAAAATATTTTTGGTATGATTTTTAAATTTATATTTCCTTTATTGACTTCTGTTAAAAGTAATGGAACAACTGTTTCCAAGTTTGGTATGCCTGGTGATGAATTCCAAACTCCTTTTTGCTTATCTTCCATTGTATGTGGTGCATGGTCTGTTCCAATTATTGAATTTTCATCTATATCATTAATGTTTATGCTGTCTTGTTTTTCTCTGAGTGGGGGATTAGTTTTTATGAATGTGTCATATATATTGTATGCAGTATTGTCAAGTAATAAATGGTGTGGTGTAAATTCCCAACTTACTGCTTGTATTTTACTTGCATTTTTTGCAAAGTTTAATGATTTCCTTGAACTTAAATGGCAGATATGCAAAGATAAATTATTTGCTCTTGCAAGTTCAATAGCTTGCTTTACAGATTCGTCTTCAGATTTTGCAGGCCTAGCATAACTGTAATCAATTGCCTTATTTTCGTCTTTTTCCTTTAATTTTGAAGTTTCAGTTTCAACAATGGATTTTTTTTCACAATGTGTTGATACAATTCCATTATAATTGGTTTCATCTCTTAAAATAGAGAGATTGTGAAAATTATTTTCTAGACTTTCGTCACTTTCCAAATCCATAAATATTTTGAATGCAATTGGCTTCAATTCCATCATTTTTTTCATTTCTTCCAGGGTGTTTGTTCCAGCTAGCAATTCAAAATTAACCACTGATTTGGATTCCGCTATTTTGATTTTTTCTTTAAGTGCTTTATAGGTATTTGTTTTTGGGACGGTATTGGGCATGTCAAACACTGTTGTGAATCCTCCGTTTGCAGCACTTAAACTGCCAGTTTTAAAATTTTCTTTTTGAGTTAAACCTGGATCTCTAAAGTGTATATGCGGGTCAATAAAACCTGGGAGAATAAAATTATTTTTAATGTCAATACTTTCACTTGCTTCAATAGGTGTTTTGGAGATGTCTGTAATTTTTCCATCATTAACTTTTATGAAATATTCTCCTGCCTTATCAACTAATCTGCAATTTTTTATTACTAAATCCATGTTTTAACTCCTTATGTTTGAATTATTATATAGATTTATATTTTTTAAAACATAAGTTTTTTTTAATTTAATATGTATATCTTAATATATGTCTCAAGTTTCATCTATTCTAAAAAGGGATATGGAATTATTTAACAAAGATTTAGATAGTGAATATATTATTTCGGATACGACTTCCGACATTGACCTGGTTGCCGATTTCACTGAATACAATCCGTTGCATAATGGTCATTTTCATTGTATGAAAACTGCTAAAAATCATTTTCCTGACTCGTTATTTGTTGCTATTGTACCGGGCTTATTTGAGAGAAGTGGTAGAGGTATTCCATATATACTTCCAAGGGAATTGAGAGCAGAAATCGCAATTTCTGTAGGTGCAGATATTGTTGTTGAAGGTCCTCCTATGGGAATTATGGGTTCTGGGCAATATTCTTTATGTCTTTGTAAAATGTTTAAGGCATTGAATACATCTTATATTCCGAGGGGTTATAAAAAAGTTGATGGATTTGATGAAATCTTAAAGAGAGTTAATATGGGTCATCATGTGGCTCCAAAACCTTATAAAATAGTTGACAAGACCACTGGTGAAATTCTTTTAAGGGATAAACTTGAGGAAGATAATTACGTAATAGCTTCTTTTGCTAATTCTTTATCAAAAATAGGGTTTGATTTCAAAGACAAATTCCTTTTTGTTGAAAGAATTGGAGGTGTTAGTGGTACATTGATAAGGCAGAGTATTGTTGAAGATAATTTCAGTAATGTCTTAGATATGATGCCTCAAAAAACTGTTGAAGTATTGAAAAAATCTATTAAAGAGGATTCTATTATTTATGGTATTCGTGATGAAGATTCTATTTTAAATACTGCTAATAATTATGATTTTGAAGAATTATCTAGTTTAAATCTATTTAATGATAAATTAGCTCGGAATATAATTGATAATGGACCTTTCAATAGTGTTGATGAATTAAAAGAATCAATACTTTTTGGGTTTTCCACACATTTTAAACAGCGTGTAATAAGTATTTTAGAAAATCCGATTAAAAAAAGTAAGATTTCCGAATATATCGATGGTTATCCATCCAATATTCGGATTTTAGGATATAAAAATGAAGAGTGTTTGGAAAGATTCAATCAAAAAATAAATAATGAAAATATTTCATTATTTTAACCAGTTTTGGTTAAGATGTTATTAATAACATTCTGTGGATTTGTAAGTCCAAATATTGCATCTGTGAATGTAGGATAACTTGCATGTAAGAAGAACAAGTAAATTAAGTAATAAACTACAACCAGAATAACTATGACCAATATTATTGTTAATAATATGTCGACAGCGCCCATTGGTTCTTTTTCTTCTTGATAGTTTAAATTATGGATGTTTTCATTATTCTTAATATCCTTTTTAGAATATTCAGGTTCAATACCTTGTTCTTTCAATATTTCTGCTCTTATCCTTGCTTCCATTTCTTCAGGAGTTTCAGGTCTTGCTCTTTTCTGATCTTTTGCAGGTGTTTCACTAGGTTTGTAAGGTTTTCTAGTTAATGAACCAAATTGTTCTTCATCTTTTGCAAGTTGCTCGTTTAATGGAACTTCTTTTTCATCGAAGTATAAATCATCCAAATATTTTTCATATTTGTCTTCTAAGTCTACTCGAGCACTTGTTGGTTGTGGTTCATATGAGTGATCTGGATAAATGTATTCCTCTTCAACTACTTGTTGAATATTTGTTGGTTCTTCTGCATAGATTTCAGCACCATTTTGAACAACATTTTGTGGTTTTTCATTTTCTGAGAAATATGATGATTCTAATCCTCCTGTGTAATTGATATTTTCTTTAATGTTATATGGTGAATCTTCACTGATTTTTTGATATTCTTGAGTGATAGGTTCTTCAGGAGTGTAAATTACTTCTTCTTTTGTGTCGTAAATATTTTCTACAGGTGGTTCATTAACCGGTGCTTTTTCGACTGGTGGTTCTTCAACTGGTGCTTTTTCGACTGGTGGTTCTTCAACTGGTGCTTTTTCGACTGGTGTTTCTTTAATTGGTTCTGAGGTATTATTTTCTAATCCTATTCCTACAATTTTCTGCAAACAGTCTTTACAATAAATTTTTCCTGCAATTTCCAAACCACATTCTTTACAAATTGGTTTTCCACATATTGCACAAATGTCTGTGCTTTCTCTTTCTGGATGATAATGACATGCCATATTTAAACACTCTCTCAATTTAATTAAAATAATATTTTAATATCTTTTTTTTTATTTATATAAAACTTGCTATTATGGGCTTTTTTTATAGAAATCTGGTAATAATTTTTTTTTTATTTGATTAAATGTTTGTAAAAAAAAGAAGATATTTTTTTAATGTTATTTGAAAACTTGAAAGTTATCTAATTATCTTTTTCGGTGTTTCCAATAATTTTTTCGGACACTATTTCGGAAGCTATTAAATCATCTGCTGTTGTTAGGAAACTTCCGAGATTTTTTGAAGTAATTTCATAGTTAATTTTATTGTTTGATAAATTTGATTTGAGATAATCTTCATTATCCACTTCCAAACTATCATATATGAGTTTGGCGTTTTTTTCATTTTTATAATTGAATGTTATTTTTCCAGATATTTTCATAATATCACTATAATATAAATATGTTATTTTATTTTAAAATATTTTTGTCATAAATTTTAAAAATATGGTAACCTTTATTAATAACTAAATCAATATATTTAAGTATTCTATTATATTACGATATATAATTTACATATAGCTATTTTCAATTTCATTTATTCATAGCTATTTTTTTAATTAAAACATGTTAAACATGTTATGTTTATTTCGGAGGAATAATAATGGTTCGTGCTTATACTAGAAGAGATTATATTAGAAAAACACCAAATTCAAGAATCGTACAGTATGATATGGGAAACTTAAAAGATGAATTTCCGGTTTCCGTAAGTTTAGCTGTTAAAAAACCGGCTCAAATTAGACACAATTCTTTAGAAGCTGCAAGGATTGCTTCTAACAGATTAATGCAAAGGGCTGCTGGAAGAATGGGTTATCACTTGAAATTAAGAGTTTACCCACATCAAATCGTAAGAGAAAACCCAATGGCAACTGGTGCAGGTGCGGATAGGGTACAAAGTGGTATGAGAAACGCTTTTGGTAAACCAATTAGTGTTGAAGCTATTGTTAAAAAAGATCAAAGAATCATCACTATTGATTGTCAAAAAAAGAACTTTGAAGAAGCTAAAGTCGCATTAAAAAGAGCAGGTATGAAAATACCAGTTCCATGTAAAATTGTTGTCGACAAAGGTCAAGATTTAGTTAAATAGATTTTTTTAACTAACTTTTTTTTCTACTTTTTTTATACTTTTTATTTTTTTACTATTTTTTCTGATTTATTTCATTAAATATTTAAACATTGAAAATTATATATAAAAATAATATTGGCTATTTTATTATGTCAATGTGATATATTTTTAATCCAAGAGGTTATATTTCATGTATGTTATAAAATTTGAGGATTTAAGTAAATCTGATATTGGGATTGCAGGTGGAAAAGGTGCTAATTTGGGTGAATTAACTCAAGCAGGCATTCCAGTACCGCCAGGTTTTGTAGTAACTGCGCAAGCTTATGAAAAATTTATGGATGAAGCCGGAATTAATGATAAGGTCATGAGTATTCTTGAAGAAATTGATATTAATGATACAAAAGCTCTTCAAGCTGCTGCTGAAGAAATTAAAACAATCATTAATGAAGCTCCTATTCCAGAAGATATGATTGTATTAATTCTTGAAGCTTACAATCAACTTTGTCAAAGAGTTGGTGAAGATGACACTGATGTTGCTATACGTTCTTCAGCCACTGCTGAAGATTTGCCTGAAGCTTCATTTGCAGGTCAACAAGATACTTTCTTGCATGTTTCAGGTGATGAAGAAGTAATTGAATACATCAGAAAATGTTGGGCTTCTTTATTTGAAGCTAGAGCTATTTTCTACAGAGAAGAAAATAATTTTGAACATTCTAAAGTATATATCGCGGTTGTTGTTCAAAAAATGGCTAATGCTGATAAAGCAGGAGTAATGTTTACAGTTAATCCATCAACTGGTGAAGAAATTGCATTGATTGAAGGATCTTGGGGACTTGGTGAAGCAGTTGTATCTGGAGATGTAACTCCTGATAACTATCAAGTTGATAAAAAAGACAATGAAATTGTCAATGTCACAATCAGTGATAAAAAAGTCATGTACACTAATGATGAAAATGGTACTAGTGTGAAAGTTGATGTTCCTGAAGAAAAAAGAAAAGAAAGGGTATTGTCTGATGAAGAGCTAATTGAATTAACTGAAATGGGTAAAAGGGTTCAAGCTCATTATGGTGAACCAATGGATACTGAATGGGCTTTTGAAAGAAATAATTTGTTCTTATTGCAAGCAAGGCCTATAACTACTTTAGGTGATGTTGATGTGGATGAAGGAAGTGAATCATCTGATTTAGGCGATGTTCTTGTAAGGGGTCTTGGTGCAAGTCCTGGTATGGCTTCAGGTAAGGTTAAAATTGTTTTAGATATTGATGAATTAGATAAAATCAAAGATGGTGACATAATGGTTACAACCATGACCACTCCTGATATGGTTCCAGCTATGAGAAGAGCAAGTGGTATTGTAACTGATGAAGGTGGAGTAACTTGCCATGCATCCATCATTTCTCGTGAACTCGGTATTCCTTGTGTAGTGGGAACCGGTGATGCTACAGCAACTTTAGAAGAAAATTCTGGTGTTACTTTAGATGGTAAAAAAGGTTTAGTATTTGAAGGAATTTCAAAAACTGAAGATGCATCTGCTCCGGTTGCTGGTGTAAGTGTTGAAGCAGCTCCATTAATTACTGTAACTGAAGTAAAAGCAAATGTAAGTATGCCTGAAGCAGCAGCTAAGGCTGCAGCTACTGGTGCTGATGGTGTCGGACTTTTAAGGACAGAACATTTAATGTTGACTGCAGGTATTCACCCTGGAAAATTCATTGCTGATGGAAAAGAAGATGAATTAATTGATACCATTGCAGAAAACGTCATGATTGTAGCTGATGAATTTTATCCAAAACCAGTATGGTATAGAACTTTAGATGCTCCTACTGATGAATTCATTACTTTGGAAGGTGGAGAAAACGAACCTGAAGAACACAACCCAATGCTTGGTTGGAGAGGAATTAGAAGAGAATTAGACCAACCTGAAATTCTCAAATGTGAATTCAAGGCTATTAAAAAATTACATGAACAAGGTTACACTAACATTGGAATAATGATTCCATTATCTCAAAGTCCTGATGAACTCAGACAAGCTAAAGCACTTTGTTCTGAAGTAGGTTTAGAACCTCACAAAGATGTTGACTTTGGTATGATGGTGGAAATTCCTGCTGCAGCTTTAACTATTGAAGATTATATTGATGTAGGTATTGACTTTGTAAGTTTAGGTACAAATGACTTGACCCAATACACTCTTGCGGTTGACAGAAACAATGAATTTGTAGCTAAACATTATACTGAAGAACATCCTGCGGTAATGAAATTAATTGAAAGAACCATTAAAAAATGTGTTGAAGCAGGAGTTACCTGCAGTATTTGTGGTCAAGCAGGCAGTGTTCCTCATATTGTTGAAAAACTTGTTGGATTTGGAATCACTAGTGTATCTTCAAATACTGATGCAGTAGCAGAAGTTAGAAAAACTGTTGCTAGAGCTGAACAAAAAATTATTCTCGACGCTGCTCGTAAACGTTTAGAATAATTTTATTCTTTCTTTTTTTTATTTTTATTTAGATTATTTATTCTCATAGGTTATTTTATGCAAGATGAACCAATAGACAAGGAAATTATTTTAAATGAATTAATGGAGTTACATAAATTAGATTATAATTACGCTGATGGAAGGATTTTAGGTTCAATGTGTACTGAAGCACATCCATTTGCTAAGGAAGTTTATTGTAAGTTTTTAGATACTAATTTAGGGGATCCTGGTTTATTTAAAGGAACTAAACATATTGAAAATGATGTAATAAAGTTTATTGGTAATTTGTTATCTCTTGAAAAACCTTATGGTAATATTGTCACTGGAGGTACTGAAGCCAACCTCATGGCTATTCGCGCTGCCAGAAATCATGCCCGAAAATATAAGGGCATCGTTGATGGGGAAATAATCATTCCTGATTCTGCCCATTTTTCATTTAAAAAAGCAGCGGACATGCTTAATTTAAAAATTGTGGAAGCTGAATTGGGTGATGATTTTAGGATTAATGTTGAATCAGTTAAAAATGCTATTTCAGAGAATACTGTAGCTATTGTGGCTATAGCCGGAACAACCGAATTAGGTTTGATTGATCCTATAGAAGAAATTTCCAAAATCGCTCATGAAAATAATATTTATTTTCATGTTGATGCTGCATTTGGAGGATTTTCAATTCCTTTTTTAAAGGAAGCCGGTTATGAATTGCCCGTTTTTGATTTTTCATTGGAAGGGGTTTGTTCAATCACTGTCGATCCGCATAAAATGGGTTTGGCACCTATTCCTGCTGGGGGGATTATATTCAGAAAAAAAGAATATTTGCAGGTAATGGCTATTGATTCACCATATTTAACAGTTAAAACTCAATCAACTATTGTCGGAACTCGTTTAGGTGCTTCTTCAGCAGCTACTTATGCAATCATGAAATATTTCGGTAAAAAGGGTTATTCCAAAATTGCTCAAAATTTAATGGAAAATACTTATTTTTTAAAGGAAGGTTTGGAAAACATTGGATATGATGTTGTCTGTGAGCCTGAATTAAATATTTTGGCGTTTAACCATCCAAATATTGAAGCTCATGATTTTGCAAAAAAATTAGATGAATTAGGTTGGAAAGTTTCTGTTGCCAAATGTCCTATTGCGATTCGTATAGTGTTGATGAATCATATTAAAAAAAGTCATTTAAAAGAATTGTTAGAAGATTTGGAAAAAATCTACTAACTATGATTCTTCTATATTTTCCACATACATCAATGGGTAGTTAAGTTCTTCAATAAATTCTATACGTATTGTTGCCTTAACATTGTCCACCTTTGTAAATATCCTAACGTCCAGCATATCTCCTGTAAGTGAAGTATAGTCAAATTCGGTCATGGATTCTTCTAGTTTATCGAATCTAATTTCAACTTCAACGTCATCAATTGCAGGTTGCAATTTTAAGGATTCTTCCATGCTTGTTTCTAGACTTTTTTTGGAATTTTTATTTACTGGAGTTCCAACGAATTGGTGGAATAATGCACCCATACTTATTGCACCTTCAAATATAGCTCTTTCTCTTTTTGTAATGTTTGAAAAATACTTTTCATCTACATCCATTATATTCCTCCATTTAAGAAAATTATTTTATCATATATCATTCCGGATGGGATTGGATTGATGCAACAATAAAATAAAATTGCGGAAACAATTAGGATAGTTGCTAAAATGTAAATTCTATTATCCTTAGGATAGAAAAAGCTAAATACGAGTCCAATAATTAAAAATATTGCAGTTATGATTAATGCATTTGATTCTTGAGGATTGTTTTTAAGAATTGCATCATTTATTGGATTTGTTTCACTTAATTCTCCGTGAATTATTAATCTATTTTCAGTTGAACCGATTGGGTCACATGTAATTAAATAAGCACTGTTTCCTCCTTCCTGTGCACTGAGTTGGTATGTTGCGGGAACTATTGTAGTGTTAATAACTTTATATTTCAGCTCTCCAATACCCGGCCATTCTAAAATGAATGAATCTCCGTTATGAAGTTCATTAAGTCTTAAAAATGGTGATCCCTGAAGGGTTCTATGTCCAAATAATAACACATCTCCACTGTCCGGAGTGTATGAGTTTAATTCATGTAATACGCCCTGATCAAGGGTTTCATTATTAATTTTCTCTTGAACACCAATTGATGGAATTACAATTACTGGAGATTCAATATTTCTCTCAATACTTATTTTAGATGAAAAATAGTTAACCTCTCCCATTGCATATAATCCTATTATTAGGATGCAAATTATGACTATAATAGTCATGATACTTGGTTTGTTCATATTATCACTTTTTTATATTCTAATAATAATAGTTTTTATTAATTTTATATATAGTTTTCTTAATTTGCATATGTGGAACTTATTTCATTTATCATCCAGTCGGGGGCATTGGTTGTCGGAATGGTTAACACAATATTGTCCATATTATTCAACATAAAATTTACTTTATCCTGAGGTGTTTCAATTAGGAGCATATATTGAGCATCCAAATCCCCTAAATTTATCTGTCTTTCGTAATTTGATAGTTTGATTCCATAATTTTTAAGCAGTTCAAATGTTTCTTTTTCATTATATCCGTTCATCATGCTTCCTTTAATCATCTCCAAAACATTTGAAGAAAATTTTTTAGAATTTTCCTGAGGATTTGTAATATTTCCGTGCACATTCATTTTTGATTTTGAATATTCAGAGTCTACTTCCCCATTTTCCTCATATCTCATAATAGACAGAACTGTGCATCCGCTGATGTCCGGATTGGTGTTGTTTGAAGGTAATTCATCATAAGTATTATTTAAATTGGTGTATATGTCCACAATACTTCCAACGTTCACTAGTCCTGCACCGGCCTGAAGTCTTGAAACTAATATAGGCACAGAGACGGTGTTCGGTTTTTCAAATTTTATTTTGGACAATATTGTTGCATCATTTTCATTAACAATTTTAATTGCATCATTTTGTGACATTATGACATTTTTACTTTCATTTGAATAAACAGCCATTGTTCTGTTATATTTATCTATGTTTGTGTGTATTGCCTTTTGATGATATGATTTCCAGTCTTTTGTAGCGGGAGTTAAAATATCTATCATTTCAATTTCTTCAATATTTTTTCCATTTTTTATTTTATTTTCTAAATTCATTTCATTAGGGGATATGGCCAGTGCTCCGGTATATAATTCATGAAGTTCGTTTAATTTGGTTGTTTTTTCCAAAGATAATTCTTTCTGAGTAGGTTCATAAATTAAAAAATAGTATGCTGAGATTATTAAAGTAAATAATATTAAAATGGTTATTATTACTCCAATTTTTCTCTTTTTTTCATTTTCACTTATGTTTGTATCACTGGGATTTAAGTAAACTCCAAGTTTATGATTAAATTTTTTCAATAGTGATAATTCATCATCTTTCGGTTTTGGTTTTGGTAAAATATTGTTTAATTCTTCAGGTTGTTTAAAACCTTTAGAATATGGATCTCTTGGTTTTTTATTATTCATTTTAACTACTCCTTTTTAATTTTGATGGTTAATTTAATTAATAGGAGTAAATTGGTCTCATTTTTTAATTAAATTAATAATGAGGTAGTATAAACAGAATAATAATAATATTAAAGCGGGTACATTAACTCCGTATAATATTGTGGGGACTGGTAATATGATGAGGATTATCAAAATACAAGAAATTGCAATTGCTGGCAGATTTGAAAATTTGGGGTATTTAACATTGCTGATCATTAGAACTGACACTAATGCTACTAATAATAATGTCAAATATATGTTATATAATCCGCTTAAATATAATGTGGCAACTATAAATGAGATTCCTGGTATGGGAAATCCAATAAAATCGCTTGTTTCAATGTGGTCTGATATTACATTATATCTAGTTAATCTTAAAACACCGCAAATAACAATTAATAAGCTAACAAGTATTACAAGTATCTGCATTGGCATTGATGTGGTGTTAATTGAGGTATAAATAAATATTGCAGGTGCTACACCAAAGGATACGATATCTGATAGAGAATCTATATTTTTTCCAAATCCTAAACTATCATCTCTGTTTAGTTTTCGAGCTACCCAACCATCTATGGAGTCAAATATAATTGCTGCAATCAGCAATAATGCTGATAATTCAAAATGATTGTTGATTGAGCATATTATTGATAAAAATCCAGAACTCATATTTAACAATGAAATAATGTCTGATATTGCTATAAAACTTTGAATATTGGTCCTTTCAATTTTCATATTTCGACTCCAGTAATACTTTTTACTTCATATCTTATTAACTTTGTCTTGTAATTCGACTTATTAATACTTATATTTATATTTAATTATTTATAAGTGTTATTTTTTATCTATGGAATATATTTATCTATTGTTTTTAAATTTAATTGTCTTTTAATTAATTTTATTCAATTTTAATATTGATTTCGTTTAGAATTTTATTAATAATTGAAATTTATTTATTTTTTTTATAAAATAACCATAAAAGATAAAATATATATAATAATAGTATGAAAAAATATTAATTGTTAGACTTTAAAAATAGCTATATTGTTAATATTTTAAATGGTTAATTTTAATTGTTTTTTAATTTTAACGTTTATTTTTAAAGTTAATCTGACTTAATTAATATAATGTGAGTAGTTCAATGATTGAAGATAATATACGTATCCTTAGGCAAGCTGCAAGAATCACCACTGATAGTTCTTATAAAATCGAAAAAAGTTGGTGTGTTATTGCAGGTAATGCTGATTTAATCGATGCAATGGCTTATAAGGCAATAGCTTCTAATCATAATGTTAAAATCTTGTTTAGGGAGCATGTTATATTAAAAGAGGGTAAATTGGATAAAAAATTTGATTTTATCATGCTTTATGGGAATTCTATAAGTATGAATGATTTCAAAAATGAAACTAAAAAAAGAGGTGGGGCTTTTATAGATATTCCTCGTAATTATTTGGGCGAAGAACCTAATTTGATGGCTTTTGTTGCTCCAGATAATATAATTAGGAATGTTGTGTCCCTCATTGAAAAATCCAAAATTTCTTTTGCCATACTGCAGGAATCACAGACTACTGGTTTCATTAATATTGATTTAAGTAATGAAGTAAAATTACCAAACTTCATCAAATCTGCTTTGAAGCCGTTTTACAATGCTAATGAAGTTGTTTTATCTACTATTTTAATTTCAGTAGATAAAGATGAATATGTTAAAAAGGTTCAAAGTATCGCTACATCAAATAAAATTTTCGTTATAGATTTTAAAGATATTGTAACGGAGGAATAATCATGAATATTTTTGGAAAGGATGAGGAAGAACCACAAGTTGCTAATACCAAAGTTATTAGTAATAGTTTAGGAATTGATTTAGGAACTTTAAACACTGTTATCGCTAAACCTTCAGGTGATAAATTTGATTTATATCAAATTCCATCTGTAGTTGCTGTTAAAAAAGACGACCCTTCTGAAGTGTTAGCTGTTGGAGAAGAGGCTAAAAGAATGCTTGGAAGAACTCCTGAGGACATACTTGCTGTAAGACCTTTGAAAAAAGGAGTTATTGAAAATGTTGTTCAAGCACAAGCATTACTCATTAAGGCAATGCAAATAGGTATTAATGAAGGTGAAAGTGTTGGAAGAATTGTTATTGGAATTCCTGGAGATGCATCTGAAGTAGAAAAGAATGCTGCTGAAGAAATTGGTAGAAAAGCAGGTGCACAAAATATTTTAGTAATCAGTGAAGGATTGGCGGCTGCTATCGGTGCAGGTTTACCTATTGCTGAACCAAATGGTACTATGGTTATTGATATTGGTGCCGGTTCTACTGATATTGTGATTATCTCTCTTGGTGGTATTAATGACATTGAAACCGTTAGATGCGGTGGAGATGATATTGATAATAAAATAGTAGAACTTGTTGCAGAAAAATATGATGTAGCTATTGGTATTCATGATGCAGAATCCGCAAAAATGGAAGTGGGTATGGTTCACTGTTCCGAACAACTTGAAAACTTAAGTGTTGAAGTTATTGGTAAATCTTTAGAAACTAACAGGCCTAAAAAAGTTGTTATTGACTCAATGTTAGTTGCTGACGCTGTAGAACCATATATGCAACAAATTGTTGATGGATTAAATGTGATTCTAGAAAGATTATCTCCTGAATTGATGATGGGCGTTTACAATAATGCGGTTGCTGTTGGAGGAAGTTCCAGACTTCGTGGATTAAAAGAAAGGATTTTTGATGAAATTTCCATTCCTGTCGAAATTTCCGAAGATCCAATGACTGTTGTTGCGAAAGGTACTGCTATTGTTGCTGCAGAACCTCTTGCATTAGAACCTGAAGTTCGTCTTCGAGCTATGAAATAAATATTATATTTATTTCTTTTTTAACTTTTTTTTACTGATTTTTATGGATATTTTAGGTATTGATGAAGCGGGTCGTGGCTCTGTTTTAGGGCCTATGGTTATTGCAGGAGTTATCATTCCTGAAAAGATGGAAAAGGTTCTTGAAAGGATGGGGGTTAAGGATTCGAAAAGATTAACTCCAAATAGACGTACTATTCTATCAAGAAAATTAAAAAAAATGTTTGATTATGAAATTGTTGTTATTTCAGCTTTAGAAATTGATCAAATGAGAGCTGATGGAATAAATCTTAATGATATTGAAAAAAATGCAATGAGGGATTTAATAATAAAGTTAAATCCTGAAAAAGCTATTGTTGATGCTGTTGACGTAAAAGCAGAAAGATTTCAAAATAACCTTTGTGAATCTACTGGGGTCAATGTTATTGCTGAACATAAAGCAGATGACAAATATATGGAAGTAAGTGCGGCTTCTATAATAGCTAAAGCAGAAAGAGATGCTCAAATTGTTGAAATAAATAAGGATTTTATTAAGATGGGTGGTATTGGTTCCGGATATCCGTCTGACCCCACAACAAAAAAATTTTTAACTAATTATACCTATGATGAAATGCCTGATTTTGTTAGAAGGTCTTGGGCTACTGTTTCTAAAATGAAATAATTTTATTTATTTTAAATAATATTTAAGTATGTGAATTAATAAATCTATTTTTATATATTTTTTTCAATAGGATAAAAGATAGATGATATAATGATTATTGAATATTTTACTTCATTTTTTAATGGAATAATGGATATGTTTACTCAAGGAGGTATAATTACTTATATTATTCTTTTTATAGGTATTTATGGTATTATTATTTCTATTAGAAAAATTGCATATCTTAGAAGAATTAGTAAGGTGGATACTACTGAAATTTTTGGTGTTGTAACTGCTTCTATGGAACGTGGGGGAGCTGTTGAAGCATTAAAGCAGATTAATGGTTTTAAAAATCCTATTTCTCGAATCATTTCTGAAACTTTGAAAATTGGTTATAAGAATAAAACTGAAGTTGAAGAGAGTATGGAACAAATTTTCATTGTTGAAGTAGCTAAAATGACTAAAGGGTTAAATACCATTAAAACTCTTACAGAACTGGCTCCATTTTTAGGATTAATCGGTACAGTTATAGGTATTTGGATGACTTTTAAATCATTGGGGGTTCATCCTGATTCTGCCGCTATGGCTGAGGGGATTTATGTTGCATTAACTACCACAATTATGGGTTTGTTAGTTGCTATTATTTTGCTTCCTCTTCATACGTATATTCAGGGATTAATCGAAGCTGAAATGGATAAAATTGAACTTGCTACTAAAATGACTAATTGGGGTTATGCTGTAGTTAAGGTTAGAGTTGATTCAAATGTAGAATGTGCTCTTGAAGCTCTTCAGGAAGCTGAAGGTGTTGTTAATACTAGACTGATTTCAGATCCATATGCAAATATTAAGGTTTCTTTTAAACCAAGTATGTTGGATAAAAGTATTTCGAATATTATTTTAGAGAAATGTAATGTTAATGCTGAAATTACAGAAAGTAAACTTAGACAATAGGTGATTGAATGGCTATTGATGTAAGGAGATATAAGAAAAAAGTTCTTGATCAAAAACCAAGTATTAATTTGGTTCCATTTATTGATATTCTATTCACAATCATGATATTTTTAGTTGTTACAAGTAATTTTTCAGCTACTGATGTTCAGACTGATGATTCTGATGTTGCTTCTGATGCGACTGGAAAACCTAATGTGACTGATGTTTCTGGAGACCAGGAGTATTATGTTGTGCCTGTAGCCGGATTAAATAAAGTTGTCGTTAATGGTCAAGATCGCTCGGATGCAATAGCGGGCAGTGCCGTGGGAGTGCAGGCAAGAGTTATGGACCAAGGTGAAGTTAATATTAAACCTGGTTTAATTGAGATTACTACACCTCCGGGAGTGCCTCCGGAAGTTGCAGTTCAACGTCCAGAGTTATGATTATGAGGGATATTTATGTATACTGGGAGAATTTTATCAATTGGGATGAATAGTGATGGTAAACCTTTTGTGGCTTATCGTGTATCAAGTAGATCATTTCCTAATAGGCAATGTTTAAAATTTGAAAATCGTGCGGCTATTGTACCAAAAGAAGGTTTTGAAAAGGATATTTACGAAAATACATATATTACATATAATTGTATTCGTATTGTGAGGGATATGGCAATCGTATCAAATGGGTCTCATACTGATGTTATTGCTGATAAGATTTCATTAGGCATGAACATTAAGGATGCTATTGCATATTCATTGCTTACTATGGACTATGAAAAGGATGATTATCATACTCCGAGGATTGCGGGGGTTGTGACATCAACAAATAAGAAAGATGAATACGGTTGTTATATTGGAATTGCTAACGATAAAAAATTGTTAGTTGAAGAAGTTCCTTATGGTGATGCAGTATTTATTTCAACTTACGGTAGTCAGGTACATGATGTTGTAGAATTTGATGCTAAAACAGCTGCTGAATCTGCTAAATTTATTTTTGATGAAGGTACTTTTGCTAATTATAAAAAGCCAGTAACTTCTGGTGCTGCTGTTTTTAATGGAGAATGGACTATTGATGTCTATAATCCATAATTTTTTTTATTTTTTTTTAAAATTTTTTTTATGATGATATTATGACAATAGAATTAATTGGTTTAGAAAATATTCCTATTGTTGATGATACAAGTGATATTTCACAGATTATTAAGGATGCTATTGATAAACAGGGTTGTTCTATCAAACATGGGGATATTATTTTGATTGCTGAGACATTAATTTCCAAATCTGAAGGCAATTTTATAAAAATTAATGATTTAACTCCAAGTGAAGAAGCACTTGAATTATCTGAAAAATGTAAAAAGAATCCTAAATTGGTTCAAGCAATTTTAAATGAATCTAATGAAGTTGTTGAAGTTGGGCCTAATTTTATAATTACTGAAACCAAACAGGGTTTTGTTTGTGCTAATGCAGGTATTGATGAATCTAATGTTGGTGATGGGTTAGCTACTCCAATGCCTTTGAATCCAGATAAGTCCGCTTTTGAAATTCGCGAATTTTTAGAAGATGCTTTTGAAGAAGAAATTGGAGTTATAATAACGGATACTCAGGGCAGAGCTTTTAGATTTGGAGCTATTGGGACTGCAATTGGGTGTTCTGGAATTTCATCACTTTGGAGAAGAGTTGGTGAAAAAGATTTGTATGGTAGAGAGTTAGAAACTACTGAAATTGCAACTGCTGATGAGTTAGCTGCGGCTGCATCACTCATTATGGGGCAAGCTGATGAAGGTCTTCCTGTTGTTCTCATTCGAGGATTTGGTAGTTTTGATACTTTAAGAAATGTTGATGCGACAATTGATGACATTAAAATGCCAAAAGAATTTGATGTATTCAGGAAGTAAGTGAAATTTATGATTACTGTGTTGTCTGGAGGAACCGGTACTCCAAAATTATTGCAAGGACTAAAAGAAATTGTTGACCCAACTGATTTGGCGATTATAGTAAATACTTTGGAAAACGATTATTTTTCAGGTGTCTATGTGTCTGCAGATATTGACACTGTTTTATACACTATGGCTGATATGATTAATGAGGAGTTTTGGTATGGTGTTAATGGAGACACTTTCATTACTCATGAAAGGCTTGAAGAAATTGGTTGTCCAGAATTATTGAGGATTGGTGATATTGATAGGGCAACAAAAATTCAAAAGACTCAGTTGATGGTAAAGTATGGTCTGGCGAAAGCTGTCGAAATTCAAGCTGAAAAGATGGGAATCACATCCAAGATTATTCCTATGAGTGAAGAACATTCTGACATTAAAATTATTACTGATATTGGCGAGTTGGAATTTCATGATTTCTTAATAAAACATCAGGCTCAACCTGATGTATTAGATATTAAATTTTCCAAGGTATCTCCTGCTGTCGGTGTTGTAGAATCCATAATAAATTCTGATGCTGTTATTATAGGTCCATCAAATCCGATAACTTCAATTTTACCTATTTTGTCATTGGATGGCGTTAAAGATGCATTAAAAGATACTTATGTTGTTGCGGTATCTCCAATTATTGGTTCGGATTCTGTTTCAGGTCCTGCCAGTAAATTTATGAAGGCATTAGATATTGAAGTTTCATCAGTTGGTGTGGCATCATTATATGAAACTTTTTTAGATAATATTGTAATTGATGATAAAGATTATGACAAAAAACAACAATTAAATCAAATAGTTAATAAGGTAACAATTACAAATACTATAATGAATAGTTTAGATGCTAAGAAAAATTTGGCACAAATTATTATAGATAGTATTCCTTAATTAAAAGAGGCGATTATCAAATGATACAAATGACATTAATACAAATTGACAACTATGGTCCATGGACTGTAACTCCAAGACCACGTACAGAATCTGATTTACAAATGCTTCAAGCTAATTTATTTGCTGATTTAAATAATCATTTCGGTAATAAAAAAGGTTTAGTTTTCTTCACCCGATTTGATAATTTACTTGCAATTTCAAACGGTCTTGATGAGGAAGACCACTTAAGAATTCAAAGATCAATTAGAAATAGATATCCTATTACAGTAAGTATGGGTGTAGGTGCTGCTGAAACACCTCATGAAGCACAAAAATTGGCCACTATTGCTCTTCAAAAAGCAGGCAGTGCTCAATCAGGTGAAAGAAAAGAAATTTTGGCTATAGATAGTTTAGTTAATGAAGAAGATAGTTATGTTCAGGCAGCTCACATTGATATTAACAGTGTAACTGAAACATTAACTGATATTGAATCCGCTTTTGATACTAGTTTCATGGTTAATAAAGCTCAACATTATTTAATGACTAAATTAATTAAGAAAGGAGCATTATTATTCTTCATCGGAGGGGATAATTTCATGTCACCCTGCAATGGTTTAACTGAAAAAGAGATTGAAGAAATCATGATTGAAATCGATGAGGAAATAGGTATTAAACTCAAAGCAGGTATAGGCAGAGGTAAAAATGCTGAAGATGCAGCATACATGGCAGATATAGGTCTTGAAGAAATCCGAGCAAATAACAATGAAATGTGGACTTGGGTTGTCGAAAAAGAATATTAATTGATTTTTATGATGAAAGTAGTTGCGCCAATGGCCGGAATTTCAAATTCCGAATTTTTGAACAAAGTTATTCCATTAGGTTTTGATGTGGCTACTTTGGGTGGTTATAGTTTAGATACACCTACAATTGAAGCAAGCAGAAAAATTGTTGAAAGGGGAAGAAAAGAATTTGATTTCCCTTTGAATGAAATATTTTCTAATATTGAAAATGAAGTTGCTTCAATAAAACAGGTCAACAAAGATGTAAAAGTATCTGCAAATGTTAGGGCAACGACTCCACAACCAATTATTGAAGTTGGTAATATAAAGGAATTGGATATTGTTGAAATTAATTGTCATTGTCGCCAAGATGAAATTACATCAATTGGTTGTGGACAAGAAATGTTGAAAAGGCCTGATTTGGAAGAATTCATATCTCAAATTGTTGATAATGTGGATTGTGAAGTTTCAGTAAAAATCAGGGCGAATATTGAAGGAATCGATACTTTGGAAGTTGCTAAACTAATTGAAAGTTCAGGTGTAGATTATTTGCATATTGATGCTATGAAAAAAGGTGTTTTTGATGCGGACTATGATCTTGTAAAAGAAATTTGTGATGCGGTGGATATTAAAGTAATTGGGAATAATTCACTAAATTGCATTGAAAATATTGAAAAAATGATTGACACTGGAGTTTATGGCTTTTCAATAGCTAGGGCAGTTATTTCTAATAATCTAAACTTTGATATTTCTCATTTTTAATATTTTTAAAACAATTGTTATTAAAATCAATTATTATTTGATTAAAACAATTGTTATTAGAAAAGATTATTAATAGTTTTTAATAAAGATTATGTTAATAGGTGATTTTCATGGATTTTATTACACTTAAGAATATTACAAAAACTTTTGATGATGTTGATGTTCTTAAAGATATTAATTTAAAGATTAATGAAGGAGAAACTTTAGGTATTTTAGGACGTAGTGGAAGTGGAAAATCTGTTTTAATCAACATGCTTAGAGGAACATTGGACTATAAACCTGATGCGGGTAATATTATTATGAATTTAGCTGTTTGTCCAGATTGTTTAGCTGTTGATTCTCCATCTCATGTCGGTGAAAAATGTAATTGTGGTGGAACATTAGAAGCTAAAGAAGTAGATTTCTATAATGCTGAAAGAAAATTGTTTGCAAGTATCAAAAGAAGAATTTCCATAATGTTACAACGTAACTTTGCATTATATGATGAAGAAACTGTAATTGAAAACGTAATGAGGGCAATGCCGGACACTATCGATTATGAAGAAGGTTTATATTTTGCTTTGGAATTATTAGAAATGGTTCAAATGAATCATAGAATTACTCATATTGCTCGTGATTTAAGTGGTGGGGAAAAACAAAGAGTTGTGCTTGCACGACAATTGGCAAAAGGGCCTATGATGTTTTTAGCTGATGAACCTACTGGTACATTAGATCCTCAAACTGCAGTAAAACTTCACAATACTTTGAAAGAAGGTGTAAAAGATGAAGGAATCACCATGTTAATCACATCTCACTGGCCGGAAGTAATGACTGAACTTGCTGACAATGTTATCTGGTTAGAAGATGGTCAGATAAAAGAAGAAGGAGAACCTCAATCTGTTGTAGATCACTTCATGGAAACTGTACCTATTCCAGAAAAACCTGAAATTCCAGAATTTGGTGAAAAACAAGTTGTTCTTGAAGATGTTAAAAAACATTATTATTCCATTGAAAGGGGAGTAGTAAAAGCTGTTGATGGAATAAGTTTGGATATTAATAAAGAAGAAATATTCGGTATTGTAGGATTAAGTGGTTCAGGAAAAACTACTACTACAAGAATGTTAATGGGATTAACCGAACCAAGTAGTGGTGCTATTGAAATTAAACTTGGTGATGAATGGATTGACATGACTAAAGTAGGTCCTCTTAACCGTGGCCGTATCATGCCTTATATTGGATTATTACATCAGGAATATTCATTATATCCTCATAGAACTATTTTAGGTAACTTGACTGATGCTATTAGTTTAAATTTGCCTGCGGAATTTGGTAAAATTAAAGCTATTCATGCATTAACCACTGTTGGATTCTCTGATGCAACTGCTGCATCTATTCTTGATAAGTATCCTGATCAATTAAGTGTAGGGGAAAAGCATAGGGTTGCTCTTGCACAGGTTTTAATTAAAGAACCTAATTTAATTGTGTTGGATGAACCAACAGGTACTATGGACCCTATTACTCGTGTTGTTGTTACTGACTCTATCTTAAAAGCCCGTACTGATTTAGAACAAACATTCATTATCATTTCTCACGATATGGACTTTGTTTTAGATGTTTGTGATAGGGCTGCCCTGATGAGGGGTGGAAAAATATTGGATATTGGTACTCCTGAAGATATTGTTGAACAATTAACTCCAGATGAAAAAGAAGACATGCTTAAAGAGAATAGATAATCTTCTTATTCATTTAATCTTTTTTTTATTTCTTTCCAATTTGGACAGTATGTGTCCATTAATTTTTTAAATTTTTTTCCATGATTAAATTCAATTAAATGACAAAGTTCATGTATCATTACATATTCAAGACAAATAGGATCTTTTTTTGCTAATTTTAAATTTAATGTAATTCTTTTGTCATGATATCTGCAATTTCCCCAGTTTTTCATATTCCTTACTTTGATTTCGGATGGTTTTTTTCCAACAATTTTGCTGCATTTTTCTAAAACTGGTGGGATTGCTTGTTTAAGTTCTGACCTGTATAATTCGTATAATAATTTTTCCCTTGTTTCTTTTTTACTTCTTGGAGGAACGGGCAGATATATGATATTTTCA
This sequence comes from uncultured Methanobrevibacter sp., assembly GCF_946184425.1. Lineage (GTDB taxonomy): Archaea > Methanobacteriota > Methanobacteria > Methanobacteriales > Methanobacteriaceae > Methanocatella. Next base: position 7,112 of record NZ_CAMHFP010000016.1, on the reverse strand, counting down.
TCATAATCAACAACAATTTTTTTCAAGTCTTCTTTTGAAACCAATTGCAATGTGTATTCCAATCCCCAAAGGTAATGTCTTTCACCACTTTTATATTTCAGTGGTGGCTTAATGTTGTTTTTCAAAATAAGGTCCTGTTTTTTCAAAATCCATTCTTTTCTATATTTTACAAAACGGATTAATTCTTCATAGGGTAATGCATATGGTGCGGAGATTACGACTTCTCCGTTTGGTGGTAAAACTCGAAGGTATAAATTTTTAATTTTTTTCCTATGCAATGTTATTTCGATACCTTCTATTTCTATTTCTTTTGTTCTCATGGTTGTAATAGAATTATAGTTTTAATATTAATTATTATTTTTCATTGGATTAACCTCAAAGACTTTTTTCCAGTTCGAATATTATTGGGTTTATTATAAAGTCTAATCATCTCATCCTAATATTTTCTTATTATGTGAGCTGATTTGATGTTTAAATATTTTTTCTACAAAAAAGGTTATATATTCAGAGTTCAAATAAATTATATTAATATTTTATATTACTTCTTTATCAAAATTATTTTGAAATTTATTGGAGGTTTATTATGACTTGGGAAGATGCACCATCTCATATTTGTAGAGGGGGAGATGTAAGAGGACTTGCTTTTTGTTGTCCTCCAGTAAAACCATGTCCAGTATTAAATGCTTTACAGGAAGTTAATTTAACTCCACAGGAATATATTCAAATTAAAACTCAATTCGCAAAAGAAACTAGATTAGGTGAAGGTGCAGGGACTTGTTTTGGTTCACTTGTTTGGTGTTGTAAACCATCTAAACCTTGCCCATTAAGAGACATGACTTTAAGGAATATGGGGATGAGTCATGATGAGTATTTGGACTTAAAAAAACAGTTGTCCGAAAGGTTAGTCGGTGTTAAAAAACCAGACCCTGATGAAAGAGCTGAAGCTTTGGCTGAAACATTTCATGTTAGTAAACTTGAAGCTATGAATGTTTTAACTGAATGCAATAATGATTTAAGAGCTGCAGTAAAAGTATTGCATGCTAAATCACTTGATAAATCTGATTAAAATGGATTGGACTTCTCTTTATTTTAAAACATCGAATTTAAATGTGTTTATTTTAGGCACGGGGGAAGTCGCAACCAGACGGGCTAATAAATTTTTAAATCATGGTGCTAATGTTAAATTGGCTGGAAACTATTTATCAAACGATTTGAAAGATAAGGGCGCTATTTTATGTCCTGTTAATGATGTTGATGAATTGGTTTCTTGGGCTGATTTGGTTGTAATTGCCAGTGGTGATAAAGATATGTGTGAGTATGTTTCAGATATCGCTCAAAATAAATTGGTAAATAGGGCAGATTTTCCTCAAAAAGGAGATATTATTGTTCCTACAAGTTTTGGAATTGGGGATATTGAAATATCTATTTTTACTAATGGTAAAAGTCCATTGATGGCTCGTCAATTAAGAAAAAAGATTCAATCAGTCATCACTCGGGAAGATATTTTGGAAATTGAACTTCAGGACTATGCACGTTCTGTTCTTAAAGAAACGATTGATGACCAAAAGCAACGCAGAAAATATCTTTATGATATTTTTGAAGATGAAAAGATTAATTGTTTCATCATAAACAATCAAATTGATGAAGCTAAAAGATACATAGATAATTTAATAAGGGGATTATAGTGATACTTAATTTAAGAGTTGACCATAAAATAGCAGATATTCAATCAATGGAAAATATTTCTAAAGACATTGATGAACTATTTTGGAAATTGCAGGAAAAATATTCCATAAGTGATTATGTTGAGATTTCCACATGCAATAGAAAAGAGTATTATCTTCACAGTGAGTATATTTCTGAGGATGATGAGTTATTGTCACATGAAAATCAGAATATTGTCATTGAATATGGTCAATCAGCTGTAATTCATCTTTTAAGGATGACATCAGGTCTTGAATCCATGATTGTTGGTGAAGACCAAATTTTGGGTCAGGTCAAGGATTCAAAAAAGAAAGCCATAAAAAATCATCATTGCGGTAAGGTTTTAGATACTGTTTTTACAAAAGCAATCCATGTAGGTCAAGTTGTTAGAAATAAAACTAAAATTAATAAAGGGTCAGTATCTATAGGTTCTGCTGCAATTGATTTGGCTGAAAAACATATGGGCAGTCTTGATGATAAATCGGTTTTAGTTATTGGTGCTGGAAAAATGGGCAAATTAGTTGCTAAAGCACTTGCTGAAAAAGATTTGAATGCTATTTTTGTTGCAAATAGAACTTATTATGTTGCTGTTGAGCTTGCAAATGATTTGGGTGGCCAAGCTATTTTATTTAATGAACTTGAAAAATATCTGGCTGAAGCCGATTTGGTTATTAGTGCAACCAGTGCTCCGCACACAATCATAGATAAAAAACGTCTTTTAGGTATTGATAGGGATTATGAAAGCTTAATGATGGTTGATATTGCAAATCCTCGCGATATTTCAAATGATGTATCTGAAATTGGTGTTAAATTATTCAATATTGATGACTTAAGGGAAATTGCAGATATGAATACTCAACTTAGAATTAAGGAATTCGGTGAAGCCGAAAACATTATTGAAGAAGAGTTCATTTTACTTAAAGAATCGTTTAAGATAATGGAAGTTGAGAAAACTCTTGCAAATTTAAGGTCATCTATGGAAGAAATAAGGCAACGTGAAACACAAAAAGCTAGTGTTAAGTTGGCTGATGTAGATGGCAGTGTAAAAATTTTAGATAATTTAACAAATTCCATTGTCAACAAGATATTTTTCGACATATCAAAAAAAGTTAAAACAGCTGCAAAAGAAGAAAATGAGGATATTGTTGCAGCATGTGAATATATTTTTAATTCAGATTGATTATTCATACATTCCTTTAACTTCTGTATTTTTAATTTTGGCGGATTGTATTGCATAATCAATATTTTTCATACTTAATACATCTTGATCATTAGCTATTGCATTGTGAAGGGAAGTTTTAAGAATTTTTTCCTTTATGTCTCTTCCAGACATTCCTTTTGTCATTTTAACAATTTTATCTAAATTTAAATCATGTTCTAATGGCATTGTTTTGAGATTTTTTTCAAGAATCTCTTTTCTTTCTTCATCATTAGGGAGGTTAAATTCAATTTCTTCTTCAAATCGGCTTCTCACTGCATAATCGAGGGATGTTGGATTATTTGTTGCACCAATTGTTATCACTGATTTGTTTTCATAAATTCCATCCATTTCAGTTAATAATGAATTTACAATTTCTGAAACATCCCCTCTTAATGCTTGGAATGATCTGTGCAGGGCTATTGCATCGATTTCATCAATGAATATTATTGATGGTGACTTTTCATTAGCTTTTTTGAATAATTCGTGAATTTTAGATGCACTGTCTCCAACATGTTCTCCAATCAATGAGGTAGCTTTAATTAAATGGAGAGGGACATCAAGTTCATTGGCTAATGCCTTAACAAGCATTGTTTTACCTGTACCTGGCATACCGTAAAACAAAATATTTTTAGGCGCCCAAGGTCCGAATTTGTCTGGGTCTTCCAAATATTTAATTAAAACTTTTACTTTGTTTTTGGCATTTTTTTGACCTACAATATCTGAAAGTCTTAATGAGTTATTAATTTTTACTTCATCTATTGACTTGCTAATCTCTTCATCAATGAGTTTTATTTTAGTTTTTTCAGAGATTATCGAACCATTTGGTTTTGCAGTTATAATTTCAAAACCGTAATCGGGTATGATTTTTTGATCAAAAAGATAAGAATTTTCGTTTACTTCTAAACCTAACCATTGTTCGCGTGCATATTCCTCAAATAATTTCTTATTCGTGATTTTAAAATCGTTTTCCATTAAATTGAAATCAAATGGATAACCAACAGCTTTTAAAACAACACATTCAGCATATTCTTTATTTTCATTTTCTACTTTTGCTGATTTTTGGTTAGTTGACTTAATTTCTGCTTTTTTATTATCTGTTTTCAATAAATCACCTCCTTGATTTTGTACAAATTTTTAACATATCTTTTTTTGTATGTTTTATTATTTATAATAGTTGCAATATACTATGAAATGGTGGTTATGTCATGAGCTTTAGGACTAAACGAGTATTATTTATTACACCATTTTACATGATTTTTCAATTCTTCCTATTGAAATACATTTTCTTGCTATTTTGCCAGGTAACTGATATCTATTTAATCGGATTGAGTATTTGTTTGGGTTTGCTGCATTGTGTTCCAATGTTTTTTGAAGCTAAAAAATCTACTTGTGTGGGAAGATTTTTACAGACGGCAGATGGTGTTTGGATGTGGGCTTCTGTAATGTTTTTAATTGATATTGTAGCGATTTATATCATTGGATACTTTGTGAATATTCCGAAATCTGTTATTTTTATATTGTTGTTTATAGTTCCCGTTTTAGGGGTTTATAATTATCATAAAGCTCATAAGTTAGTTGTAAATGAAAAAATATTGGAATTTGATAATTTAACTAAGGATATTAATATCGTACAGTTGTCTGATGTTCATTTTGGTTCTGTAAGACATAAACAGATTATTTCTCAAATTTCTGAGAAATTAAAAGAGTTAGAAAATAGCTGTCAGATAGTCATTATCTCGGGAGATTTAGCTGATGGGTCTTCAGTTGTTGGAGTCCATGATTTTGATGATTTTAAAGATGTTAATATGCCTATTGTTTTCACACCTGGAAATCATGATTTTTATCCTGGAATTGAAAATGTGATAAATGCATGTAAAAATGCTGGAATCATTGTTTTGGATAATGATAAATTAGAATATGAAAATTTGAATATATACGGTTTAACGTATAGTTTTGGAGATATTGCCATGCCCACTTGTGAAGAAATAAAAAGTAATTTAAATCAGAATTTGATAAATATTATCAATTATCATGTTCCCTATTATTGGGAAGAGTTTTCTTCTATGGGATTTGATATTCAATTGTCCGGTCATACTCATGGTGGGCAATTTTATCCGGTCGTTAATATTGCAAATTGGATGTTCAAATATAATAAAGGACTTTTTAAAAATAAACATGGGAAATATATTCATGTTACGACAGGTGTAGGTTCAATGGACACTCCAATGAGATGGGGTACTGATTCTGAATTGGTAATTTTAAAATTAAGAAAAAGATAATATTTGGTGTATTATATGAGAGGATTTAATTTTTGTACAAATTGTGGGGCTAGGTTAACTATTGAGGATAATTTCTGTCCGGATTGTGGTTTAAAAATTGGAAGTTCCGATGAAGAATTTATTCAGGATAATGATTTCTTTTTAAAGTACAATATTAAAATTGAAAATTTGAAACATGAATATGATTTGAAAGTATCGAAAGCTATTGAACTAATTAAAAAGCAGTTTGATCCTTCAGAAATCAGTTATTCTAATTTTATATCTACGATAAATAATAGTAATAATATTTTTTATAATAATATTGAAGTTGCTTCAAACATTATAGAATTAGCTGACAATCCTTCAATTAAAATTAAACAGGAATTGGATAATAAACTAAATACATTAAATAAGATAATTGATAAATTGGAAGATTTCATCGATGAACTGATTATTCATATGGCTGATGAAAGTGATAAAGAAATGGAAAGCCTAACTAAGGAATTAGATGATTTAATTGAGTCTGTAAAAGACTATTAAATCATGTTTTCATATATTTCTTTCATTTTCAAGGAATCCAAATCACGAAGAGGAGTTTCGCAAACTATGTTTGCTTTCCAGCCGTTGTCAATTAAGTTTGCAAGCAAATCTTCAATGTGGGGTCCGTACTCATTACTTTCATCTAATGTGTGGTGTTTAACTTCTCCTCTGGAAGAATATTCGATTGTGGTAAAATGACAATGCAGGCGGTCAATATCCAGTTGATTCTCAATAGCTGAAAAAATGCAATTGTAGTCCTCTTTTTTTGTTAAAAATCCTCGCCCCCTTGCATGAATGTGGGCGAAATCGATTGTTGGTTCAAAATGGTCAAATGTAGCGCATAATTCTACAATTTCATGAATATTTCCTTGTTGTGCTCTTTTTCCTGTTGTTTCTGGTGCAAATGTATAATCTTCAATACCTTCCGCTTCAAGTTCTTCAAAAAGTCTATTGATTGTATTTTTGGATATTTCCATGGTTTTTTCAGGTTTTCGATTCATATATGCACCTGGGTGGAACACTAATCTATAAGCACCCATCCATTCTCCGGCACGTGCCATGGTTATTAAATGATCTAAACTTTTTTCAAGTTTATCTTCTTCCTTTGCACATAAATTTATATAATAAGGTCCGTGCATTGAAACTAAAATATCATGTTTTTCAGATTCTTTTTTTAATGTGGTTGCAGAGGATTCCCCAATTCTTACTCCATATGGAGATTGATATTCGTAGGAATCAAGTCCTTCTTCAGAAATATATTTTGGAGCTTTATATGCTGCACCATTATAATCCACAGGGCTGCCTGCAGGTCCAAAAAGTACATTATGTTTCATTTAAATCAGTAAAAAATAGTAAAAAAGGAATTTATAAAATTCCCATAGCTTTATTAGTTTTTGCAATTGATTTTTCGTTGTCACTTTCCATTTCTAAAAGTGCACGGATAGCATCAATATTTTCAGGTATCACATCAGATTCCTGATGCACTGCCTGCATGTAGAATAATTCATTTCCTACAACATTAATGGATTCTCTCCAAACTGGAATTTCGTATAAATCATTCCTGTTTCTTCCAAGTTCTTTAGCATATTCCATTAATTCAGCAGTTGATCCTAATCCTTCAGCTGCATCAACAACAATAACTCTTGAACGTTTTTCTAAAGCTTCCACAATTTCAGCAGTTTCGACTTCATTGTTGATTTCAACCATAATGTTGTGTTGATGCATTAATGTAGTAGGCACAAGCAATGCCATTGTGGTCACGTCAATACCTTTCATTACAGTTTTTACATCAGGACCGTGGTGAGATGGTACTTTTGGAGGATTTGGAACAATTGAATTAATTGGACCTTTTTTAATTTCAGATGGGTCTGAACCTCTTCTAACCATCACTGCTCTAACTTTTTTAATAT
>NZ_CAMHFP010000015.1 GCF_946184425.1 uncultured Methanobrevibacter sp. | reverse complement strand
TGTCTTCTTGCAGCACTTCTAAGAGCAAATCAGATTCCATCAGGCATCAGTTATCAGTTGCTTACAAGAGCGGATGATGCAAGTGAAGGTTATATGATTCATGCTTTAAACACTGTGTATATAAAGGATTTAGATAAGTGGATCAGACTTGATGCTCGAGGAAATAAGAAAAATATTAATGCATTTTTCAGTTTGAATGAGGAACGCTTGGCTTATACAATCCGAAGTGATCTTGGTGAAATTGACTATCATGATAACCATGCAGATTTGGATGAAAGATTGGTTAATATTCTGATGCAAAGTGCGGATATCTTGGAGCTTACAACTGATTTTGAGTTTTAGTTAGAATTTCATTAATATGTGTTTTTTCATAAAGTTGCACTTTGAAAATGTTTATTATTAATAAAAATTATAAGATTAAATAACGACCATTACATTATGGTGATTTTTCATGGTTTTTACTATTGATGATATTAGAAAAAGAGTTATTCCAATTGTAATTAAATATGGTATAAGTACTTTTAGTCTTTTCGGATCTTACGCTCGGGAAGAGGCCAATGAAAATAGTGATTTGGATTTTGTAATGGATAAAGGTGATTTGAAAGGTCTGCAATATGTTTCTTTAGTCCAAGATTTGGAAGATGAATTTAATTGCCATGTTGATGTAGTTAGTAAAGGCAGTTCAAATAAAAAATTTCTCGAAGCAATAAGCAAGGAGGAGGTTCTTTTATATGAACGAGAAAGATAAAAGAAGTGCAGAAACCATAATTGACTATTGTGGCCGTATTGCTGATTATTTAAATCGATGATGATGATAAAGAAATTTACATGTCTGACAGTTTATATAAAGATGCTTGTGCATTAGTTATAATCCAAATGGGAGAATTTGCCAATAGATTTTCAGATGAATTTCTTGAAGAATATGATGGAATTGAATGGGGTCAATTAATTGGATTGAGAAATGTCACTGCCCATAATTATGAAAATATAATTGATGATATAATTTGGGAAGTTATGCATGATGATGTTCCAGAAATTAAAGAATATTTAGAAAAAATTCTTTATCATTAAAGTTATCTTCAATTCAAATATTAAAAAAATAATAAATATTTTGTATAGTATACGGGCAAAATCCATTTTAAGAAGTTTTTTAAATTTATAAATGAATATTATTATTTTATTTTAGTTTTAATCCATTATAATGAATGGTGAAATCACATGGAAAAATTATTTAATGGAAACACCAAGTATTGATTATATCGTATGGCTAAAACTGTTGGAGTTTACATCAATGCTGATGATATAAAAAAATCTAATTCCTGCAGTGATTTGGGGGGCTACATTGAAAACTGAAGAACTTAGGGGGTCCATGATTGAGAAAAATAAAGATTTCACATTTGAAACAGTACTTTTCACAGAAGAAATCTAAATTAATAAAAAAAGCTAAATAAAAATGATATTTTTTTTATTGTAATTCTTGAACTTCTAAGTGCAGTGTCCACTGGTAATTGGACAAACTACAATTCATATGATTGCTAAAAATACACCAATTGGTTCAAGCAATGCTGTTACCATATCATTTGCTACAACTGATGGGGTTGTCGCATAGATTACTGCAAGTTGTGATTGTTCGTGGAAAAATGCCAATGCAATCGCAGCCCAGAAAAGAGCAGTCAATCTCTCTAAAACCATAGCTCCGAAAAATATGTGTCTCGCATCATTTTCATTCTTAATGCATCTGGCAACGATAGGGGATTGTGATGCATGAACACCGGAAATAGCGCCATATACATTAGTAACAAATAAAAATGGAAATATTGCATTGTCAGTCGAGTATAGTCCTTGTGTTGTAAATTCTAGAATCTGGTATGTGGAATTTAAAAGTAGGCTCCTTGTCATCAATATTGATTGGGATGCTTGTTAAATTACCGATTAATGCTACAGATTATGTTGAAAAAACAGCAGCTCCAAGAACTCCTGTTATAATAGTAACAAATGCAACAAATTGTCTAGCTGTTGTTTCAAGGTACTTTAAGATAATTGCAGGCATTGTAAATCTGTCGTTTCTTAAAGACATGAATCCTGAGAAGAAATCATGTGTCACACCAATAAAAATTGTACCTAAAGTAATCCATAAAAAGCTGTAGACCAAATAAAGCTAACGGAAACTATCAAAAGGGATAATTCAAAATTTCCCGTAAATTTTATCCCGTGGTTTTTTCTATTTTGTTGGTTTATATTTACTATATAATAGTGCAGCAAGAGTTGATATCACTAATATAAATATGCTAATTAATGTAATGGATGAATCAGTGAATACAAAGCCTTTATAAAAGTACTCGATAAAAGTCATGAATAATGGGATAAAATACCATTGAGCAACATAAATTCCAGTTACGTGTTTACTTAACATGGTAAATCCATTAATGGGTATGTCGGGTAGAAATTTAGATATATTCCAACAAAAACCTAATAATCCATGAATTAGAATTATACATACTATTGCATCAAGGGTTGTGATAAAATATGCACGTGCATTATCAGAGATGGATCCTGCAGGTGAGGGGGATAAATTACAAAGAATAAATATTAATGGAATAATTAAAAATACAGGCCATAATTTAAAGAACTGGGATTTGTCTTTGACTCTAATGAAATAACTTCCATAAAATATACCTGCTACTGGAAAGATAAACCAATTGAATAATGGAAATGCCGTACATTGGTGAAGGATGGTTCCTATAAAATATCCGAAGAAATAGTTTAAGAAGATATTATTAAAATCAACAAAGCATACAAAACTTCCGATTATAGAAAATACAATTGCCAGAATCAACATTTTTTCATTAGAAATATTAAATCTTTTAAGAATTCCAATAAGTGTGAATGCAACTCCAGCAAATATTAAAATATCGACCTTAAACAATGGCAATAATGTAATCGGAGTATTAGACATATTTAACATATGGCCTAAAACATTTGGGATTATTTGTTCTCCAATATTTACAAAATATCCAATCAACAATAATTCCACGCCTCTTTTAATAAGAAGATCATATTGATTATGTCTTGAGTAAATGATGCCTATTCCCATACAAAACATGAAAACAGGTGCAGCAATGATTGCCACAGTCTGATTTAAAATCAATTCAAATCCTGGGCTAATTGAAATGTTAGAAAAAGATGCAAAAACTATTGCATGACAAAAAATCATGAAAATAATTGCCAGTGCTTTTGCAATATCCAATTCCTTTTGTCTTCCAGTATTAACTTTTTTATCTGCTATGAAATTCATTTTTTAAACCCCATAAAATAATAGTATAGTTTTCCCAACTTTCAGTATGATTATGTTTTGATTTTTATTTGATATATAATTATAGAATATATTTTTGAATACTTCATTAGGAAAGATTCATTTCAAACAAAAAACATTTTTTAACAGTTCGATATTTCCGAACAGTCCAATAAAACATTATAATATCACACATAATTTAAATTATTATTGGCTAGTTGTTGATTAACATGTTTTTTGGTTGATGATTAATTTTTTAAAGTTCTTTTAATTACTTATTTTCAGGATTTAAACGAGTTTAATTAAAAATAAAAAAAGCAAGTTGGGTGATGATTAAAGTTGATGATTAATGTTTTGTAAAAAATTTTGTCGTTATTTGTTAAGAATGTGGTAAGTATACAATTATTCTTGTAATTGCTATTTGTAATGAAATTTTAATAAGTTATTTACTTCAAATGTGAAATTTTTTATTAATCAAGTCAGACAAAATAGCAAGTATGCGATTTTTCTATTCATTACTTTTTATAAGTAAAATTTTAGTTAAAAATTTATATAATTTGGAGTCTAATATTAATGCGTAGAGCTAAAAGTACATTATATTTTGTATAGTATACGGGCAAAATCTTTCACAATAATTTATCAGTTGATTGTAATAACTTTAAATTAATTTTTTTTTAAAATATATTTATATATTAGTAATGTGCTGCAAATATCAAATATGTCTTATTCAATGTGTGGTAGTGTTAATTAATGTTAATTAACACGTATTCGCATTTTGCTTCATTTCTAATTCCCCATCCCCATCCGGTAAATCCGGAAGACACTATTTGTTTCATATCTCCAAAGCCATATTCTCCATAAGTATTGGTTCCTGTAAGTTCTATCATTTCTTTATATGGGAATACTTGTCCTCCGTGGGTATGGCCTGAAACTTGCAAATCAACACCTAATTTTGAATTTTCCATTCCTTCTAAAGGCTGATGGTCTGCAACTATCACATATTTTGACAAATCACTTTCATTTAATATTTCACTAACATTTGTTCTATCTGCAGCTCCATCCCATTCAGCGTCACTTCTTCCAACAAGAACTATATCTTCATTAATTGTTGTTTTATCATCATTCAGTATTCTTATTCCATTTTTATTGATTGTTTGATTTAATTCAATGTCTGTAAATGTTCTGTTCCCATTTTCATAATCTGTTTGTGAAGGTTGCGTGTCGTGATTTCCAAATATGTAATATGTACCGTATGTTGAGTTTATTCTACTTAACTCTTTAAACACTTCCTTCATTTCAGAATTGCTTGTTCTTTCATCAACAATATCCCCACCTAAAACAACAATATCGGGTTTCATATCATTAATTCTTGAAATTGAGTCATTAAGCAATTGGGGATTTTGGACAGTTCCATAGTGTGTGTCACTGATGAATATTACTTTATATGAATCATTGCCTATTTTTTGTGTTGTCATATTGTATTCTGTTTGATCAATATGGTTCATCCCATATGCTCCGATTATGATTATAATTATGAAAAAGATTAATGCTAGCCCACCTTTTTTATGAATTTTCGGTATGAAGTTTAAATATCTGTCTTTAAGAGGGTATTTTATGATTAATCTTAGGATGTCTGCAAATAACGAGCATAAAAATATGTATAATGTGTATATTGCAGCATTTGACCATATATTCAAACAGCATAGGAATGCGAATATGGAAATTACGGTACTAATTAATATTTTGTTTTTAGATAATTTGGAGTCATTAAAAGCATATTTCACTCTAAAAAATGAATATATTCCAATGACGATTCCAAAAATGATTCCTATTGGCAGATATTGGGGATAATAACCTAATGTAAAAAAATGGAGGTGGTTCATATTATCTATTCCATATTTCTGATTTATTGTTGTTATAACATTTTCTATTTTCAGTTTTTGTAGCATATGAACTGTTTTAAAATCAATGTTTATAAGAAATTTTAAATCAGCAACGCTTTTGAAAGAGTTCTCATTTATAGTAATCTTTTTATTAAATATAACATATATGTAACACTATGTTTGGAACAGTTTTTTATTTTCCATGGGAAATTTATCTGATTTTATTCCTGCAAAGCTCCCTGCCGGATTTTGTATTGGGTTTCTTTAAAGTTGTAGCGAATGTTGTTTCTAAAAATGTCCTTGCATTTATATTTATTTCAGTTTATTTGGTATACAACAAGGATTGGGGTAAATTCACATTGCTTTCATTATGTGTGGCTGGAGTGTGCTGTGAATTTATTAAAGTGACAGTTGCACGGTTACGACCATATGCCGTCGTAGATAAAATCAAGTGTATTTATGCCAATGTACCGGGTCAGAATCCTTTGGACTTTAAAATTCAGGGATATTCTCTTCCAAGTGGGCATTCTATGATGGCAACCAACTTGTTTTTGGCCATTCCAATATATATTAGGAATATTCCTTATGTTGCTATTGGTTTAATAGGAGTTTTGATTGTTGCACTTTCAAGAGTAGGATTGGGTGTGCACTTTCCGACAGACACTATTGCAGGTTTCATCATTGCTTTGGTGATAATATTAATATTGTCCTATATTTTTGATAGAATTGAGAACAGAGCATATCTCTATTTGGGTATTGTCGTATTGTCTATTTTGGGAATTGTATTCTGTCCTGTAATTAGTTATATTAAATATGTGGCATTGGCTTCAGGTATTTCATTAGGTTTTCTTTTTGAGGAAAAATACGTTAACTTTGAAAACCCTAAAAGCAAAAGGGATGCAATAGTCAGATTTGTGGGCGCATTAATATTGTTTGCATTGCTTTTTGGATTAATTCCAAAACTTGCAGGCGGCGGCGAGTTAATTGATTGTATCAAGTATTCTTTATTCACATTTATAATACTTGCTGTATATCCTTTAGCCTTTAAAAAGATTGATAAGAATGGATGATTATTCTATTCATCTAATTTACTTTTTTTGAATTGTTCTGGTTTAAATGCGCCAACATAGTGTTAATTTTATTTATTTTTTTTAAAATCCAGTGTTGTTGATTCTAACGCAACAGGTTTTGTTGCTGTTAAATATGATGATACTGTATTTAATATAGAATTGAATAATGGTGTGGGAACTTTAGTTACTAATTTACATTATGGTAGTTATGATGTTAATTTAACTTATCTCGGTGATGATAACTTTAATATTAACAGTACTAAATTCTCATTCACTATTGTTGAGCCATCTAAAGAAAATACTTCAATAGTTTTAGACGTTAAATCTGTTGAAAACAATGTAACATTTACAGTTAATGTTAATCCGGATGCCACTGGTCTTGTAAAATTTGTTGTTTCAGGTGCAGAAGAATACAATTTATATGTTGACGTAACATGGTAAAGCAATTCTTGATGATGTCTTAACTACGGGCAATTACACAGTAAGTGTTATTTACATGGGCGATTTAAGATTCAACTCCAATATTACTTCTAGTGATTTTACTGTTGTCGGTCATGTTAAAAAGGACACTCCAATTAGTGCCCGTGTAAAAGTAAATGGTTATCGTGTAACTATTGGTGTTAGTGTTGATTCTACTGCTACTGGTTTTGTTAAAATTAAATTGGATAATGCTATAGTTAATATTGAGTTAACTAATGGTGTCGGGTCTTTAATTACTAATCTGGGGGCTGGAAGTTATCATGCTGATTTGACATATTTGGGTGGTGATGATTTCAATCCTAACAGTACTAAAGTTTTATTCACTGTTGTTGATCCGGTTAAAGAAAACACTCCAATTAATTTAAATGTTGGTACTGTTGGAAATAATGTTACTTTCACTGTTAATGTTGATTCTGCCGCTACAGGTCTTGTAAAATTTGTTGTATCTGGTGTTGAAGAATACACTTTGTATGCTGATGTTGTTGGGGGTAAAGCAATTCTTGAAGATGTTTTAGCTGCCGGTAGTTACACTGTTGTTACAACTTATTTAGGTGATGCTAAATTTAATGCTAATGTTACTTCAAAAGAATTTGAGTTATCAGTTCTTGTCAAGAAGGATACTTTTATTTCAGTGCTTCTGGTTACTCAGGGTAATAATGTGAACATTACAGTCAATGTTGAGGATGATGCTCAGGGTTTAGTCGAATTGAGCATTAATGGAAACAGTGTTTATCTTAAAGTTTAAAACGGTACTGCAAGATATGCTGGCGTACTGCCTGACGGCATGTATAATTTCACTGCTACTTATCTGGGTGATGATAAGTATAACATTAATTCAACTGAAGGTAAATTTAACGTGGGTGCTGTTTTAAAAACAGTTCTTTTTGCACTGAATTTCAATGTTTTGTATAATGATGCAGGTAGGAATATTCTTGTTATCGTAAAAGATGAAAATGGTGTTTTGTTGGCTGGTCAGAAGGTTTCCATTGAAATTAATGGTAAAACTAATGTTGTAACTACAAATGACAATGGTCAGGCTAAATTAACCACTGTCGGTTTGACTCCAAAGTTATATACTGCTACTGTAACATTCTTTGGCAATAGTAAATATGCTAAATCTACAACCACTGCTAAAGTCAGAGTTGTAAAAGTTAAATCTTTAATTTATGCTAAGAATCAGGTTTTCAAAACAACTTTGAAAGTTAAACAATATGCAGTGATATTTAAAGATTATAATAAAAAGGCCATTAAGAATGTTAGTGTGACTTTGAAGGTTAATGGTATTGTTTACAGTGCAAAAACAGATGCTAATGGTAAGGCAATCTTTAAGATTACTAAATTAACCAAAAAAGCCAGATTCATTGCAGCTATACAATTTAAAGGAGACAATTCATATCTTGGAGCAACTAAAAAAGTAATTATAACATGTAACTCGTGGGATTAAATAAATCTCACTATCTTTTTTTTATTTTCAGATCAATTTCTTTCATTTGGATTGCTATATTCATTGCATTTTGAGGTTTTTTATTTTTAATCGCTGCATTTTGATTTTATGGATGGCGAAAATACTTTCAAATTAATTAATTCAATATTACTGTTTGTTTTTAGAAATATTGTTTTGTTGTTCTTAAATATTTTAAATGATTTACTTTGTCTGTATTTTTGATTATTTGTAGCATATTTCTATTTAAAATATATTCGTACTGTAGATGTATTGTCATGTTCTAAAACTTTATATGCTGGCTTTATTTATATGTGTCGTGTTATTTTTAATTCATTACTGATTTTTTAAAAAAATATTGGCTTTACTTTCAATATTTTGTATATTTATCTCTTCGGGTGTTGTTTATGTACTTAGGGCTATTGGTTTATTGTATGCCGATGCATAATATTAAACCTTTTTTTCTTTTTATACCTATTTTTCATAAGTCCTTTCAATCTCTTAAAGGGCGATTATTTTTTTAAAATTTTTTATTACATTTCTGCCATGTATCTTGCAGGAGGGGACTGTCTTCATGTTCATAGATTTTGGTGGTGGCGGAACTGAAATGTTGGCAAATATGAATAAATGTGAAAATACATATATTATTCTAAAAGTTTTAATAAAACATGGGTAAATGATAATATTTGGATAATTTCTTGAAATATTTGTCCAATTAATAGTTTCTTTAATTGATTTAAAAACTAACTTTCTTTTTTTGACATTATGTACTGTAACACAAGATATGCGCCAAGAACTGCACTGAATATAAATCCTACAAGTCCTATGAGTGGTAGTCCAAATATTTCAAATCCTTTATCTGAATACATTGCAAGGGAAGATCCAATAATCATTGCAGCTAAAACTAATGATACTGAAAGCTGGTGAATAATTTCATTGATTCCTTGGTGTTTTAGTTTTACTTCGATTTCTCCCTCTTCAATCTTGTTTATGGTGCTATTTATGGTGTCTGGCAAATCCTTTGCTAAATGTTCGAGTTGCAACAGATAATTTAAACTTACTTTTGCAAGTCTTTCAGGTTTATATTTATTTATAACAATTTTTCTAGATAATTTCTTCAGTTCTGCCGCTGCATTGAATGTAGGGTCTAATTTTTTACCGGTATCTTCAATTAATGTTATTCCTCTTCCGATCATTATAAATTCTCTAGGAAGCACAACATCATGTTTAATCATTACATTGACCAAATCTTCAATTAATCCGTCCATTTGTTTTAACTCAGCACCATAATAAAGATTAAATAAGTCGTCTATGTCCGCTTTCAGTTCGTCAGTATTTTGTGAGGGTGTTATTATGTTCATGTAAATTAGCTGTTTGGCAATGTCGTTGGAATTTTTACTGATTAAAAGCAATATTAACTCTGCCAGATTTTCTTTAAATCCTTCATTTAATATTCCCATCATTCCCATGTCTATGTAACAAAGCTTATTGTCTTTTGTCACAATCAAATTTCCAGGGTGAGGGTCTGCATGGAAAAATCCGTCTATCATTACCTGTTTGAAATATGATTTGACTCCGTAATTGGCAATTTTTTTCTTGTCAATGTTTTTGTAATCTTTCTGGAGAAGGTTTGTAACTTCAATTCCATCTATCAGCTCCATTGTAATTACTTTTTCACTGCAGTACTCAGTATATGCTTTTGGTATTTTGATATATGATGAACCTTTAAAGTTATTTGAAAGATTTTGCATATTCATTACTTCTTCCAGGAAATTAATTTCTTTCATGATGGATCT
This sequence comes from uncultured Methanobrevibacter sp., assembly GCF_946184425.1. Taxonomy (GTDB): domain Archaea; phylum Methanobacteriota; class Methanobacteria; order Methanobacteriales; family Methanobacteriaceae; genus Methanocatella. The sequence continues at coordinate 31,743 of NZ_CAMHFP010000015.1, read as the reverse complement.
TTCAAATTCACTAACCATCACCGGCAGATTGAGAGGTCTTATTATTGTGAGGTATTTATCAATTCTTTTTACAAGGAATTTCATTATTTTAATATCATTTTCAATGATTTCGCGTGAATTAGGTTTTTGGACTTTGATTGCAACTTTTTCATTGGTTTTTCTTAATCTTGCTTTATATACCTGTCCAATTGATGCGGAACCTATGGGAGTTTCATCAATATTGATGTAAATCTCTTTCATTGGTTTTCCAAGTTCCGATTCGATTACTTCTTTTATTTCGTCAAATGGTGTGACTGGTGTATTATCTCTAAGTTTTTCCAGCTCTTCGGCAATATCTTTTCCAACAAGGTCGGGTCTGGTACTTAACATTTGACCCAGTTTAATATAAGCAGGACCTAATTCTTCCAGCACTTTCCTAATTCTTAATGGGATGGATTCATCTGGAGTTTCATCAAATCCTTCCTGTTTTGAAAGCTTATAATTTCTTAAAAAAGGAAATTTTTTAAAAAAAGTGTTTTCTTCGATTAAATATCCGAAATCATTTTTTTTCAAAACTTTATAAATTTCATTTAATCTTTTTAGGTTATCGTTTCTGCTGCTGGTTTTAACTTTCATTAATAAAAAATAGTCTTAAGTAACATATATTTTTTTAGAATTTTCACATGCTCTCAACTTAATTTATTGTTTCTAATTTTTTCATGTTTAAATTGGTTTGTAGTTAATTGAAATTCTTTAAATTCATTAAGCAATAACAATGAAGATATTCAACAGTATATGTATCTATTACAGGTTAATTTTATTTTCAGATGATTTGACTGAGGATTTAAAGTCTGTTTTTGGGATAAATAAATATCAATAAACTTTTAAGACAAAAGTTGTTGTTGGAATTTTCATTAATTAATCTTTTAATGTTTAAATCATCTGACAGATGATTTTTAAATATTGATTTCAGCACTTTTAATAGATGGAGCCTGTGCTGCATCAGTAAATAATTTCAAAGTAGATCAAACATACAAAAATGTATATAGTAGTGACTATTACTCAGTATACGCTGACGGCAACCAAAACGGGGAATTTTAATTTTCAAAAACGTGAACGATGATGTATATGGTGATGTTGTAAATGATGATATTTTTGACAATGTTATTCATCATGATGGTAGGGAGTACATTTTCCCTGATGACGACATGAAAATTGATAAAAACTCAGACAACTCTGCAAACTTCAAAGATTATGACCACGCAACCCATGGAGTCAGTGAAGTTGTAAAAGTCAACGGTGAAGAATACATTGTTGCAGTTTGGGCAAAAGATAGCAGTAATATAAATGGCAGCAATTTAATGTCTAAATTAACTCAATTTAATAAAAACAATAATGTTAAACCTGTTGCATTCTAATTAATTTGAGAATGCAGATGCAGATGTTAATTTACATCTCTAACTTTTTTTGTTATTGTCATAATTTGACAGTTATGTTTGTTTTAGTTTTTTTCATTTTAAATTGTTGATTAGATAATTTTTAGATGTGAGTATGTACTTGCATTCGAAAAAATTTATATATTTTCTTTCGCATATCTAATTACTACATGTAAAAAGTTGTGTTCTTTTCAATTAACACAATTATTATCATATAATTTGGTGATTATCATGGATCTTTCAAAAAAATTATTAATTTTACTCGCAATATTTTGTGTAATTGTCTCTGCGGGAATTGTTTGCGCAGAAGATGACGGTGGTTATGCAGGAAGTAACTATGTTGATGATGGTGGTTGGGCTGGTAGCCAATACAACGAAAGTGAAGAAAATGGTGGTTATGCTGGAAGTAACTATGCTGATGATGGTGGTTGGGCTGGTAGCCAATATAATGAAACTTTAGAAAATGCAACTGCAGCAAATCAGACAGCTCAAAATGCAACAAATGGTACTGTTGCTAATCAGACTGCTCAAAATGCAACTAATGCCACTGCTAATCCTCTTCAAAACATGTTAGCTACTGGTAATCCAATATTAATTTTAATAATTGTAATTGCAATTATTGGTGCAGTAGTTGTTATAAGAAGAAGAAAATAAATATTATTGACTTTTTAATTTGAAAGCAGAATTTTATATTCTTGCTTTTTTCAATTTTTTTTTTTAAATTTCAAGTAATTGAATTTTTTACATTTTTATTATATCTGGTATTTTTTTAGAATTTTTCTAATATTCTTGCATACACTACTTTTAAATTATCATCTGATTTTTCATAAATTCTTTTCAGAATCAATTCGGGTGTACTTTTAGCAAAAAAATTCATTTTAGGTGTTCTATCAACTATTAAATTATAATCTTCATCCAATCCTTTCGCTTCAATTCCATCTACTCTAATGTCAGTATAATTCATTATTTCTCTTGCCATATGTGTAACTATAATTCCGTATGAATTGGACTCTTTAATCATATCAATAAATGTTGAAATGATTTTAACAGCTGCATCAAGTTCGGTAATTCCTTCAAGTTCATCAAGCAATACTAGCTTCTCACTTTTTGTTGTGACAATTGGAATGAATACATTTAAGAATGATTCGAAAGCCCCTGCATCAAGGGATCTTTTTTTAGAGAAATGATAAATTTCATCGGCAATTTTTATTTCACATGCCTCGGCACTTACGGGAAGTCCCATTTGGGCCATTATTTGAATCTGTGTCAATGTTTCAAGAAGGGTTGTTTTTCCTCCGCTGTTGGCTCCTGTTAAAAGAGCAATATTTTCATTTTTGGTAAGTTGATAGTCAATTTTTTGGATGTAATCCTTGTCTTTTTTAAGTGCTAACTCTAAATGTAGTGCTCCATTCAATCTGATTTCATCGCTAAATTTTGGTCTGCACAAATCATATTCGTATGCAAAACTACCTAGACTAAATTCATAGTCAAATTTTATTGTGTCTTCAACTTCTTCAATTGCTCTTTTTTTAATGGAGTTCAATTCAATTGCGGCACTTTTTTTAATATCATAAATATCATTTTCTTTTTTAGAAGACTGTTCTAAAGTCACCCTTTCGATTTCACTTTCGTCGATTTGGATGGGGTATGTTCTAAGGTATGGGTCAAAACTCAGACCTGTTTTTTCTCTGATAATTTCTTTTCGTTTATTGATAATTTCATCAAAAATTTTACTAATCTTTGGGGGGAAATTGTTATTTAATAAATTGAGTATTTCATCTCCCTCTAGATCAACTTGTTTAATTGATTTTTCCAACTCTTCATCCATCTCATCTTTAAGTGAAAGTACAAGGTCTTCAATGTCCACTTCTCTTTTGTCAATGATATTCAATTCATTGATAATGGGAATTATTTCTCCCAATACACTATCTTTGTTTCTAATCTTTTGAATTTCATGAACTCTTGAAAATAAATCTTTATTTTGAATAAAAAAGTTAATAATTTTTTCAGGAACTATTTCATAGTCATTATCATCAATGCTAATCATGATGACATTTGGCATTCCTTCAAAATCAAGTATTCCTTGTGAATAAACATAAAATACTAAATCATAATTCCTCATTTCTTCTTGAAGCAGCGGGGAATCATTAGCAGTAATAATTGGATAATATTGGTTCAGTCCTAAATCGGTGAGGTAAGAATTGTCCTCAGCACTTTCAACGAGTATGACTTTACTTGGATCATATTCCGGTTTTGCCTCTTCAACTTCTTTTAAGTTTTTCATCAAACCTCTTAATTTGATAATTGGGAGTTGTGAGACATGTTCTTTTGCAGACATTACAAAATCTAAACGGGAGTTTATTTTTCCGATGTCTTTTGATGGGGAAAGTAACAGAATTCGGTTTTTGGAATAATTTGTGTTTGAGTAAGAAATGATTTTGTTTATTATGTCTTCATATATTTCCATTGCCCGGTCACTTTTGATAAACTCATATTGGGGATTATTTAATAATTGGTTCATTATTTCAATCGCTTTTCTTTGACTGATGCCTTCAATGTTTGCAATTTTTTCAACATCAACATTGGCAACGATTTTATGAAGTTCCTCTTCCCCTCCAACACTATTAATGATTTTTTCAGAGATTTTATCTCCTATTCCTTTTATATTTTGCAATGTTATTCTTTCCCCTTGCATTTTTACCAAACCCCTTTTAGTATATTATTATAATTTAATATATTATTCGATATTTCCAAGAGCATTTGAAAAGTAATGTTAATAGTTTCCCAATGTATTTTCAAAACTATATTTTTCCAGCTCTTTTTCATTAATTTTACCTTCAAGTGCTGATTTATATACATTAACTACATTACAATATGCATTATCTCTCCATCGCCCATCTATTGAAAAATTCATAAAACCAATGTTTTTTAGATGAGTAATGTCTTTCAGCAGTGAAAGGTCTTCAAAGTTAAATATTATTAGCTCTTCGCCTGAAAGACTTTTGTGAATTGGATATCTTTTATTTTTTCTGTCAATAAGGTAATTTTCGGAATTGTTTTTTAATTGTTTCAATTCTTTTGCATAAAGCAGAAGATAGCGTGTTTTCATTAATTCGACAGCTCCTTGAACAAGTATTTCAACTTTATTTGGGCATTCACAGTATTTAATTAGGTCTTCATAATCTTTTTTTGTTAATTCTGGTGATACTGTTAATATTTTATAGTTTTCAAGGATATTGATGCTTTGAGTATTTGTAATGTTCAGTGAATAAGGTCCATAATCTCCTTTAAATGAGCCTGCCATAATTGGAAGACTGTAGTGCATCTTATTCAATATGCCTCTAACTTTATTTAAAACTTTAATTAATTTGTCATGGGTAATGTCTGGCCATTTCCAGATTAGTTCGTAATCTTTTGTTTGTGCAATTTCAAAAGCTTCTTTTAAAAAACTAATCATGTAATTTAGATTGTAATTCTCAGTGTGGTGGATTTCCAAATTATCGTATTCTGGAGGAATTTCCAAATAAACTCGGTTTACATTATCCAGGAGTTTGAGATGTTCTAAACTGTTTGTATAAAATGATATATTTGGTGCTTCATTGATTTTTTTACTTTCTTTCAATTTTAGGTTGATGTGCTTTGATTTATGTTTGTATAAATTAATTGATTCATTTTCTAATTTTTTAAACAGATTTCTCCGAAGTTCATTGATTTTGCTTATTGGAATGAATAGAGTTCCATCATAGTTAATGTTGATTTGGGTAATCTGATAAGGGTAGTTATCAATTTTTGATAATTGCTTTTCTATAATTTCTCGTGTTACGCTTTTTTTAAGTGGTTTTTCAAAAGGAGTTTTTCCTCTGACTTCGCATTCTATTTCTCTTTTATTTGCTAGTGTAAGTCTTCCTTTAAGATGTGGAAATTTATTTTTAACGGAAAATGTTAAAATCAGTTTGGATTTTACATAGCTGTGTCCTTTGTTTTCAATTTCATGAGCTTTTTTAATTAAACTGTTTTTCTTTGTTAAATAAACCGTGCTGTCAGTTAAATTAAAATTGCTTTTTTTATTCTGCCATACTTTTTTAACAATCAAAACTTTATCTTTTCGAGTCAAATCCTTAACTTGCTTGTTTTTTCCTTTTTTATAATGATTAAGTGTTGTTAAAGTTGGATTTTGAGAAATTTCAAATCCGTAATCATTATTATTTTTAATAAGTAATAATCCATCTCCTTTTGTTGGAATATTATTTATTGAATCGTTTATTTTTATTGCGATTTGGTTTTTTTGTGAATCTATTACTTTACCTATTTTTAATCCCACGTGCCCGGCTCTTAAACTTCTTTTTGAGGTTTTCTCAAATTGTCCTGGGATAAAACCTCGATTGAATACTAAAGAAAGTTCTTCACTTTCCATTTCTTTCCCGCTTTTTAACTTATTCAATGCTTTTCGGTAGTTACTGACGACAATTGCCAGATACTCCTTATTTCTCATCCGGCCTTCAATTTTAATGCAGGAAATATTTAAATCTGCGATTTCTTTTAACTTTTCAAATAAATTCAAATCGCATGGGGACAGGTAATAATCTTCTTTTTTTATTCCTGAAACTTTGTATTTTTGTCTGCATGGTTGGGCACATGTTCCTCTGTTGCCACTTCTGCCACCTTTAAAACTGCTCATCAGGCATTGGCCGGAGTATGAATAGCATAAAGCGCCATGTACAAAAATTTCAAGTTCCATATCTGTTTTAAGATTTTGAATTTCATCTTTTCTCATCTCGCGAGGTAAAACAATTCTTTTAATTCCTTTGCTTTCCAGATATTCTATTTTGTGCTGGTTTTCGCAGGTCATTTGGGTGGATGCATGAACTTTAAGATTTGGCAGGTATCTGTTGATGAGTTCCACCAAACCTAAATCCTGGACTAAAACAGCATCTACTCCCATCGAATATAGGTTAGCCAAATAATTAATGACATCTTCAAGTTCATCCTGTTTAATTAATGTGTTGACTGTAACATAAACCTTAACATTATGTGTGTGGGCTATGTTTACTGCTTCATCAATTTCATTTAATGAAAAGTTTTGTGCAAACTTGCGGGCACCATAGTCTTTTCCTGAAAGATAAACGGAACTGGCTCCCGCATTTATCGCTACCTTCAAATGGTCCATTGATCCTACTGGTGCAAGTAACTCTGGAATTCTCATTATTTGTCCTCGTGCAATCTTCCTTCAATATAATTACCTTTGTTGATGTAGGATTGTGAGAAATCCATAATCCGGTATTTATATTCTGTTAATTCTTCCTGATTTTTGTTCCTGAGGCTTTCATTATAAATTGACAATATCTGTGAAGTGTATTTTTCATTTGAGTATCTGCAGTCTAGAATCAGTGAATCCAAGCCAAATTCTTTAATTTCATTGATTTCTTCAATTAGGCACAGGCAGTCTTTGTTGATGATGTGGCTTTGCTTGTTGTAATCGAAAAATATTTTATATTTGAATTTTTTTCTTTTTTTATCTTCTAATGTAGCATAATCAGCATCGTTGGATATAATAAAGTCTTTACCGTCATTTAAATTGGTAAAATCATCTTTACTCACAATCACTTCCAAGTTTCCATTAACAATCATCTCAAGGTCAATATTTCTGTCTGGTGTTTTATTTATCAATTCTTTTATTTCTCTGCCTGAAAGTTCAGATGATATAATCAATGATTTGAAACCTGCTTCGTTTAAGTTACGCACACAAAAGCTGTTCCATACATTTAAATTGTGATTTCCATAAATAGGACATTCAAATATTTCACTCATTCCCGGAAAATCACCCATCACTGAAATTATTATTCCTTCATTTTCAAGCTCCTTAACAATTTCACTGCATTTCACTGCTTCATTTTCAGATATGAATGAAGATAAAACCCAAACGAATTCAGTTGGAGATGACATCAGGCTGCCTTTTTTCAAGGTTTCTTTTATATTATTAAAGTAATCATTGGGATTATTGTAATGGCAGTTGCCGTCGAAGTATATTCTTTTAAGGTCAAAGCCTGATGCGGCTCTGATTTGTGAAATGTCGTCTATGAATAATGACAATTTCGGCGTTTTGTTTTTGTTTTTTCCTTTGAGTTTGTCATAATCCTCATAGAATTTAGTCAAATCTTTACGAACTGCTTTCACGGATTTTTTAGTTGGTGTGTAATGATTAATTAAAAACTCAGTAGCTGTATCAAGAATTTCACGTCTGATTTGATTGATTTCACGGATAGGTATAAAAATGTCCTTTGGCATGTTATTGAATCGGACTGTTTCAATATAAAATGGTGTTCCTCCAGTCTTTTTAAGCTGTTTTTCTATGATTTCTTCTGTCACAGGTTTATTTTTAGCTTTTTCGAATTTACCTATAGTCTTATGTCTGAAATTAATCAGTTCATCATCTAAATAATATTCCACTTTGGTGAATAGGTTTAAGTTTTCATCCCATGTCATGGATAAGCTGAGGGCAACATTGTTTTTAATGTTTTCCTTTTCAAATTGTTTTAGATATTCATGTGTTGATTTGGAGTAACTGATGAAAACTTCAGTTCCTACTTTAACAAGGCGTGTAGTGTTTATGATGATTTCATTTTCGTCCTGTTTTACGATATCCTCCAGATAAATTCCTTTAATTTTTCCATTGTATTTAAAAGCGATTCCGTCACCAGGTTCTAAAATAACTGGAATTTCTTTATTCTTTATTTCAATTGTAACTTTGGTGCCTTCAATATCGACAATATCTCCTATGTATAATCCTTCATGTCCTGAATGACCTCTTCCCATTACTTCTCCAGGTTGGTCGCCCATTATATATCCGTCGGTAAACTGTCTGTTAAAAACAAGGTGCAGGTCTTTTTTGTAATCTCCTTCGTTGCCGTCTATCAGATTGCGGTAACTGTTAACGATTGTTCCGATGTAATCTCCAGATTTCATTCTCCCTTCCAATTTTAGAGATTTAACTCCTGCATCTGAAATTTCTTTTAAATGATTGTAAGTTGCAAGGTCATGAGTCGACAGAAGGTAACCATTTCCAATATTGTATCCTCTGTATTTTAAGCGATATTCTCGTCTGCATGGTTGGGCACAGGCCCCACGGTTTCCGCTTCTTCCGCTGTTATATGAAGACATATAACATTTTCCGCTGACACAATAACATAATGCACCGTGTCCGAATACTTCAATATCCATGTCAATATTATCTTTTTTAAGCTTATTGTGAATTTTTTCAATTTGTTTGATATTGACTTCTCTTGGAAGAACTACTCTTTTTATATTGTTTTTTGAAGCCCATTTGATGGAACTGTAATTGTTCAGCCCCATTTGTGTTGATGCATGAACTTCCAAATCCGGTATGAATCTTTTTAAAAGCCATATTAAACCAAAATCCTGTACAATAACTGCATCCACACCTATTTTGTATAAGTTAAATAAGTATTTCATCACATCAACAATTTCAAAATTGTTTATCAGAGTATTTACTGTTACATGGACTTTTGCACCATTTAAATGGGCATAATTAACTGCTTTTTCAATTTCATCCATTGTAAAATTTTTGGCATATGCTCTTGCACCGTACTGTTGACCAGCCAAATAAACTGCATCTGCGCCGGCATTAACTGCAATAACCAATACATCATATGAACCCGCCGGGGCTAATAATTCTTCTAAAACCATTTTTTTATTACACCTTAACAATCTATTCATTTATATTTTTAGAATTGATTATATATTAAATTAAACATATCATAAATTATGTATATAGTTTTTGAAGGAATTGACGGTGCCGGAAAATCCACACAAATTCAACTGTTAAAAGAATGGCTGGAAGCTAATGGGTTTAGAGTGGAAACATTAGTGGAGCCGACTGATTCGGAAGTTGGAAAATTAATTCGTAAATTTTTACAGCATCCTGATGCAAACAGCGAACAATTTCAAAAAACATTGGGTTTACTTTTTGCAGCAGACAGAATGTTAATTATGGATAAGTTAAGTGATGATTCGAAAATTTTTATTTCTGACAGGTCATTCATATCTTCGCTGGCTTATCAGGAACCTGCTGAATGGATTGAAGTGCTAAATAAATATGCTAAAAAGCCTGATTTGTTGTTGTTATTGGATTTGGATGTTAAAAAATCAGTTGCCCGAACTTCTGGTGAAGATACATTTGAGAATGAAGCTTTTTTAACTGGTGTTAAAGAAAATTATTTGAAGTTATCTAAAGATTTCACCTGTGAAATCATTAATGCAAATAATGGTGTTAATAAGGTGTCTTCAGATATAAAAAAAGCGGTTGCACCATATCTTGGAATTTGTCCTGATTGCATTTTATAATCTTTTTTTTTAATAGCACTGAGCGTGTTTCAAAGCCCAGTGCTAATTCGGATTTTTGGATTAATGTTTAGATTTGTTTAGAACAAATCATCATAGAGGCTTGAAAATGTATTAACAAATGATATTATACTAATTTATTCATAGGGTGGTAATCTACAGGTTCTGTTCCTAATGGTTTCGCAGCTTCTGAAATGAACATGTCAGTTTGAGCTACTGCAGGGAATGCAATATCTGCATTTTCAATAGGTCCAAATAAAACAAAGTCTCCTGCACACATTGCCTGAACGATGTTTGTTCCAATATCACAAACAGTAAATGCTGTTTTATGTCCGGCTTTTTTATATTCTCTTAACCAGTCCCATGCGGATGGTACATTGTGAATACCTGATCCTACTGGATATCCCCATTTAGCCTTTTCAGCAAATGAGGTTCTAGCAGCAATACCTGCGCCTTGTCCTAAAGGGGTTACTGCGGTATCCATCATAAATTTGTCAATGAAAAAATTAGTTATATATGTTAAAAGTCGTTGTTTTTTAAAAAAATGTGGAATGGTTTAAAATAAAATGGTGTTTAGTTTATTATTAAAAATGGGAGGAAATTATTTATTTCCTTCTAATTCTTTTAATCTTTCACGAATTGCATTTTCTAAGAATTCTCTAACTTTTACAAGCTCATCATATTCTCCAATTATTTTTGGTCCAAATTCAGTTTGTTCTAATGTAATATCGAATTTTTCGAATGCATGAGCAAGCATCTGTTCACCGACACCGTTTGGTATGCCCATTTCATATTCTTGTTTTTCTTCAACCATTAGTTTTCCTCCATATATTTTCTTACAGGTTCAAAGAATTCAATTAGGAAGTCTTTAATTCCATTTTTCAAATCCATTGGGTGTAAATTACCTTCGCTGAAATCTTTAATTAATTCATCATGTGTAAGTTCAATATCTCCGCCGAATTTTTCAGGTCTTTTGATTAATAATTTATCTTGATTTGGGAATACAAAAGTTTCTGCAATTTCAATCATTGGATTGCCTTCAACTTCACCTTGTGGGCAGTAGCTTTTGTTGATTTTTTTGGAGATTTCTTCAACAGAATCATCAACTGCAATGTAATTTCCTTTGCTTGAAGACATTTTAGCATCACCGTCAAGACCATGCAATAAAGGGGTGTGGATACAAACGGGAACATTTTCACCAATTTTTTCTAAGTTTTCACGTGCCAGCATTTGGATTTTTCGTTGTTCCATTCCTCCAAGGGCAACATCAACTTCAAGTGCTGCCATGTCAACAGTTTGCATGATAGGGTAAATTACACTAGCTACTTTCGGATTGTCGTCTGCACGACTTACCTGATCCATACTTCTTCTAGCTCTTTTTAAAGTGGTCATGGTAGCTAATTTATAAACTTTATCTGTATAATCAGGTTCTAATTGGAATGATGAACCATAAACAAATTCAGTAGTCTCGTCAAGGCCTAACGCTTGGAAACATTTTTTATTGTATTCTGCGGTTTCTGCAATTTCTTCAACGGTTCCTTTTCCATTTAAAAATGCGTGATAATCTGCAAGAAGGATTTTAATTTTAAAACCTAATTTCTGTAATTGCTTTAATTTTTGCACTGTTACTGCATGTCCTAAATGGATTTTACCTGATGGTTCATAACCTGTATAAGCTATAGGTTGGTCTTTTTCAAGAACATCTTTCAATTCTTCTGTGTCTATAACTTCTAAGGTTCCTTCTTCAATTAATTGAATTTTTTCTTCAATATTCATTTTATCACTTAGTCTATTAAATAAATGTAATTGTCAATTTTAATGAGTTTGATTTCTGCTCCAATTTCATAATCTTCAAATCCTTCTTTCATTTCCAAATCTACTGCGGAATAGTCACTTGGATCTAGAATTTGAATCATTTTCGGAGATTTGGATATTATTGTTGTAGTTTCAATTTCATCCTGCTTTTTAACAAATTCAATGTTTTCCATATTTTTTAAAGGAATTGTGAATTGTTTGTTATCCTTTGCAATATCTATACATATAATTCTATTTTTATCAATATCTTTTACTTGGGAAAGTTTATTTTCGTATTTTATGAAGTCTCCGATTTCGAATTCGGGGATTCTTACTGAAATCCATATTCTATATAATCCTTTTCCTGTAGATTTATCTTCACTGATAAGTCTGGGAGATTCTTTAATTACTCCTCCGAATTCATCTTTCAGAGCATCAGCCACTTTTCGCCCGGTTTTTAAAGAACCTATGTAATAATCATATCCTTCTTTTAATTTAGCTATTTGGGGGCAATACGCAAGTTTGTCTTTTTTACTTTGTTTGATTAGAGTTCTCTCAACAATTTCATCAGCTTTTGCATATTCTTCAGATTTTATTTCTCTGTTGTCTGCTCTAAATTGGATAACTGACTCATAGTATCCTGCCTGCAGTTTGCTGCATGTTGGACAAACGGTTTTCAATATTTTAACTTCAGTGTCATGGGTTTCTTCAATCTGTTCACCGTAAACTTCTCCCACAACTTCCACATAACAACTTGCTATTGTGCCTTTCATCTGGTCAATTTCAAGGTTGATAATTTCGTTCGAAACTTCGTCAGCTATTTGTATATTGCGTTCAAGTGCTCTGTAAATGATTTCTTCTTCGGGAATATTTTCTTCACTCCATTTTCCCTCTTCAAGTTTACTGTTGCAATGACTGCATATCTGAATTTCAATGCGTTCTGGAATTTCAATCATCTGAAAATCTTTTAAAAAACAGTCTATACAGATGTTACCTATCATCTTTTTTTCAGTACTTCCGCACTCTACACAAAACATGATATCGATAAAATAAGTAAAAAAGGTAAAATTATAATGATTTTAAAGGTGCTGTTGCACCGCATGCAGCACATTTAAGTAAGAATATTCTACCTTCTCTGATAATTCTTGTATCTGGTCTGTTACATTCATGACAAATAACATATTTGTCTACATAATCTTCAATTCTTTCATTGATTAGGTAATGGGTAAATTTACCTTGCAAAATTGCTCTTTGACCTTCAATATTTCCAGCAGTACCTAATTCTCTCATCAAAAATTTTAATAAGTGCTGAGGGTCTCTGTTTAAACCTTCTGCAACATCTTTAAAGTTTTTAATGAATGTTCTATTACCTTGGATATCTGAATAAGCTTTAGGAATTTTAAATCTTTTGTGTTCAAATACTTCTGGAGGTAATTGGTCTATTGCTCTTTCTAATAAATCTTCGTATTTATCCATATTATCTCTCCGTGAAAATTAGTATAAGTATAATATATTAAATTTTATTTTAATCCTTTATTAATGTATTGTTATTTTTGAAAAAATAAGTAAATTTATTTAAAAAAATAAAAAGTATGAGAGTTATGACATCACTCTCTTAAAGTAGCCGGTGTCTGGTTCGTAAATGACACCTTTTTGTTGTAAATTACGAACAATGCTTTCCACTTTTTCTTCACTGACTCCAAATTTCTCATTCATGTTGGATATTAATACATTTAATGGAGCTGATCCAGCATATTCTTCTTCAAGAAGGGCAATTTCTTCAGTAACTCTTTGAATCTTGTCTCTGTCTGATTTAGGTGTTCTTCCTTCCATTATCTCAATATCCATTTCACCGGTTTCAGGGTCAATACCTACTTTTTTAAGACAAGCCATTTGTAACCTTACAGCTTTGTTAGCATCTTCTTTATCTACGGTCTCTTTAAGTTTAATCTTTGCGCTGGCTTCTGCCAGACGAATGATGGCTTCTAATTGTCTTGCAGTAATTGGAACTGCACCTTGTTCTTCAGGGTTACTGTTCCTTGTATTCACGTAAAAGTCTCTTAAAACTTCGTTAGCTTCATCGGTTAATGTTGGGTTAACGGTTTTACGAGCGTATGCAATATATTTTCTGAGCAGCTCAGGTTCAATTTCATAATCGATTGTATTTTCTTTGTGTATTTTCAAAATGTGTTCTGCTAATTTGGAATCTCCTTCTCTGCTTGGTTTATCTTCAATCACGAAGATTAAATCGAAACGAGATATAATTGGTGCAGGCAAGTCGATTTGTTCTGCAAGTATTTTGTATCTGTCAAATCTTCCGAATTTAGGGTTTGCAGCTGCAAGAACGGAACATCTTGAATTTAATGTTGCCATAATTCCTGCTTTCGCAATACTTACTGTTTGTTGTTCTAATGCTTCGTGAAGTGCAGATCTGTCTTCAGACCTCATTTTGTCCAATTCGTCAACACATACATTACCTTGGTCCCCAAGTACCAATGCACCTGCTTCAAGAGACCATCCTCCAAGTTCATCTCTTACTGCAGCTGCAGTTAATCCTGCTCCGGTAGTACCTTTTCCACTTGTATAAATACTTCTAGGAGCAAGTCTTGAAACATATTTCAAAATTTGAGACTTACCAATACCGGGATCACCTACAATTAGGATGTGTATGTCTCCCCTTAATTTTGTTTCATCTTCAAGCTGTTTTGCAGATCCACCGAATAACTGCAATGCAATTGCTTCTTTTACATCTCTGTATCCTCTGATTGAGGGTGCTGTGGATTTGATAATCTTGTCATAAATGTGAGGGTCTTTTGATAGTTCTATGATTTTTTCCTCATCTTCTTCTGATAGTTGCAGCTCTTCAAATTCCTGTTCTAAAGGCTCGATATGATTAACATAAATGTAATTTTTAAATTTACCGCTTCTTTCTTCCCTAAATGTTCTTAATGTTCCAGTTATTCTTACTTTATCTCCTGGATTCAATTCATCTACTAGATCATCTTCTAAAACCATTAACATTTGTTTTGGTTCAGTTCCCCCAGATAAATTTTCTAAAGGCTCTTGCATTCTGGCGGTCTGTGTGTCTATGTATTTTGATTCCTCTTGAAGCAATCTGAAAGATCTTCCTCCGCATTCACTGCAAAGTGATGGTTCTATTATGGTATTGCTTGAAGTCTGTTCAACCTCATGCAATCTCATACATCCTCTACATTCAAATACTCCAGTTTCAATACGTGGCCTTATTTCATCAGTCTTTCTTACAATTCCGTCAGCGGCAACAAAGGTACCGATATATTTACTCAATAATGTTTTCAAAGGAATTACATTAGAAAGATTTTCAAACCTGATATGGATGTCAGCATCCTTTACAAGAGGGTCTATGTTTTTAATAGCAATTTGAGCTGCCTGAATAACCTCTTCAGGTTTATCTATTAATAAATCTGCCAAGTCAGGATCAAATATTTCTAATGCATTGTAATCTACATTAAGTGATCTTTCATCGGGATATTTTTCAAGTATTTCAAAAACATCGTCCTTGTATGAAGTAGAAAAAAATTCTTCAAATTTTGCAATTGATGTTTGTGATTTAGTAGTGGAATTCATTATCTATATTTTTATTTTTTCATACTTTAAAAATTATTGCATAGAGCATTTGAAAACTAATTTTTCTAATTGGTAAACATTAAATACTAAAATTTATAATATAGATATATAAATTATTTTAATTAATTTTGATGGTATTATGAGGAAATCTAGACTAAGCATATTTAAATCTACTTCTATGTTGATTTCTGTTGTTGGAATCATCATGATTGTATCAACAATTATTGTTGTAGCGTATGTAGGGTATAGTATGGTTTCTGAGGGTATTACTGATGAAATATCTTCAGGTACTCAATATGATCAGCTCGCAGAACTTAAATCATCTTATTCGGATTTAGCTATTAAGTTCGATAATGTTAAATCTACATATTATGCTGGCGGGGCTGATGAAGTCAAAATTTATAATGATGCAAGAATTGAGTTATCTAGGGCAAATTCGGCTATAGAAAATGTTCAAAGTGCTTTAGATGCAGGTAAACCATCTAATGAAGTTGATAGTAGAATAGATTTCGCTAAACAAGAACTTCAAACTGCTAATGATGCATACAATAATCTTTAATTTCTTTTTTTTCTCTTTTTTGGCATATATTCCAAACCGACGACATACATTTCTGAACTTTTTTTACGTGATGATGCAGGTTTTGTTGTTCTCACATGTCTGAATTTTCCTTTTAGTGAATCCAGCATGTTTTTATATTCTGGGCCTTGAAATACTTTCATGACGAGATTTCCCTTTTCTTCAAGAATATTTTCAGCTATTTCGATTACGACGTTTACTAAATCAATGGACCTTAACTGGTCGATAGTTTTAATTCCTGAAAGTGATGGCGATGCATCGGACATTACAACTTTTGCTTTGCCTCCAATCAGTGTCATGATTTTTTCTTGAACTTCTGGTGTTGTAAAATCTCCTCGGATTCCATGGTAGTTTTCTTCATGGAATCTTTTGAATCTGTTTAAGTCAACGCCCACAACAATTCCATCTTCTCCAACCTTTTCTAGAGCAACCTGTGACCATCCTCCAGGGGCTGCTCCCAAATCCACAACAGTATTTCCTTCTTTAATAATTTTGTACTTTTTATCTAACTGTTTTAGTTTATATGATGCTCTTGAACGGTAATCTTCTTTTTTAGCTTTTTTGTAATATGGATCATTGTGCTTTTCCATTTGCCATTTGCTTCCCATTTCAATTCCTCTTATATTTGTCAAAATCAAGTGCACTGCATACTGGAGCGCCAATTTTTATAATCTCTATATCAACTTCCTTGTTATGAATTTCAAGTATCATCACAGTTCTATCGGCAAGCCTTGGGACAATAGGGCTTCCGGGATTCAATAACAATACTCCGTCTTTCTGTTCGATTTTTGGTTGATGTGAATGTCCTGTTACCAATATATCAACATCCAATTCTTTAGCAATATATACTAATTGCTGTGTGTCTGCTCGTGGGTAGACTTCACCATGGACGATGCCTATTTTCAAATCTTCGGCTTCTATAACTTTTGCTGTAGGTAGATTAATTCCTTTTGCTCTGTCCATATTTCCTTGCACTGCCATTACTGGGGCTACTTTTTCCAAATCTTCAATCACTTTAAGTGAAGTTAAATCACCAGCATGTAAAATCAAATCAACTTCGCTAAATGCATCAAATACTTTTTGAGGTATTTCTTTAGCTCTATCTGGGATATGGGTATCTGAAATCAATCCTATCAACATTTTTTCAACCTTATATAATCTATAAAAATATGGTCTTATTATTTGTTGTTACTCCTTTTTAAAATTTTTTTTTACAATTGGAAAAAACTTTGATAAAAAATATTATAAATTCTAAAATTTAAATATAATAATATCATTCTTTGAGGAGAAGATAAAATGGGTGAAGTAAAAAAGGAAGATATTTTAGATATTTTGGCTAAATATGACAAAAGTGAAATCACAATAGCTACTCTTGGAAGCCATACTTCTTTACATATTTTGCAAGGTGCTAAAGAAGAAGGATTTAGAACTGCTATAGTATGTCAAAAAGGTCGTGAAGTTCCATACCAACGTTTTAATGTTGCTGATGAATATATTATTGTCGATGAATTCAAAGACATTGTAAATGAAGATGTTCAACAAAAACTCAGAGACATGAATGCAATTGTTGTGCCTCACGGATCTTTTGTTGCATATGCTGGTTTGGACAATGTTGAAGATAAATTTAATGTGCCTATGTTTGGAAACAGGGATGTTCTCAGATGGGAAGCGGAAAGGGACAAAGAAAGAGCATTGCTTGTTGAAGGTGATGTGAGGATACCTTTCAAATATGATGGTCCTGAAGATATTGACAGGCCGGTAATGGTTAAATTCCCTGGTGCTAGAGGTGGTAGAGGTTACTTTGTAGCTTCATCTACTGAAGAATTCAATTCTAAAATTGAAGCTATGAAAGCACGTGGATGGTTAGAAGACAGTGATGTTGAAGCTGCTCACATTGAAGAATATGTTTCCGGATGTAATTACTGTATACACTATTTCTACTCTGCACTTGATGACACTGTAGAATTAATGGGTATGGATACAAGATATGAATCCAGTATTGATGGATTTGTAAGAATGCCTGCAAAAGATCAACTTGACATTGATTTAAGTCCTTCTTATGTTGTGACAGGTAACCACCCTGCTGTAATTCGTGAATCCTTGCTCCCACAAGTGTTTGATATTGCAGACAAATTAACTGAAAGTGCTAAAAAATTAGTTGCTCCTGGATTAAACGGTCCTTTCTGTATGCAAACTTTAGTAAATGATAATCTGGAAGTAATTTGTTTTGAAATCAGTGCAAGAACTGACGGTGGAACAAATACATTTATGGATGGTTCTCCTTACTCCTACTTGACCTATGGTAAACCAATGAGTATGGGTAGAAGAATTGCTTTAGAAATTAAACGTGGTATAGAAAGAGATGAATTAGAAAAAATAATAACCTAATTTAGTTATTATTTTTTTATTCTTTTTTTAAAATTTTATTCAAAAGACCTTTATTTTCATTTTGTGGTTCTTTTGCATTTTTGTTTTTGTTTTTATTTTTACCGATTTTTTGCTTTTTTTCATACTCTTCTTTTGCTTTCACGCGGTCTCTTTTTGCCCATGCGCCAATGACTGCAACAAGTATACCCACAAGAAGAATTGCTAGAATCATTATCATTCTTCCTTCTTCGGTTGGAGGTATTTCTCTGAATATTCCGTCCAATGCAAGATACATTACTGGTGTTGATGCAATTGCACCTAGTATTACGGATGTTTTTATATTTGGTGCATTGTATCCAACATATAAAAACCCAATTGAAGCAAATGCATAAATGAACTCATTATACATGGATCCCAATATTACAAATGCAGCAGCTATTGCTGCTCCAAATACTAATGATTTAAAGTCGATATCGCTAAATATTTCCATTTTATTTTCTCCAAAAACTTATTTTTTAGAAGCAACTGCCCCTCCGATGGCTCCAGTAATTCCCATGACGATTGCATAATAGATTAAATTTTCAATAACTGCAAAAATACCTGTGAGTCCGGATGTTGTAAATCCTATAAGTCCTCCGAATAATCCAAAAAAACTTCCTCCTATTGTTGTAGATATTATAAATAGTATTGCGCAGATTACTGTACCTAATGCGCCGGCAAGGGCTGCATTCCACATTCCGTTAAGTGCTCCATTATGTGCAATGTATCCGGTAATGAATCCGACAATCAATAATCCTACAAAATCATAATGTCCAAAAAATGATTTAACAATTACAGATAATATAAAACCTATAATAACTGCTTTCCATTTTGTCATGATTATCACCTTTCATTCAATATTTTATATTGTTAATAAAGTATTTAATTATTTTAGTTTTAATGTTTAATAGATGTCTTTTAGTTTATCTTTAATTTGGTCTAAAATTGCCTGATGCATTCTTTTTGTAAATTCCGCCTTATCGTTCTGATTCAGGACATCTAAATATCCTTGTGAGATTAAATTAAATGCAAAGGGGCTTGGTATAACAGTATTTATAGTTTTAACTTCCATTTGTTCTGAGGAAACCCATTCAATTATTTTTAAAGCATTTTTTACATCCATATAGTCCTCTAATGCTTCTCTTCGGGCTTCTTTTAAAATTGAGAAATTTTCATCCATCTCCTGCACGAACTTTAATAATATTTTTCCCCTTACTTGCTGCCGTCCCACTGATTTGGATTCTCCTTTATACCTTCTCAGTGTCATTAATGACCTTCCTGCGCAATGCCTAAACCTTGAAGCCAGTGTTTCTGTTTTATTCAGTGATTGGGAGAGGATATTCTCGAAGTTTTCTGGTGTCAATTCTTTAAATGACTCCAAACCTCCAATTTTACCGTCTGAACTTAAATAAAATCCGTTGTCTGATATTGAAATGGTGACATTGATATTGTATCTTTTAGCTACAATATATGCAATGGCTCTTGAAAGTGCGTCATTAACTTTTCTTCCAAATAATGAATGGAATATTACAAAACGTCTGCCTCCAAATCCCTTGTAGTATTCAATAAGCAGGAGTTGGTTGCTTGGTATTTTTGCATACTTGAATTGTTCCAGAAAGTATTCATATATTGAATTTGCTGCAAAATCATCAACATATAGATATTCGTGTATAAATTCCATTATTTCTTCTTTACTTCTTCTGTATCTGAATTTAACATCCATATGTGCCCTGAATCTTTGAATATCCATTGCCAAATCAAAGGATAATGGCAATTGTTGTGAAAACCAGGAAGGTATTGTCGGCGGCCCCATGGCGGGAGTCACATTAATTGTCATTCCTTTTCCATAATTGAATCTGTATGTATTACCTCCTAAAACGAATGTGTCTCCTTTTTTAAGCCTTTCCATAAAGTCTTCCTCAATTCTCCCTATGGTTTCTCCATCGCATTTAACTAAAACACCGGAGCTATCAGGTATTGTACCAATATTTGTTGAATAAAGCATTCTGGCCAGTTTTCCACGTTTTCCGAAAGTATTGTTCTTGTAATCAATCCAAATTTTTGCATAAACATACCTTTCTTCAAGTTCGGGATATTCTCCAGCCATATAACTTAAGATATCTTCATAATCGTCCCGTGTCAGGTCTTTATAGCAATAGCTCTTTTTAATTACTTCGTAGGCATAATCAATATCCCATGGATTTTCAATACTCATTCCATAAATATGTTGAGCCAGTACGTCCAAACAATTGGTTGGTATACTTATTCTATCTATTTTTCCTTCTTTAGCATTTTTGAGCAAAATTGAACATTCAACCAAATCGTCACGGTCTGTTACGATGATTTTTCCCCTTGACTTTTCATGCAATCTATGTCCACTTCTTCCAATTCTTTGAAGGGCTCTTGCAACGGATTTCGGCGAATTTATGAGCACTACCAAATCAATGTATCCAATATCTATTCCGAGTTCAAGCGATGTTGATGAAACAACAGCCTTGAGTTTTCCTTCCTTTAGTTTATTTTCGGTTTCAAGACGCACCTCCTTTGAAAGTGATGAGTGGTGTGCCATTATATTTGAATCGTTGTAATTCATTGGATACATTTTCTTTAGATTATAGACAAACCGTTCAGTTCCGCTTCGTGTATTTGTAAATATTAATGTTGTTTTATTTTCCTGAATAAGGTCATCCAACAGGTCATATGTTCCAAGTCTTGTGTCTTCATCGTCAGCAAGAACAATATCGCTGACAGGACACATTACTTCCATGTCAAGCTCTTTTAAATAGTTTATATTTACTATTTTGCAGTTTCTTTCAATACCATATTCATATCCTACAAGAAATTTGGCCACTTCATCAATAGGACTTACAGTTGCTGATAATCCTATTCTTGTAAATTGTCCTATCAGATGCTGTAATCTTTCAAGAGATAAACTTAAATGCACTCCTCTTTTATTTTCGGCCAGTGAATGAATTTCATCAATGATAACATAGTTTACATTGCTTAATTTTTCTCTAAATTTTGGAGCCACCAGCAATATTGACAGTGTTTCGGGAGTTGTTATTAGAATATGTGGTGGTTTTTTAAGCATTTTTTGTCTTTGGTATTGGGTTGTGTCACCTGTACGCACGGCTTTTCTAATTCCCAAATCTTTTCCAGCTATTTTTTTTATTCCATCTAAAGGTTCATCCAGGTTTTTTTCAATATCGTTGTCCAGAGCTTTTAGGGGTGAAATGTAAATACAATAAACTTTATCTTCCAATTTGCCTTTCTCGGCAAGTGTTGTCAATTCACTTATCACTGATAAAAATGCGGTCAATGTTTTACCGGACCCTGTTGGTGATGAAATGAGGATGTTGTTTTTTTTGTGGATATCAATGATTGATTTTTTTTGAGCTGGTGTAAAGTCATCAAATTTTGAATCAAACCACTGTTTAACCCATGGGTGCAGGATTTTGTAGATTTGTTTTTTTGAATAACTTTTTATTTGTTCTTCAATCATTATTGTTTCCTCATTTTCACTAATTTAATATTTTTAATTTAATTTTTAATTTTTATTAAATTTATTGGTATTTTTGATAATTATTTGTTATTTTTTTTAGTTTACCTAAATTTTTTTTCCATATCTTTGTTCAATTGATTATGTTTATATAATATTTTTTACAATATTTTGATTTTTTTTCACTATTTTTTTATAATTTTGCAAAATAAAAATTTTTAAATACTGAAAAATGTAATATATTTAAACATAGGCATAATGCCTAGGTGGTAATAAAATGAATGATTTATTTAATTTATCTGGACAAGTAGCATTAGTAAGTGGAGCATCCTCTGGTATTGGTGTAGACATGGCAAAAGCATATGCAAGATATGGTGCTAACATTGTGGTTACTGGAAGGAGGAAAGAAAGATTAGACCAAGTTGCAGAAGAAATCAAAGAACTCGGCGTAGACTGCATTGGTGTAGTTTGTGATGTTACAGATACTGAAAGTGTTGAAAACTGTGTAAAAGAAGTCATGGACCACTTTGGAAGAATTGATATCCTCCACAACAATGCAGGATATGGAGCAACAAAAGAAGCAGAATTATTAACTGATGACGAATGGAACAAAACTGTAGATGTTGACCTTACTGGTACATTCAAAATGTCTAGAGCAGTTGCACGTGAAGCAATGATTCCACAAAAATACGGAAGAATCATCAACACTGCATCAATGTTTGGTTTAGTCGGAACTATGGCAACACCAACCTCCCCATATGCAGCAGCAAAAGGTGGAGTTGTAAACCTTACCAGACAATTAGCGGCTGAATGGGCAAAATACAACATTACTGTAAATGCAATCTGTCCTGGTACTTTCCCAACTGAACTCACACGTTCAACCATTGACAATGATGAATACAAAGCTTACACTAAAACTGTAGTGCCTGTTGGAAGATCCGGTGTCGACGGAGAATTAGATTCTACAGTTGTATACTTAGCTTCACCAAAATCCAGTTATGTAACTGGTCAAGCTATCGCTGTTGATGGTGGATATACTTGTATTTAAATTGAAAAATTCTTTTTTTCAATTTTATTTTTCTTTTTTTAACTATCAAATATTTATTGTTTAGTTTGAAATCATTTTTTCTATAAACTTTTTTTATAATTCTCATAAATTTATCAAAAATTTATATATTCCTAAAATCTAATTTATTATCATGTCAAATTTAAGTTTTGAAGAATCCATTAACAATCTATCAAATGATGATGTTAAAGTCAGAAAAGAAGCTATTGAATCATTGGTTGGAATAACTGATGAAGAAGCTATTGAACCATTAATTAAAGCAACAACTGATGATAATGCTCAAGTTAGATTCAAAGCTGCTGAAATATTAGGGAATATGGGTGATGTGGCTGTAGATAAATTAATTGATGCATTTAATAATGCTGAAGGTAAGGACAAACGTTTCATTGCTTTTGCACTAAAAGAAACAGAAGATAAAAAAGTTATTCCTTACTTTGTAGAAGCAATTGATGATGATGATTTTGGTGTTAGAAAAGTTGCCGTACGTGCTTTAGGTGAACTTCAGGCTGAAGATCAAATAGATGCCATTGCTAAATGTCTTGAAGATGAAGATTGGGGTGTAAAATTAGCTGCTATTCAAGCATTAGGTGACTTAGCCACTGATGAATCAATTAAATTAATTAAAGATATTCGAAAAACAGAAGATGATAAAGACTTCAAAAAATCATGCAATAAAGCAATCAAAAAAGCGCAAAAAAGACAAAAAGCTAAGGCATCAGGGGAGTCCATTGTAAAAGTTATTCCTATGAGTACTATAAAGGAAATGGAAAAAACTAATGTTCAAAAGGCTATAAAAGAATATGAACGTTATGTTGAATCAAAACAAGCTAAAGATGCCCCATATAAAAGATTATGTGTTTTATATAGGAAAGCTAATGACTATGATAATGAAGTTAGAGTCATAGAAACCGCTTGTGATGTCTTTAAAGATAATGATAAAAAGTTGTCTTATTTTGAAAAAAGACTGGCTAAATTGAAATAGTTATTTTTCAATAATTTCATAAAGATCTTCTCTTTTATTTTTTAAAAGTGGAAGTTCTTCTCTAATTTTTTTTATTTCGTTTAAATTTATTTCAGAGATTATCAATTCTTCTTTTTCACTTGCTTCAGCAATTATTTCTCCCCATGGGTTTGTGATAATTGAATGTCCAAAGCTATGATAACTTGCATTCATGTTTAAAGCAGGTGCGACACCTATACAATATACCTGATTGTCTAATGCTCTTGAACGGAACAGTAATTCCCAGTGTGCTGGACCTGTGGTCATATTAAATGCTCCTGGATAAAACAGTATTGAAGCACCTTTGAGGGTCATCAATCTGGCAAGTTCTGGAAAGCGAATATCATAGCAGATTCCAATTCCGATTTTACCGAATTCAGTATCAACAACTGTTATATTATTTCCAGCTGTTAAAACATCAGATTCCCTAAAAGATATTTTTCCTTTCACGTCAATGTCAAAAAGATGCATTTTTCGGTGTTTAGCTATGATTTTACCGTTTCTGTCAAAAAGATAACTTGTGTTGTACAGTTTACCTTTTTCTTTTTCTGGAATGGATCCTGCAAGAATGTAAACATTATTTTTGGATGACAGTTCAGATATTTTAAAGAGGGTTTTGCTTGTTTTTTCATTTTCGCAGTATTCTATGAATTTATCATTAGAATATGGGCAGTTAAACATTTCGGGTAAAACTATAAAATCTGAATTTTTGTCAACGGCTTTATTAATCATTAATTCAGCTTTTTTTAAATTTTTCTCTTTGCCATCAATTACATTCATTTGACAAAGGGCAATTTTAATTTTGGTCATATTAACACTTAAAAAATAAAAAATAGAGTATGAAATTAATCATACTTAAGTAATATCTGCTGTATTTATCATTGCAGTTATATCCTCTGAAGTTACAGAGTTAATTGATTCGCCACTAATTTTAAATACATATAATTTTCCATCACTAAACATTGAAACAAATCTTGTGTAGTTGCCGTCATTATTTTCTAAAATGACATTTGAAGCGTTTCTACCATCTAATGTGATAGTTTCAACAAGTTCTACATAAGAATCATTATTCTGTGCATAACTAATTCTGTCTTGGGTTATCTCTTTAAGTGATGTTGATTCCATTGTACTGTTATAATATTCTATAATGGTATTATTTGTATTTTTAAAGAATTTTGCATTAGTGTGGTCTGCATCGCTTCCATTTATTACTTCCCAATTGCTTGGATATTCGAATGAAAATGCACCTTCGCTAACTTTAACTAAATTATTATTTGTTAGTGAAGTGTTATTGTTATTATGTGGTCCAGTTAAAACAATTCCGCAGATTACAATTAATGTTATTAAAACTATTGCACCGATAATAAGTTTCTTTTCTTTTAATATATTAACTGTACTTTCGCCTGAGGAAGGTTTTTTTGGTTTTGGTTGCTTTTCAAAGATACTTTCTTCTTTAGGAACTATAACTTTTGGTTTTGGAAATTTATATCCACAATTTCCACAAACCGGAGCACCATCATAACTGGGATTTCCACATTCAGGACATTTTTTCACAGCTCAACCTCCATTTAATTTAACATTATATATTAATAATAATGTTTTTATTTATATAAAAAGATATTTATAAATGTGATAAAATGGCAAGTGATGAAATTATTAATATTGATGATATGAATTATGCAGTTTATAAAATAGGGGACTGGAAAAATCATTATGAAATAAATCAAATTGGCCTTTCAAGAGAAATTCCAGTAACAGAAAACACATTAACTCATGTTAAATTTTCCATGGAAGAAATAAGAAATTCTAAGTTTGAAATTTCCGACAAAGAGGTTAATGGTTTTGTTGCTATTGCATTACAATTAAATCCTAAAGTTCAGGATATGGATTTGGAAGATGTTATTTCCCTTGAACAAAAGGAATATGATGATATCCTGAAAGAATTAGAAAATCTCGAATTATTGGATGAAGATGGTACAATTCCTTTAGAAACTGAAGATTATCTCATATATAAACTTGAAAAAGAGTGTCATGTGACCAATTCTATTCCTGCAAATAAATTCACAAAAAAATTTTATTTTGATGAAATGAAAAGAATTGAAGATGCATTAAGTTAAAATGCATCTAATGTTATTTTCTTGTCTCGTTTTAATTCACGAGGAGGTTCGATTGATACAAATTCAATCCCTTCTTCTTCAATAAGTTCTTGAGCATCATCCATTATTGATGGAGCAACAAGAAGGCCTCTGATTTTTTTCTTTTGAGCTTTACATTCTTTAAGGTAATCGTTTTCAGTATTTTCTAAATCTTGAAGATATCTTCGAAGTTGTTTTACTGCACTTACTCCTGCTTTACGTGCTTTTAGTTCCAAAACCATTAGATTATTGTTTTTATCTTTTCCTAAAATATCAATAAATCCATGCTCTACACTATACTCTCGGGCTGTTGGAGTGAAACCCTCTTCAATCATGTGGGGTTTTTCCATAATCATGTCACTCATGTCCTTTTCATATCCTGCTTGCTCAAGTTCTTCAAAGTCTTCCATATTGGCATAGTTGATAAATTGGATTTTTCTTATTTCAACAGTCAATAATTCTTTTGGTGTTCTTCTGTGACTTTCCAGGAAAAGATTATCGTTTTTAATGTAACTTCTTGTTTTTGATTTCGGAGGTTGCCAGTTCACAGGTTCAACCTTTTTTTCCTGGTGAATTAAAAATGCTCCATCGGGTTTAATCATAATTATACGTTCTCCCCAATTGAGTTCACTTAATGCACGTCCTTCATAATTGACTTTGCAACATGCAAAAATCAGTATTGTTGCTCTTTTACGCAAAGCTTCCTGAACTAAATCGTAAGCATCTTTGCAATTAGGTTTTTCTAAAATTTTATATTTCATCACAATAACATTGTTTAGATTAATTTAAATAATTTGTTTTTTATAGTAACATTAAATATAATTTACTATGGTTGGGATTGAAATTTACGATGAAGATTATTTTGATGATAAAAATGAATTTTTCACATTGGATTCATTCGAATTCGAAAACGGAAAAGTTCTCAATGATGTTTCTGTTGAATATATGACTTTCGGAACTCCAAAATATGATAAAAAAGGAGTAATTGAAAATGCAATTGTGTATTGTCATGGTTCTTTGGGCAATTTCTCGTCAATGAAAAAAATCATTCCGTTAGTCGGTGAAGACGGTCCTTTTGATGAAAACAAATACTTTTTCATTTGTATGTCTGCATTAGGTTCTCCAGGGTCTTGTTCTCCCTCATCTACTGGTTTAAAAAATAAATTTCCAAAATATTCGATTAAGGATGTGGCTAATTTTCAAAAACAATTTTTATTGAAAAAATTCAATATAACTCATGTTTTGGGAATGATTGGTAATTCAATGGGTGGATTTGTCAGTTTAACCCAAGCTATTGAAAGTCCTGATTTTGCAGATTTTATCATTTGTGGTGTAAGCAGCTATAAGGTTGCTGGTCATGATTATATCCTTTCCAGATTTGTAAATGAAATTATAGAATCTGATCCTGATTACAATAAAGGGGAGATGACTTATTCATTGATTAGAACTTTAAGATTGGCTAATCTTGCTGAATTCAATTTTGGTCTCTCCAAGGAGGCATTACGTGCAATGTCCAATGATGAATTAAGGAGTGAATTTGAAAACTTTGGTAATGAAAGCATTAATGTAGATATTTATGATGTAAAATACTGCAATGAATCCTGTATGAATTATGATGTCGAAAATGATTTGAATAAAATCAAATCTAAGGTATTAATAATCTCATGCAAGCAGGACCCTCATTTTCCTCCGGAACTTGATGGTATTCCAATGTCTGAAAAGATTGATGATTCTCAATTGATTGTTATGGATTCCCAATTGGGGCACTTATGTTTCAACGAAATTGAAACTATTTCTGATGAACTAAAAGTGTTCATGAAAAATTTTGAGTGATAATATGGATGTAAAAATATCTGATTATGGTGTTTTCGAAGATAAAAAGTTCATTGAATACAATGTTTTTGGATTGTCTGAAAATCAGATGAACTATTTGGATGATAATTTGGTTGAAGAGACTAAAATAGAAGATGAATTTCTCAAAATAAAAATGTATTTTGATGATGAATTATATCCATTCCAGAGTGATGTTGCAAAAATCAGGATAGATGATTTTATTTCCCGTGAAGAGATTGAGATGAATGTTTTTCTTTCCAGTTTTTTGGAAGATATGCAATGATATAATTTTTAAAAGTTATTTTTTTTTTTTAACTTTTTTTAATTATTTAAACAGTTAAATTTTTTTTCCAGTAACCTTTATATATTTATCAAAAATTAATATTATAATATAATAATTGCCAAAAGGTGATTTCTATTTTAAATAATCCTAATATTGTTTATGAGTATTCCAAGGATTCTCTTGAAAAATTCGAATTTGAGAATGGTAAAATTCTAGAGAATGTAGAAGTGGAATATGTTGTAAAAGGCGCTCCTAAGTATGATAAAGATGGAAATATTGAAAATATGGTTATTTTTTGTCATAATTATGATGGAAGTTCCTTTTCCATTGATGGTTTTTCTCAATTAACCGCAGAAGGTAAACCTTTTGATTTTAATGAATATTTTTTTGTCTCAATAACTTCCTTGGGCGTTCCTGGTTCGTGTAGTCCTTCATCCACTAATTTGAGATATAACTTTCCGAAATATTCCTTTAAAGATAAGGTTAATTTTAAAAGACAATTCATTAAAGAAAAATTTGGTTCTAATCAAGTTTTAGGGATTGTTGGAAGAGGATTGGGAGGATATGAAGCATATACTTGGGCTTGTGAGTATTCTGAAGATATGGAATTTATAATAGTTCTTAGTAGTTCCTTTAAAACTAACGGTTATCGATATGTGGTTGCAAGAGGGATAGAAAGCGTAATTGAAGCCAGTGATAATTTCTATTCTGATGTTTACAGTGAATCATTATCAAAAACAATGGTTTCTATAAATAAGATACTCTATTCAAATTATTTTTCTAGACGGATTTTTCAGGGAATGTCTAATGATGAGATAGATGTTTTAATGGATGAATATGTTGATGATGGTTTATTCATTGATATTTACGATTTCAAATTCCAAAATGATTCTATCTTAGGTTATGATGTGGAAGATAAATTGTCTGATATTCAAGCCAAAACGTTGGTGATAAGTCCGACAGATGATTTGTATTTCTCACCAGAATTTGACACACTACCTTTGAAGGAACTGATTAATGATTGTGAGTTATATCTGTTTGATTTGCACATTGATAATCTTAATAATATTGATTATGCTAAATTTATTGAAACTTTAAGTCCATTTTTGGAACAATTTAAAAAATAAAAAAGTTTAGCTAGTAAAACTAGCTATTTTGATGCATCAAGCATGTGTTGTACTGCTTTTAAGGATTTTTCAGCAACATCTTTAGGTAATGTAATTTGAGGAGCTTCATTAATAAGTGAATCTCTTACTTTTTCTAATGTATGCAGTTTCATAGTTTCACAGATTGCTCCTTCAAGTAGAGGATATAATTTTTTCCCTTCAACTTCTAAATTGATTCTTGTAATCATATCAATTTCGGTTCCGAGTACAAATTCTTCTTTATCACTTTCAGCAATGTATCTTAACATTCCTCCAGTGGACATGACTTGATCACATGCTTCCTGAACTTCAATGTTACATTCAGGGTGACAGATAATTTCTGCATTTGGGTGTTGTTGTCTTTTAAGTTCAACATCTTCAACATGGAACAGTTTGTGAACATAACAATGTCCGCCTTTAGGAACAGGTATTATTTTTTTATCAATTTTTTGAGATACATGGTTTCCTAAATTGTTGTCAGGTCCAAATAATATTTTTTCTTGTTTTAAACTTTCAGCTACTTTTACTGCATTTGCTGAAGTACATAATGTATCGGCATGTTGTTTTGCTTCTGCAATACTATTGACATAAAGGATAACGCCGGCATCAGGATGTTCCTCTTTAGCTTTTAAAAGTTCTTCTTCAGGTAACATATGTGCCATCGGGCATTCTGCTTCTAGAGTTGGTATGACTATTTTTTTGTCGGGATTTAGTATAAATGCAGTTTCAGCCATAAAGTCCACACCACAAAATACAACTAAATCTTTATCGTCAATTTCAGAAGCTTTAATACATAATTCTAAGGAATCTCCTAAAAAATCAGCAATTTCCTGAATTTCTTTCGGCTGATAATTGTGTGCAAGAATTATTGCATTTTTTTCTTCTTTTAATTTTAATATTTCATCTTGAAGAGAACTGTTCATTTTTTTCACCCATTTCTACATACTTTCTAATTTCATTAGTAATAATTAATTTATAGTCGTCTTTACTATTAAAGTCTTTTACCCAAAATGATACTTTGAGTTGTGTTTCTTCAAATGTTATTCCTTTTGAAAACACATTAGGTTTAGGATTTTCAGAAACTCCATCATAATTACCTATTTTCTGTATTATGTATTCTTTAAATTTTTCTATGTCTATATTCAATGGCACTCCTGCAAGTATATCTACTCTGTATTTTTCAGGAGGTTTGAATTGTAAATATGAATTGTTGGTTAATGTTGAATTCGGAACATGTATCTTAACACCCAAATCATCAATAATAAGAGTTGACCTAAGGGAAATTCTTTTTACATATCCTTTTTTATTGTTTATTTCAATCGTATCTCCAACTTTGATACTTTTTCTTATGATTAATATTATTCCAGAAAACAGATTTGAAATTATGTCTTTTGCAGCAAAACTCACCGCAATACCTATAATTCCTAAACTCAATAATGTTCCTGCAAGATTAATTCCGAAGAACTGTAAAATTATCATCAATGCAATGAAATATATTATATAGTTAATTATGTCCCGTATAAGATAAACTGCGGTCATGTCTTTTTTAAATCGTTCCATTCTATTCATTAAAAAAGCGACAAGGCGGGTAATAATTGAAGTAATTAGTATGATGATTAAAATTGATACAAGAACTATCATCGGATTATCAATTGTCGGTATATTCATTTCTATCACAATTCAATTTTTTTTAAATCTTCAGCTGTTTCAGTTTTGTCAAAAATTTTTCGAGCTTCATTTAACAATTGGTCAGTATTTTGATATCTGGTACTGAAATGGGTTAAGATTAATCTTTTACTATTTGACTCTTTAGCTATGCAGGCGGCATCACTTGATGTGGAATGAAAATGTTCTTCAGCTTTATCTTTATCTTCGTTAACATAAGTTGATTCATGAATTAATACTGTTGAATCCTGCGCTAGCTCAATCATTTCTTCACATGGTGCGGAGTCTCCAGAATAAGTTATTTTTCTGCCTTTCCGTGGAGGACCCAAAACTTGTTCTGGTTTTATGATTTTACCATTAATTTCAACTTCTTCACCGTTATGTAGTCTTCCAAAGTCAGGACCTACTGGAACACCCAGTTCAATAGCTTTTTCTCTTAAAAATCTTGGTTTTTTCAGTTCTTCTATGGAGTATGCTAAGCTAGGAACCTGATGCTTTACTTCTTGGGATTTTATGATATATTCTTTTGTTTTTTCAACGATTTCACTACCAATTTCGATAAATTCAATTGGGAAATCTATTTTTGTAAAGCCTAAGTTGTAAATTGCATTAATAACTTTATTCAAACCTTTTGGCCCGTATATTGTTAATTTTTTTTCTCTTCCTCTGAAATTCATGGATTGCAATAATCCTGGAAGTCCTAAAATGTGATCTCCGTGGTAGTGGGTGATAAATATTTTAGATATTTTCATGGGGCTTATTTTTGCATATATTAATTGTCTTTGTGTTCCTTCACCACAATCAAACATCATCACCTCTCCAAATGCCTTTATCACTATTGAAGGATGATTTCTTTCATATGAATGAACTGCTGATGAAGTTCCTAAAAATGTTATCTCCATTTAATCACTTATTTTATATTATAAAAATAATATATATTTTAATAATTATTAAATTTTAG
>NZ_CAMHFP010000014.1 GCF_946184425.1 uncultured Methanobrevibacter sp. | reverse complement strand
AGCTCTTTAACTTCTTCCTTTTTCCATTCAGCAACATGAGCCATTAGATCACCCTCACTACTGGTCCCATAGTTGTTTTTATAAACATGGACTTGATTTGACTTCTTCCTTTTTCTAAATTGCGGTCTAAGACTGTAAGAACAGTTTCAATGTTTTCTGCTATGTCTTCGTCTGACATGTCTTGGCTTCCAACAACAATTTGAATACTTGGTTGTTGTTTTACACCAACTTTAACAGTACTTTGTAATCTTTCTAAAAGAGGGTCAAGTTTGATACTTGCAGGCACTGGTTTTGGCATTTTTCCACGAGGACCAAGAACTGGACCTAAGAATCTACCAACGAGTGGCATCATATCAGCTTGAGCTACAAAGAAATCAACAGAGTTAGCTGCTTTTTTAGCAGATTTCCTGTCTTTTCCAAACTCTTCTAAATCAGCTTTGTTGATTACAAGATCGAGACCAGCATTTTTAGCTTGAACAATGAGTTCCCCATCAGCTATGACTCCGATTTTTACTTCTTTGCCACGGCCGTTAGGAAGAGTAACTTCCTCATTAAACCTATTTTCTGGCTTTCTGACATCTAAGTCACGGAGATTAATAATAATATCTACGGACTCAGTGAAGTTTCTCGGCTTTGATTGTTCTTTAGCCTCCTTCACCGCGTTAACTACATCTTGTGTCATATTCATCCCCCATGAACATTATTGTTCAATGGATTCTTTTTGGTTTCATGAGATCATTACAAGAAAAAAATTCTTAAACGATTGCATGAATTAAAAACAGTATATCAATTATAATATTAATTATAACATCATATACACTGTATTATTAACTTAAATTTTAATTTACTGAATAATATCTATTCTAATAAGATATCATCATATTTTCCAGCATCTACATCTTTTTGTGCTTCTCTTGGGTCTTTACCATCAACAGATAATCCCATACTAACACAGGTTCCCATAACTTCTTTAACACCTGCTTTGTAATCGTTAGAAAGTAATGAATCAAATTTCATTCTAGCAATTTTTAAAGCGGTTTCAATTGGTAAGTCGTTTACTATATCTAAACCTGGTTCATGAGAAGCTTTTTCGATGCCTAACTCTTCCATGATAAGAGCAGTTGTTGGTGGAGTACCTATTTCAATTTCAAAATCTTTGGTATCTCTATCAATAGTGACTTTAACAGGCACTTTCATTCCAGCAAAGTCAGCACTTTTTTTATTGATTTCTTCAACTACTTGCATCATGTTAATACCGAAAGGTCCTAAAGCAGGTCCTAATGGTGGTCCTGGAGTAGCGGTTCCACCTTCGATAAGAACTTCGACTGTATCTTTAGCCATCAGTCAGCCTCCTTTTGAATTATTCTAATTTGATCAGCTTTAACAGTAACCGGAATAGGCACTGCTGCTTCTATTAACTCTAGAACGACTTCTTCACGTGATTCATCAATACGAACCACTTTCGCTCTTTCCCCTTTAAATGGTCCAGAAATAAGCTCAACAATACTTCCTTTTTGAATAGAGGAAATAATTGGCTCTGGTTTTAAGAATCTTTTTACTTCTTCGAAAGTAATGCCAACACTACCTTCAACAACCCCTCTTAAATGTTGTACTTTTAAATCAGGATTTCTAAGATCTATTTTTGTTGAAGATTCAACTAAAATATACCCTTTCAAAGATTCCGGAACAAGAATTGATGAAATGCCAATGCCATCAATGGTTCTAGCTTTACGAGCAAGTAACCTAGCAACATTTCTTTCTTGACCTGCAGAGGTTTTAAGAGCATATATGGAACTATTAGTATCTTCCATGAAAAATTCACCTATTTCTATATTTACTGGTTAATAAAATCATACATTAAGTTAAAAGTTTATGAAGCCTGCAATTATATTGCAGATTCTTAGGTAATTCACAGATGTGAAAATTGACTAAGCTATCCCCCATCTTCCCTAGGTTCTAATAATATCATAATATGATTATAGATTTTACTTAAAGAAAAAAATCTAAAACCAAAAAAGATAAAATTATTACAAAATTCTATTATAACCTACTTGGAGTAAAAGAAATGATCGTTAAATCTATAGACCGATTAAACTACCGAGTAAAACTATAACAAAACCGATTACACCAATAATAACTACACCAATAGCGGAAACTTTTGCTAGTTCCCTATATTCAGGCCAATCTGGTTTTCTTGCTACTTTTAATACTCTTTTACTGTCTTTAACAAATTTATCAATACGTTCTTGTACATTCATTTTAAATACCCAAAATTAAAAAAACTATGAAGACATAGTTTAATGAATTATAATAAAATAATAGTAATAAAATAATTTATATTTTAAACATTAATAAATGTTTGCATTATTCGAAAAAAATAAGAAGATAGAATTAGAAAATTCCATCAATAAAATCATCTAGTTGATCGTTAGCTGACTCAGATTCTGAAGATTCATCAATATATTCCACATCAGGTTCATTGTCAGAATCATAATCAGTTTTAATGCCTGAAACAACCACAGTTGTCCTAACAGTATTTTGAAGACTTTCATCAATTTGAGTACCCCAAATAATGTTAGCTTCAGGATCTAATTTATCAGCAACAACTTGAACAATTTTTTCAGCTTCATGTAAAGTTAAATCAGAACTACCGGATATGTTAACTAATGCACCAGTAGCATTGGAAATATCAATATCTAATAATGGGCTACTTAATGCTTCATGTACAGATTCTAAAGCTCTGTCACCAGAGTCTGATTCACCCATACCAATCATTGCCATTCCAGAACCACCCATGATACTTCTAATGTCTGCAAAGTCTAAACTTACAAGACCTCTTTTAGTAATCAGTTCAGTAATTCCTTTAACAGCTCTTCCTAAAATTTCATCAGAAACCATGAAAGCTTTGTTTAAAGGTAAGTTCGGTGCAACTTCCAATAATTTATCATTAGGTATAACAATAACAGTGTCTGCAGATTCCTGGAGTTTTTCTAAACCTTGTTCTGCATTTTCTCTTCTTTTAATTCCTTCAGCAGAAAATGGTAATGTTGCAACAGCAACAGTTAATGCACCTAATTTTTTAGATAATTTTGAAATGATTGGAGCTGAACCAGTTCCTGTTCCTCCACCAAGACCGCAGGTAACAAATACCATATCTGCACCCACCAATTCTTCTCTGATTTCATCTTCACTTTCTTCAGCGCATTCTTCACCGACAGCAGGTTCTCCGCCAGCACCTAAACCTTTTGAAGTTTGTCTACCTAATAATATTTTTTTACCAGATTGACAGTAAAATAAATCTTGAGCATCAGTATTTACTGCAATTGTTGTTGCTCCTTCTATACCCATCTCATTTAATCTTGAAATAGTGTTGTTTCCTGCTCCACCAGCACCAACAACGAAAATTTTAGTTTTAACACCATCCATAATCTTTACAAGCTCATCATCAATGTCTGAAGAGAGCTTTTCTGGTGTTTTCTCTTCCATTCTTTGTTCGGATTCTTTGATTGCATCATCTATAAATTTCACAAATTAACCCCACATACTCTGCTATTAAAATTAATTGTTAAATATTTCTATTGTAACTCATATTTAAATGCAACTACTTTTTAAAAAACTATGAGAAAAATATATTATACAACATAATATATTTAAATTTAATCCCTAGGCATTGCGATGATTTCATGGAATTTCAAGTCAAATAAGTTTTTAGCATTGACGGGAGTTAAAATAACAGCACTGTCAACTCCATGACCCCTTCCACCAACAGCTATGATTTCCTCACCAACCGGAATCAAACCTGCATCAGCAGCCATAATAGAAATTTCAGCTGCAACCTTTATACCATGAGAAAACATTCTAAAAGTGTCTGCAACAATATCTAATGGAGAATAACCTCCATATTTATTTGTAACACCCCTTGCAGCACCGCTTAATGCATGGGATCCAAAGTAAGTTATGATCCCTTCATCATCTAATTTTTTAATCATATCTTCAGAAATATCTGATTCATTAGGTCCGCTAAATCCATAATGATGAGTGACATTAATGATTTTAACTTTATCTCCTACAGCTTCAGAAAGTCGTAATGCAGATTTACCAGATGCAGAAGCTATGACTATACATTTAATATGATCAGACAAATCTAATTTATCTTTAACAGCCAAAATTAATTCATCAGTGTAATCATTGCCTTCCTTATCGAAATATGTTATAAATTTTCTTGCCATTTGACACACACTCTAAATATTTAATAAAAGTAACTTACTATATTATAATATTAAACAACTAGTTTTAAAAAGATTTTTATGATAATTGATGAACTACAAAATATAAAACATGTCGTCAATGGAGATTACATAGTAATACCTATTGAAACTGGATATATTAAACCAAATGAAAATTTAAATTCGATAATCAATCCTGCAAGGAAATTGATGCAAGATGGTGATTATTTAGTAATAGCTGAAACCCCCATTTCAGTTTCCCAAAATAGATTGGTTGATGAATCGAAATACACCCCTTCACTTACTGCCAAATTTCTAACGACAGTATGGAGCAAATATCTTTGGGGATATGTCTTGGGACCGTTGCTTGGAATAAAAAAGAGAACCATAAAAAACCTTAGAAAATTGCCTGAAGAAACAAAAGCTCACAAAGAAGTTGTTCTTCAGTTATATGGTTTGAAACATGCTCTCAAACCCGCTTCAGAAGCAGGGATAGATTTAAGTAATGCACCTGGAACTTATGTTTCACTACTTCCCGAAAATCCGGAACAGGTAGCAAAGGAAATTAAAAAGGAAATAGGGAAAAATGTGTGCGTGATGATAATAGATACAGATGCAACCTATATGAAAAACGGCAAATATTTTACAGGCCTTCCAATAGCCATTGACGGAATTGAAGCAGACAAAGGATTTTTCGGATATTTCAAAGGACAATTGTCTGAAAATATGGGCTCAACACCATTAGGCTGCAGTGAAAAAATTAGTGTAGAAAAAGGACTTAAAATAGCCAACATTGCAGAAGATTATCAAAAATCACTTTCAACAGAAATGAAGACAATACATAGCGTTAAAGCTGTTTTAGGCACTGAAATAAATGAAGTTACAGTTGAAGCACTTGATTCAATAACACATACCCCTGCAGTAATTATTCGACCAAAATAATTTAAACCCCATCTCACTTTTAAACCAAGACAAAATTTTATATTGAACATTTCACATAAATAGAAATGCTTAAACTAATAATTATAATAATTATTATTTAAGATTATAAAATGAAGGATTGGTCTTGATGAATATTGATACACTAGGTAAATATAGGAATTTCTTATTGCCCTTAGCTGATTGTATTGCAATCATTTTAGGGTATTATTTTGCATCGGTGTTAATAACCGATTCATTTTTAATGAATCCGACAAGTGCAATTACAAGAAATGAACTTGTAATAAGTATAATATTGGCGATTATCATTTTCCAAATCGTGTTTAGAGTTTCAAAAAGATATTCCAACATTATCCGATATGAAAATAATCAAGACTATGCAGTTTACATGATACTGTCCATTGTTTCAATACTTATCGTATCCCTAATCGAAGAATTAATATTGAATATGAAAAATCCTTCAATTAAATTCAACTTAGCGGTTAGCATTATAATCGGTCTGATTATAATCATACTAAGACTATTAATTAAATATGCACTATTATCCGATATTGCGAATAAAGGAATAAACTACACTCCTGAAAATCAGAAAAAATTATTAATTATTGGCGGAGGATATTCAGCCAATGACATTATCAGCACTTTAAATACAACATTAAAAGGAAGATATGAGATAATCGGAATAATAGATGACAACCGAAAACGTAAAGGATATTCCGTTGCGGGAGTAAGAATCATCGGTGACAGGACAGACATTGAAAGAATTTGCGAAAAATATAATATCGATTCAATCTTTTTCACAATAGTGAATATCGACAATAAAAATAAAAAGGAAATTCTTGAAATCTGCAGTAAAACCGGTGCCGAAATTAAAGTGCTTCCAAGTTTAAGGGAAATAATTACAAAGGAAAATCTTTACAACAGCTTAAGAGATGTGGAAATTGAAGATTTACTTGGAAGAGACCCTGTTGAACTGGACAATAACAACATAAAAAGTTTAATCCATGGAAAAACTGTTTTAGTGACAGGTGGAGGAGGGTCAATAGGTGAAGAGCTTTGTAGGCAAATAATGCTTCACGACCCGAAACAGTTATTGATGTTGGACATATATGAAAACAGTTTATACAATATTGAATTGGAATTAAAGGCAAAATATCCGAACAATGATATAATAGCAATTATTGCAAATATCAGAGACGAACAAAGGATGTTCGATTTATTCGAAGAATACTCTCCAGAAGTCGTTTTCCATGCAGCAGCACATAAACATGTTCCATTAATGGAAAATAATCCATCAGAAGCCGTTAAGAATAATGTATTTGGAACATATAATTTAGTAAATGCATGTGATAAGTATAAAACAAAACGTTTCATTCTGATATCAACAGACAAGGCAGTTAACCCTACAAATGTCATGGGCGCCACCAAAAGATTATGTGAAATGATTATCCAGGCAAAAGATAAGGAAAGTGAAACTGAATATGTTGCAGTTCGTTTTGGAAACGTACTGGGAAGTAACGGATCAGTAGTGCCACTATTTAAAAAGCAAATTAAAAACGGAGGTCCAGTAACAGTAACCCATAAGGACATCACAAGATTCTTTATGACAATACCTGAAGCCGTGGCTTTGGTATTGCAATCCATAACCTATGCAAAAGGTGGAGAAATCTTCGTTTTGAATATGGGCGAACCGGTTAAAATTTATGATTTGGCAAAAAGCCTTATAGAGTTATCCGGACTGAAACTAGGTACCGACATAGATATTGAAATTACAGGTTTAAGACCTGGAGAAAAAATTTACGAAGAGTTACTGATGGATGAAGAAAATCTTGAAAAGACCAATCACGAAAAGATTTTCATTACCGAACCTATGAACTTTACAATGGATGACATTGAAGAAAAATTAGACTCATTAAGATATCTGATTGATGAAGATATTACTGATAAAGATAAAATAAAAGACACATTAAAGAAATGTGTTCCTACTTATAAAAGTCCTGAAGAAATTAACGGAGAGAAAATATGAATATACCATTTTCACCACCAGACATTACAGATAATGAAATTGACGAAGTTGTCGCAGCTTTAAAATCAGGCTGGATTACAACCGGTCCAAAAACAAAAGAACTTGAAAGAAAAATAAGTGAATACTGCAACACCGACAAGACCGTTTGTTTAAGTGCTGCAACAACTGCCCTTGAAATGACATTAAGATTATTGGGTATTGGAAAAGGGGATGAAGTAATCGTTCCGGCATATACTTATACTGCAACATGCAGTGTTGTTTGTCACGTTGGAGCAACACCCGTAATCATCGATAGCCAAAAGGACAGGGAAGAAATGGATTATTCCTTAATGGCTGAAGCAATTAGCGATAAAACTAAAGTAATCATACCTGTTGATATTGCAGGAATATTATGTGACTATGATAAAATTTTTGAAATAGTTGAAGATAAAAAAGGATTATTCGAAGCCAACAATGAAATTCAGAAGAAATTTGGAAGAATCATTGTTCTGGCAGATTGTGCACACGGTTTCGGAGCTGTGAAAGATGGAAAAACTGCAGGTAGTTTAGCTGACTTTACCTGCTTCTCATTCCATGCAGTTAAAAATTTAACAACAGCAGAAGGTGGTGCAGTGACATGGAAAACCCATGACGGATTGGATGATGAAAAACTCTACAAAGAATACCAAATTCTGTCATTGCATGGTCAAACCAAAGACGCATTAGAAAAGACACAAAAAGGATCATGGGAATATGACATAATGATTCCAGGATATAAATGTAATATGACCGATATTCAGGCGGGAATAGGTCTTGGTCAAATTGAAAGATATGATTCAATGCTTAAAAGGAGACATGAAATCATAGACAAATACGATGCTGCATTTAAAGATTCAAATATTATTATTCCACAGCATAAAACTGAATCAAGCAAATCCTCAGGACATTTGTACCTTTCAAGAATCAAAAACATTTCTTTAGAAGACAGAAATGAGATTATAATCAAAATGGAAGAACGAGGAATAAGCACTAATGTCCATTATAAACCTCTTCCGTTATTGACTGCATATAAAAACTTAGGATTTGACATAAAAGATTATCCGAATGCATATAATCTGTTTAAAAATGAAATAAGTTTGCCAATATATTCCAAATTAACTGATGAAGAAGTTGATTATATAACGGAGAACTTTTTAGATATTTTAAAAGATTATTAAAATTTAAAAAAATTCATAAGAAATTAGTTATATTTTTATAATAAAAAAGATATAACTAAACATTAATTTTAATAAGTTATCATAATTATTCGTTTATTTTATATTTTTCAGTTTAGATAAAACTATGATAATGAGATTTAGGGGAAATTAAATGATAGATGATCCATTAGTAAAGACCTTATTAACCAATGTTGTTGAAGATGAAAGCAATTTACCAATTGTTCAAGCTTTAATCGACGGAATTGAAACCGATGAAGAAATAGCTAAAAAAACTGAAATAAAATTGAATATTGTTAGAAAAATTCTTTACAGACTTTATGATATGGGATTAGCAAGTTATAAAAGAAGTAAAGACCCTGAAACTCAATGGTTCACATATTCTTGGAGATTCGAAACTGATGAAGTTATTTCACGTATCATTAAAGATTCAGAAAAATACCTGAAAATGCTTAATGATGAGTTAGAACGTGAAGAAAATAACATGTTTTTCATATGCCCTCAAGGCCATGTGAGACTTGATTTTGATGAAGCTTCAGATTATGAATTTTTATGTCCTGCATGTGGCGAAGAATTGGAATTCCAAGACAATGAGAATACTATAAAACAAATTAAAGAAGACATTAAAATGGTTGAAAGTAATTTTAATTCCTTTAATGAAAAAGTAAAAAAATAAGATAAAAATGGAAATTGAATTACTTGAACGGGAAAATACCCCTAAAAATGTCATAGAACATTGTAAAGCTGTTTATAAAAAAGCTATGGAAATAGCTACTAATTTTGATGATGTAGATAAAGACCTTATAAAAAAAGGTGCTTTATTGCATGATATTGGAAGATCTAAAACCCATGACATAACTCATGCAATTGAAGGTGTGAAAATTGCTCGCAGATATGGTTATGATCAGAATGTTTTAAATATTATCGAAAGGCACATCGGCGTTGGCATTACCGAAGATGAAGCGAAAAACTTAGGCCTTCCTGTTAAATCCTATGTACCTCAAACACTTGAAGAAAAAATTGTTGCACATGCAGACAATTTAGTTAGCGGCAGTGAAGAAGTGGACATTGATTTTGTAATTGAAAAATGGAAAAGGAGAATTCCAGACAGTGACAGCAACATTGAAAGATTGCTAAGAATGGATGAAGAACTAATAAAACAATTTGAGGAATAAATATGAAAGTAATATGTTCAAGTGAAGAATCTTTATACCGTCCAGAGGCTGTAAGGTGGAGAAAAAGAATGGAAATGATGAAACCTCTTGGAGATATTGTTGTCTTATTACCTTGCAGTATGAAAAAACCATATTCCAATTCAAAGTCACATCAGAAATTTAGAAAGATTACAAGGTCATTTCAGGAACTTATTGTCACTTCACCATTCGGAATATGTCCGAGAGAACTTGAAAACACATTTCCAATTCAATCTTATGACGTAAGTACAACAGGTTCATGGTCACAG
Source organism: uncultured Methanobrevibacter sp. (assembly GCF_946184425.1). Classification (GTDB taxonomy): domain Archaea; phylum Methanobacteriota; class Methanobacteria; order Methanobacteriales; family Methanobacteriaceae; genus Methanocatella. The sequence goes on along the minus strand of NZ_CAMHFP010000014.1, from coordinate 32,414 downwards.
GATGAAATAGACGAAAGCGGAAAGTTAATCAAAAAGTATTGTGAAGGAAAAACTGTAATTGCAAATCTCTCAGGAGGGTATCTGGAATCCTGTGAGCAATATGTCGATGAATATACTAACGTTTGCGTTGACGAAAGACCAACTTCACCTGATTCACTTTATAATTTAAGAATGGAACTTAAAAAATATCAGAAAGTCAACAGAAGAGAAAAAACCCTGCATGAATTGCGTTCAATTGCAATGTATCAATTTGGCGAAAAGGCATATGATTTTATTCCAGATAATGTTAAAACCAAAGGAATGTATCATAAAAGAATACTTTCTTCCGGAAAACAATTAGCTTTACTCAATAAAGACCATGGATTATTCAGACTCAATTTACCTGGTGGAGAAATTTTAAAGGATTTGGGAATTAATATTGTCAACATTGATTTTGATTTGGAAACCAATACTGTATTTGCTCCAGGAATACAAAAAGCTGACCACAACATTATTCCAAATGATGAAGTCATTGTTGTTAAAGAAGATGCCGTAGTTGGTGTTGGAAAAGCAATAATGACCGGCCGGGAAATGGAAGAATGTCACAATGGAATAGGTGTGAAAATTAAACACCGCCTCAAAAATTAATAAATCATTTCATGAAATACAAACAAAACATATATAAATATCATTAATAATAGTTATAAATACAAAAAAATAGGAGACAAACTAATGTCAGAAAATTTAGTGAACGATATTAAAGATGCTGTTTCTGTAATTAATGACCCTCATATGGGAATCAGTATTGTAGAAATGGGTATTGTACAGAATATTACCGTGGATGGCGATCAAGCCGAAATTACACTTAAACCTACCAACCCTGGTTGCATGAGTATCACACGTATTGCTGCTGATGCAAAAATCAGAGCTGAAGGCGTTGAAGGTATTGAAAAAGCAAAAATCATTGTTGAAGGACATGCTATGGCTGACTCCATTAACGAAATGATTAACAGATAATTTTTTTAATCTTATTTAATTCTATATATAATCTTGACAAAAACCGAAAAGATTATATATAGTGATTAATATAAGTATAAGTGTTGACAGTTAACTGTCACAAAACAATTTTTATAGGCTAGTGGCACAGCTTGGTTAGCGCGCTCGGCTGATAACCGGGAGGTCATGGGTTCGAATCCCATCTAGCCTACTTCTAACTGATTTTTTAAATATTTATTTTTACATGGCAATTTTTTCTTTGATTAACAAATTTTTTTAAAAACTAATGCTTAATTTTATATACTTTTTTCTACATAATATAACATAAATGTACAAAAAGTTGGAATGATGGTACTTATGTGGGAAAAAATCAATGAAAAATTCAAAAAATATCCGGCAAGAATAAGAGTTGCCGAAAAAATGATTGAACTAGGACTGTCTCTAAATGAAGATGGCAAAATATATTGTGGAAATTTAAAAATAAGTGATAAAGCATTAGCAACAGCCGCTGATGTAGATAGAAGAGTAATAAAATCAACAATCAATATCATTAAAGAAGATGATGAACTATATAATCTTTTCAGCAACATCATTCCAGCAGGAACCCTTCTAAAAAATATCGCTAAAAATTTGGATCTAGGCGTTGTTGAAATAGAAGTCGGATCTGAAAACGAAGGAATACTGGCTGAAACCACAAATTTAATTTCAAAAAAAGGAATTGGCATAAGACAAGCTTATGCTGAAGATACTGAACTTCAAACTGATCCATCTTTAATTATAATAACTGAAACCCCAATTAGTGGGGATTTAATAAATGAATTTTTAAAAATAAAAGGAGTAACAAGAGTGTCTATTTACTGATTTTCTAAATCAGCCATTCTTGCTTTTTCCATTTCTTTGTCTTCTTCTTCAAGAATTTCTAAAAGTTCTTCCCAAGCTTCTAAAGATTCTTTAGCAGCTTCTTCAGATAATTTTTCAATAGCAAAACCAGCATGGATTAAAACATATTCACCTACTTCAACATCTGGCAAAAGATCCATTTTAGCCGCTTGTCTTGCTCCACCAAAGTCAGCAAATAAAACATTATCGTCTTTATTAATTTCGACTACAAGAGCCGGTGCTGCAATACACATAATTCCATCTCCAAAATTTTAATATATTAATAATATTAAATGTTAGTATTATATAAAACTATCTAATATGGGTGATTTAATGAAAAATATTGTTATTGGTTCAGGACCTGCAGGAAGATTAGGTTCCCTAGAGCTTGGAAAACTTGGTGAAGAAGTCCTTTTAATTGAAAAAAACCATATAGCTGGAACTTGCTTGAATGAAGGATGTATGGTTGTTTGCGCATTAACCGACATTACAAAATTTATTGACACAAACAACAGATTCAACAATCACGGATTTATCAAAAGCCAACTCGATGTTTCCTATGAAAAAATAGTTGAAAAAATAGTAGAAACTCAAGAGATGCTTAGGAAATTGAATCAGATGGAAAATGAAAGTGTTGGAAACAATGTTATTTATGGAGAAGCCAGTATTGAAGGGGAAATCATTAAAGTAAACAATGAAAGTTTCGAATATGACAATCTATTGATAGCTACAGGAGCGCGTCCATTCATTCCGGACATAAAAGGTAAAGAGTATGGATTGACAAATAAAGATATCTTAAAGTTAGATGAAGTCCCTGAAAAATTAAACATAATCGGAGGAGGAATCATAGCTTGTGAAATTGCAAATATTTATTCCACACTCGGAAGTGAAGTCAATGTTCTTGCAAGAAGCAAGTTCCTTAAAGAGATAAATGAAACCACCAAAGAATATGTATTGAAAAACATAATTCCAGACGTTAATGTCTATGAAAACACCAACATCAAAGAAGCATTCAAAGACAAGGTTTTGACTGAAAATGATGAAGAACTAGAGGGAATTCCATTTTTTGCAACAGGAAGAACCCCCAACAGTGAAATTGCAGAAGGTTTCGTTGAACTGAATCCTGATAAAACCATAAAAGTTAATGAAATGATGGAAACTAATGTCAATAATGTATATGCAGCAGGTGACGTTACCGGAGGATATCAATTAACACCAGTAGCAAGAATGGAAGGCATCACGGCAGCAAGGAATATGGCAAACTATGCAAATAAAGTAAGCTACAATTGCATTCCACAGACATTAAGTTTGAACATGGAAGTGAGTTTTGTTGAAAATGAAAAAAATCAGTGCAGTGAAGAAGATAAAGCAACAATTGGAATCCCAGGAATTGCAGGTCCGGGTTCATTTTGGAAAATTTTGAATGGTGAGACAGGATATACAGAAGTGGAATTTGACAAAAAGAACAATAAAATCAATAAAATTAATTCAATATCTCCGTCATCAGTTAGTGATGTTGCATATTTATCTTATCTGATGAGAGAAAATTACGATTTGGATGATTACGGTGATTTCCTGGAAATTCATCCGTCAACAGATTCAAATTACAAAATTATAAAAAATATGTGGTTATAATACCACTATTCTAATTTTTTCAATATCCTATCTGCCAAATCATCAGCAGCCTCGGAACAGAGTTTACCATATTTAACTGCATTTTCTTTTAAAGAGTCCATATTTGCGAATGCCTCTTCAATGCTTTTACTGACATCTTCAACTTCAGATTCAATTATAGCGCCCTTAAATACGCCTGCCATATTCTGATATCTTCCCCATTTCACTTTAGTCAATGCAATTATTGGAGTTTTTGCAACTAAAGCTTCTTCAAGAGAAACACCATCGTCAGTTAAAACCGCCAGGTCTGCATATCTGAACAAATCATTAATCCAGGTGATGTAACCCGCATAAATCATTTTGTTTTCATCAATCAAATCCATATATTCATCATGAAGAGGCAGACCCACCAAAACCATATTATACTTATCACCATATTCTTCCAATGCCAGATTTAGTGCAGTAATAGTTCCTTTAAAAATAGAAGATCCAGAAGAAAATAAAATAGTCTTTTTGTTTTCATCAAAGTTTGGAAATTCCCTAAGTTTTTCTAATGCAACTTTTGCATCACCTTCATCAACATCTTTAGATAAAGGGTAAAAAGCCTTATCCATATTTTTAGGTAATTTTTCCCATCTGAATTTATCCAATTCAGGTAAAATGTAACATTGATTGAATTTTGGACAAACTTTAGAGTCGAGAGGTGTTGAAATTAATGAAAATGTCGGTTTTCGTGCAAATTTACCTCCAAGTGATCCGACAATAGCTCCACCACCCAAAACACCAACTACAAAATCAGCATTTAATTTTTTAATAAGACTTCTGGCTTTAAATGTTGCAACAAATAATTTCATTGCTCCCTTAAAAGCAGACAATTTTGTTGCAGAATGACCTCCTGCATGAGGAACAGATATTTTATGCCAGTCATATCCGTTTTTTTCAAATAGAGTACCATGAGCAGATGCATCCAAAGCCACTTCACAGGTGACTCCTCTTTTTTCGAGAGCTTTCATAGCATTGAAAGCCACCATTGCATCCCCACCTAATCCTCTACCAGTAACAATGAATAATGCTTTCATATTATCTCCTCAACATTATTCTTGGCTTAATATCATCAGTAGGATAATAAGCATGACGTCTTGCATGAGGATTATATAATAACCTTCTGAAACCTAATAAAATTAATAAAGGATTTGTGACAGGATATTGTTTTTCTTTTAAAACTAATTTTCTAATAAGATCGCCTAATCCCCCACCAGTTAACACATCCATGAAATAATCTCCAAAGGTAGGGTTAATTAAACCTAATCTTTGTCTGAAGAATACTTTCAGAGTATTGCGTCTGACAAATGCAATTAAAGCTGTGGTAATTATGAATAAGAGCAATAGCCACCAAAATCCACCAACAATATAAAATGCCACACCCAATGCAACACCTAAAGTATGGTTACCAACTTCCCCCAACATGATTTTTCCGGAGAAATCCAAAGGACAGTATCCTAAAACGACAACCAATATTAATAAAGGAGTGTAAATTGCCAGTAGCTCTCCTTCGGGAGCTGAACCTATCAAAATCATGATAATCATAGTTACAGCACACATTATGATTGTTACAATACATGTGGATCCAGGTTGCATATCTGAAATATTAAGTGGCTGAACCATTAAAGCTATTAAAATTGCAGAAACTCCCAATCCTTCCATTATTCCTACAATCATAACCAGCAATATTCCAATACCTCTTGAAAGCTGACCCCATTCGATTCCCAACGGAGCAAACTTTTTTCTGCCTAGCACATCATCAATAAAAGCAAAGATACCTATGAATAAAATGAGATTATTGAATTTGGGCAACATGTAAAATGATAAAATGATAAAAGGAACTAAACCTATCCCTCTAGGTATTCCACCACGAACATTAGGATATAAATTTCCCAAATAACCTTGTTTTCCCAAAAAATTAAAAATGATATTTAAAACTGCAGTTCCAACCGCAGACAGAATAAAAACAAATATCATTGCAAAAATTACTGAAGTATACATCATAGATATCACAGATTTAAAAGTATTATACATTATAACTTATAATTTTATTCTATATAAATTATTATACCCCTGTCATTTTAAAGAATTAAACAATTTCATACCTTAAAATCGCAGCCATTCCACCAAGGCTTCCCAATTGTTTGCCTCCCTCATGCTCGCTGCTGATAACCATGACCTCTCCCTTCATATTTTCTACCATATCCATCAAATCACCCATATTTTCACCAGCCACTTTAGTGTCCAATACCAAAAGTTCACTGACAGCACCTAAATTAATTGCATTTTGTGTTTCTTTAGGACCATATGCAATTTTTGAGGAATTCTTACCTATCTGTTCCAATAATTTATTAATGGCCCCCATCTCCTGTGCAACTCTATTTTCAGAAGTTAATTTTTCAACTGTTCCTTTTTTAAGAACCTCACTGATCCCATTTCTTCCTCCCGAACCAGTTGACTCGACGATGGACATTTTTGCTAAATCACCATATTTATCTTTAAGATAATCGTAAAAATCGTTTTTGACAAAACCTGGTCCTGCAATAATGATGTTTTGAAGAGAATCAAATTTGGTGATTGATTCTATGACCTTTTCATAAAACTGAACAATATTTTTCTGCCTATTCTTGTCAATTATCCTTTTTCCGGATACATGACCTTTAATAGGACCATAATATTCAATTCCGAATTGCCTCATCAAACCTAATGTAGCAGTGTCATCTTCTAGAACTACGATGATTGCAGATAATTTTTTTGATGCGTCTATAGCCTGGTTAAGTCTTTTGATAGCCCATTTTGGCCACATATCTTTTTTAATGGTAATTGGAGTGTTTAATTTTACTTCAAGAGTATGGTGTGACCCGAGAGGTATCAGATCTTCAGGACCTCTTGTAATAACTCCGGTCAATCTTAATTTTCCAGTAAATAAATGAAAACTAATATTTTCAATGTCTAAACCTAAATAAAAAGTTTTTTTAACTCCTCTGTCACTTCTTAATTTATCACCAGTATTGTCCTGTATACGGCGTGTTGTTTTAGAGGATGCATTATCTCCCACTTCCACAATATGGGACAGATGCCACAAATCATCCAATGTTTCTGGAATTATTTCAATTATTCCTTCCTTTGTATCTTGGTTTATGATTTTCATAATTTCACAAGTTAAATTTTTTATATATTAATTATATATACATTCTAATTTAAAATTATTAATGATTAAAATGAATGTTGGAATTATTGGTGGTAGTGACGGACTTGGGAAAACTTTAGTCTACTACTTCAGAGATGAATTTAATGTATTTATAAGTGCAAGAGACCATGACAAAGGCAGAAAAGTAGCTGATAATTTGGGAATTAGTTACATTGAATCAAATGCAGGTTTAGCCAATATAAGTGACATATTAATAATTTCTGTGCCTATTCATCACACTTCAGAAGTCATTCGTGAAACAGCACCGTTCATGAAGGAAGGTTCACTTATGATGGATGTGACTTCAGTCAAGGAAGAGGCTTCAAAAACAATGGCGGAAGTTTTGCCGGACACTATTGAATACATCCCGACACATCCTATTTTCGGACCAAGAACTACCGAACTGGACAATCAAGTTATTGTTCTGACCCCCGATAAAAAAGGCAAATGGTACGATAGGGTTTATAATTACCTTTCAAGAAAAAATATGAGAATCATAGAAACTACTCCACAGAAGCATGATTTCATGATGAGTATAGTACAGGTGCTAACTCATTTCTCGTTCATATCTACCGCTTCAGCGATTGAAAAGTTAAAAGTAGATTTGTCCGAAACTGAAAATTATGAAAGTCCCATTTACAATCTCATGATTGATATGATTGCCCGTATTGTTTCCCAAAATCCATATTTGACATACTACATCCAATCAATGAACAACAACGGACCAAAAATCAGAAACACCTTTGCGGATGCTGTTTTGGAATTGAGAGATGTAATCAATAATGAGGATGATGAGAAATTTGTTGAAATTGCAAATAAAGCAACAAAACATATGGGAGACATTAAAAATGCCCTGGGTAGAAGTGACAAAGCAATAAATGCACTAAGTCATGAATTTACATTATTAAATAAGTCAATTGGCCGGGAAGTGGGTCTCAAGCACATATACTCCGGAAAAATCCATGTGGGTACTTTGGAAGGAATAAAAAATAAGACAGCGATCTTGAGAAAAGGCAACAAAGTCAATCATTTGCGTTTAGCTAATATTGAGGTTCTCAGCGATGATGAACTTTATGATTGGAAAGTTAAAAATCATGACAAAAAAATTGCTGTAATAAGTTGCATATTTTCAAAAAACGTCCATGTTGAAACAATTCAAAATACTGTGATGAATATTGACAATATCCTTGACATCAGGTTAATCGATGCTTATAACGGCCCCCAAATAGACAATGATTCAATAAGTTTGACATTTGAGGTTACAGCACTTGAAAAAGAAGATATTGAAAATGTGAAAAAATTGTTCACAGGTTTTGGTGGAATCCTCAGATAACTGTTTCAATGAATACGAACAAACATTAAAGTACCAAAAAGTAATTAAATTTTTATTTCAAATATAACCATCACTTGAAATTTATTTTTATTTAATTAAATATTATAATTAGTTATTTCTTAAAAAAATAAAAATTAACTTTTTTTATTTAAAATAAAAATAAATAAGAAAGAATTTTTTTAAATTTTTGACCGAAAGCTTTATATATTAAAACATACTATGTTATATTGTCGAAAATTAATAAACTTACCAAAAGTTAATAAAAGATTTTCGCAACAGATTACAATTATTACATTACAGCCATTTCAAAGGAGATGATATCATGGCAGAAAAAGAAATTACTCTAAAAGTTGCAGAAGCAATATCACAAAAGGATGTTGGTCAAGGCGTTGCAAGACTTGATCCTAATGTAATGGATGATTTAGGAATCCATGAAAGAGACCTTATTGAAATAGTTGGTGATAGAAAAACTGCAGCTATCGCTCTTCCTTCACAAACCGATATTGGTCTTGGAGTTATTAGAATCGATGGATTGGTCCGTAAAAATTCAGGAGCAACAATCGGTGGAGAAGTAACAATTAAAAAAACTGCCGCTACTGAAGCTAAAAAAGTTGTTTTAGCACCAATAGAAAATAATATTCGAGTACAAGGTGACGTGCGCGGATTGTTTGCCGGAAAAGTAATGGTTCAAGGAGACATCATAGGATCACAAATCAGAGCTCCAAGGCCAAGTATGGGCAGGGGTTTCAACAGTCTTTTTGATGAACTGATGGACTACACTCCGGCAATGAAAGAAATCAAATTTGCAGTAGTATCCACAACTCCAAAAGACATTGTAATTGTAGGTCCAAATACCGAAGTTCAATTATATGAGAGTCCGGTTGATGTAAGTAAAATCGAAGGTGTCGGAAACCTTGTAGATGTAAGTTATGAAGACATCGGAGGTTTGAAAGAAGAAGTTAAAAAAGTAAGAGAAATGATTGAAATTCCTCTTAAAAGACCAGAGCTCTTTGAAAAATTAGGTATTGCACCTCCAAAAGGAGTATTAATGCATGGCCCACCAGGAACAGGTAAAACATTACTGGCTAAAGCAGTAGCTAGTGAAAGTGATGCTCATTTCATTGCTATTAACGGTCCTGAAATTATGAGCAAATATGTGGGCGGATCTGAAGAAAACTTAAGAGAATACTTCGAAGAAGCAGAAGAGAATTCACCTTCAATCATATTCATAGATGAACTTGATGCAATCGCTCCAAAAAGAGAAGAAACCAATGGTGAAGTTGAAAGAAGAACCGTTGCTCAACTTTTAACTTTAATGGATGGTCTGAAATCCCGTGGACAGGTAGTTGTTATTGGTGCAACAAACAGACCAGACTCCCTTGACCCGGCACTCAGAAGACCTGGAAGATTCGACCGTGAAATCGAAATTGGAGTCCCGGACACTGAAGAAAGAAAAGAAGTACTTGAAATTCACACAAGGAACATGCCTCTTGCAGATGATGTTGACTTAGATAAGATTGCAAATACAACTCATGGATTTGTAGGAGCAGATCTCGAATCATTATGTAAAGAAGCAGCAATGAGAGTAGTCAGAAGAATTCTTCCAGAAATACAAAACGACGAAGAGATTCCAAAAGAGGTAATGGAAAAAATCGTAGTAACCGGAGAAGACTTCAAGAATGCTCAAAAAGAAATCCAACCTTCAGCCTTAAGGGAAGTTCTTGTACAAATTCCCGACATCAAATGGGAAGATATTGGTGGACTGGAAAATGTGAAACAGGAACTGAAAGAAGCAATCGAATGGCCTTTAAAACATCCCGAAACATTCCAACGTCTAGGAATAAGACCTCCAAAAGGAACATTGCTTTACGGAATTCCTGGAACCGGTAAAACATTACTTGCAAAAGCTGTGGCCAGCGAAAGTGAAGCTAACTTCATTTCCGTTAAAGGACCTGAACTTTTATCCAAATGGGTTGGTGAATCCGAAAAAGGAGTACGCGAAGTATTCAGAAAAGCAAAACAAGCAGCACCTACTGTGATTTTCTTCGATGAAATTGATGCAATCGCAAGTGCCCGTAGCGGCAATGATGGAGACAGTGGAGTCACAAAAAGAGTTGTTAATCAGTTACTGACTGAAATGGATGGACTAGAGGAACTCGAGGATGTAGCTATTATTGCAGCTACCAACAGACCTGACATTTTGGATGCCGGTTTAATGAGACCTGGCAGATTTGACAGACACATCGAAGTAAAAGAACCCGATGAAGAAGCAAGACTTGCAATCTTTGAAGTACATACAAAAAATATGCCTTTAGCAGACGATGTCAACCTCAAAAAATTAGCTAAACAGACCGAAGGATACGTCGGGGCAGATATTGAAGCGGTATGCCGTGAAGCAGCAATGCTTGCATTGAGAGATAACTTAGAAACCACCGAAATCTCAAACAAATACTTCAAAGAAGCCAGCGAAAAAGTGAAGCCAGAACAAAAAGAAGAAGAACAATTAGTTCAATATATGTAAGGAAGAAATAACCCTATTTCTTCCTTTTTCCTCCATTGATAATTACCAAAAAACTTTCTAACCATATTTAGTGGGAAGAACAGACCCTTCCCACACAACCTCCAAATATTCAACTTTTATTATGATAGAATTACAATCAAATTCATTTATTAACTTTTTCCGGCAAAATATCTTCATAAGGCAAAAATCCCCGGTTATGGTATGGCTGGCTTTGATATTTTATAAAAGAAAACCTATAACCTCCAATTCCCCATTTAGGATTAAAACCAAAGATATTTTTATATTCTGTTAAATCATTCCTTTCTTTTTTCATTGCCAAAGTTACATGATATAACGCCTTTGTATCATCAATTGCCCTATGGAAATTGACTTTTTCAACAGCATAATTTTCAACGGCATCGATTAACTTGTGAGGATAATCCTTGCGGTCCTTCAGAACAGTCAATGTATCAATCCAGTCAACATTTCCAACTATTTCATCAGCTTCCTCAGGAAAATGCCTTTTTAACAAGAAATAAACAAATGACAAATCAAACTGACAGTTATGCGCCACCATCAAAGTACCCGGAGTTAACCTATTTTTCAAATCTTCAGCAACACTCCTTTCACTTATCCCCTCATCACAAAGCATTTTATCAGTGATGCCTGTGATTTGAGTGATTTTAGGAGGCAATTGACAGCCGATATTGATGAATTCATCATAAGTGTCAGTAATTTCACCGTCAATTACGGTAAGCATTGCAAGCTCTATTATCTGGCAGGTTTTACAATTCAAACCTGTAGTTTCAGTATCAAAATAAATTACCTTCATAGTAACATCCTAAATTAATTTGTAAGGAGCATCGTCCTTGTTTCTTGGATAAACATTTGTTGACAGAGGTTTTCCGATTTTTTCAAGTCTGATATCCAATAGTCTGCGGCCATCTTCACTTGCACAAAAAATCGGAACTTTCATACCATAATAATAAGGTTCATATTTATCGGCATACTCTGAAATGGCTTTTGAGGCACAGGCAGTAACAATATCCGCATTATCGAATAACATTTTGACTTCGTCAGCTTTTGCACCTGTTGTGTGGGCAACAAAAATGTAAATGTTGACATCGTCATCCACAGGATAATTTCTTATTTCCTCAACCATCGGAGAAGGCAAAATTGTAATTGCAATATTTTTAAATCCATTATCGAGAGCCAATTTTAAACCTTCAAGTTGATTCAACTCCGCAGTTTCCGGATTCAATATGATACAATCTTTTTCTTCGAGATTTTTGATGACCTCCGGAATCGGAGTTGTACTCACAAGGCCAGATACTCTTCCTCCGACACCCTGCACAACGCGAGGATTAGTCATCAGTAATGTTCCTGCACCGTCACAGGCCCCTACAACACAATCAATATTTCCTTTTTCAATGTTTGTTTTAAGAATTTCAGAAATCCCTACCGTTACCGCATCATCCATTTCGATTACTCTTTCAGGTGTACACATTCCAAAATCTTTTATTCTGAAATTGATGTTTTTGCGAATGAATTCTTCATTCAGCTCTTCCACCCCATGCATTGCATGAAACATCGGACAGTATTTTACATCAGATGATCCCACACTTGTTATTTCACCATTTTCAATGACAACTTCTACCTTTCCCAATGTTTCAATCACATGTCTATCTTTAACCATATAACCACCAACTAATTAATAGTATAATAATATCTATTATAAATCTATATACTTGAACGAACAAAATTATCTGTGATTAGTCAACATGAGGGATAAAATTGACTCAAAAAAGTGAAGCTCAAAAAGGCAACATTACCCCCGAAATGGAATATGTTGCAGAAATGGAAAACATTGATGTTAATAAACTAGCTAAATTGATTGATAAAGGAACTGTAGTTATTCCTAAAAATATTAACGGTCATTCAAAACCTTGCGGTATTGGTGAAAGCCTTAAAACAAAAATTAATGCAAATATTGGATCATCATCCAAGATTGATGACATTGAACTGGAAATCAACAAAGCAAAACTGGCACAGGAATATGGTGCGGATGCATTAATGGACCTCTCCACAGGTTCCGATTTGAAATTATTCAGAAAAAAGATAATGGATGCTGTAGACATCTGTATCGGAACAGTGCCTATTTACGAGGCCGGCGTCATTACACTGGCCAAGAATAGAGAAATTATTGATATGGACCCTGATGACATCTTTAAAGCTATTGAAAAACAGGCAAAAGAAGGAGTGGACTTTATGACACTTCACTGCGGAATTACAAAAGATCTGGTTCAAAAGTTAAAAGATGCAAACAGAATGATGGGAATTGTTAGCCGTGGAGGAACATTCATGGCTTCCTGGATTAATCACAACGACATGGAAAATCCGTTATACGAAAATTACGATTATTTACTTGAATTATCCTATGAATACGACATTACATTATCACTGGGCGATGGCCTGAGGCCGGGCTGTCAAGCAGATGCAAGCGATATCCCTCAAATTCAAGAACTTGTAAACTTAGGAGGTCTTGTTAAAAGGGCGCAGGATGCGAATGTTCAGGTAATGGTGGAAGGACCCGGACACATGCCATTAAACCAGATTACGGCAAATATGGAACTTCAAAAAACAATATGTCACGGCGCCCCATTCTATGTATTGGGACCCCTTGTAACAGATCTTGCACCAGGTTACGACCATATCACCGGAGCAATAGGTGGAGCAATAGCTGCCACCGCAGGTGCAAGCTTTTTGTGCTACGTAACACCTGCAGAACACTTATCACTTCCTAGTTTGGAAGATGTTAAGGAAGGAGTGATAGCTTCAAAGATTGCGGCTCAAGCAGCTGATGTTGCAAAAGGACTTCCACAGGCATGGGAAAAGGAACATGCAATGGCAAAAGCTAGAAAAGAATTTGATTGGGAAGCTCAATTTGACCTGGCTCTTGATAAATCAAAACCTAGAACCTACAGAGACAAATGCGAACTTGATGACGATGAAATGTGTGCAATGTGCGGAGAATATTGTGCAGTAAAAATAGCAAAAGGCGATTTCTGATGAAATATCAAGAATTGGTAGATGTTTATTCAAGCTTAGAAGCAACTACAAAAAGACTGGAAAAGACTGAAATAATAGCTGAATATCTGAAAAAATTAGATTCAGATACTATTGAAAAAGTAGGATTATTGATATTGGGCGTCGTATTTCCGGCATGGAGCTCAGAAGAAATTGGAATTGGCGGAAAATTAGTTGAAAGAGCTGTTGCTGAAGCTGTTGGAACCACACAATCAGCAGTGGAGGATGCCGTCCGTGATGAAGGAGACATAGGTCTTGCATGCATCAAATTATATGCTAAAAAGTCCCAAATGACATTTTTCTCAAAACCTTTAACAATTGATTTTGTATTCAATAGCTTACGTAAACTATCACAGATAAGCGGTTCAAGATCTACCAACCGTAAAATTGCAATCATATTGGAATTATTAAGTCAGGCCAGTGCTACTGAAGCCAAATACCTAACCCGTACTATAACAGAAGAGCTTAGAATTGGTGTTGGAGATGGAGTGGTTAGAGATGCTATTGCTCAGGCATTCGACATTGACAAGGCTATTGTTGAACGGGCACAAATGCTTACAAATGACTTTTCAGTAGTTGCAAGAACTGCAAAAGAAGAAGGAAGCGAAGGATTGGAAAAACTCAATTTAACTCCCGGAACTCCTGTAAAACCTATGCTTGCACAGCTTGCACCCCCACTTGAAGAGATTATTCCTGAAATGGGTGAAGCAATCTGCGATACCAAATATGACGGAATAAGGCTGCAAGTTCACAGAAACGGTTCGGAAATCAAAATATTCACCAGAAGACTTGAAAACATTACACACGCCCTTCCAGAAATTGTTGAACTGTTCGACGAACACTTACCTCATGAAGACTACATTGTAGAAGGAGAGGTCATAGCCACAAGAGACGGTAAACCGTTGCCTTTCCAAAATGTTCTGCATAGGGTTCGAAGAAAACACAATGTGGAAGAGGCTATGGAAAATGTTCCCCTGAAAGTATTTCTCTTTGATGTGATGTACTATAAGGTTCCAATGATTGATGAACCCCTAAAAATTAGAAGGGAAACCTTGGAAAGTATTGTAGACACTTCCATTGATGAAATGAATTTAAGTACAATGGTAGTTGGAACTGCAGACAACATTGACGAGATTCAAAAGTTATTCGAAACCTCAATCGACGAAGGCCATGAAGGAATAATGATTAAAGATGCATCATCAGAGTATATTCCGGGATTGCGAGGTAAAAAGATGCTTAAATATAAGGCAGAACCTGAAACATTGGATATGGTGATTGTCGGAGGAACATATGGAATAGGAAAACGTGGAGACTTTGTCGGATCATATCTGGTGGCGCTTAGGGATGAAAATGATGACTTTAAAACAGTTGCTTATGCCGCAACAGGTCTTGACGATGCGACATTAGAATATCTGACCAATAAAATGAAGGAACTTGAAATTTCCACCAAAGGCAGGGAAATAACTGTCGAACCTAAAATCGTTTTGGAAATCGCATTCTCCGAAATTGTCGAATCTCCCGAATATGAAACCGGTTATTCCTTAAGATTCCCTGTTGTTAAAAACATCAGAAAAGATAAAAGTCCTATGGATGCAGATACCGTTGAAAGATTGCTTTCAATGTATCATACAGGACATTAGTTTTCAGGTAGTGCCTTGACACTACCAATCACATATTTTGTTAAAGGATACACAATTATTTCATATACCGTTTTAAATATCGCCTGAGCTATAATCATTGAAATTAAAGCTTCCAAAGGCATTGTTCCTAAAAATCCAATTGAAATAAAGATTATGGCATCCAACCCTTCACCTACAAAAGTTGATACGATGCACCTGAAAAATAAGCTGTCTTCTGATTTTTCTTTCAAAAATACCATCAGTTTTGCATTTACCAGAGAACCTGCAAGATATGCAAGAAAACTTGCGAGCAATAACCTCCAGGTACTTCCAAGGACAGCATTAAATGCTTCAGAGTTTTCAAAAAACACTGGTGCCGGAAGATAAATTGTTACAGCATAACAGATTACTGCAACCATATTCATAAAAAATCCGAGCAGAATTACATTTCTTGCCTTTCGATAACCATATACCTCAGCCAAAACATCATTTACGATATAAATCACCGGAAATATAATCACCCCACAGGGAAGAACAAACGAAAAGAACGAGAAGGTCTTGCCTGCGATAATATTGGATATTATCAGACAGGCGGTGAAAATTCCGGTCAGCACAGAATACAATTCCACTTTTGTAAGATTATCAAACATGAGTATAGTTTAATTTTTTCAAGATATAAATTTTACAAATCAAAATCCTATCACCTATTTTAATTATAAAAAATAATAGCATCTTATGGAAATTACAGATGAAAAACTATTAAAAATAGCTTTAATAACTTCTCTTATCGGAATAATCGGCCTGATTATATTCACCCCCACAATTGAAGTTAAGGAAATTGACATTAAGGACATCAACAGAGGAATGATAGACGAAGAGGTTAAAATCGATTGCGTGATTCAGGATATATCCCAATCAAGCTCCAAAAGCAGTTATTTTTTGACAGTTAATGATGGAACCGGACAGATGCCTTTAATAATCTTTGAAAGTCAGGCGGTCGAGATACAATCAAATAACTTGGACATCAATGATTTTAAAGACAAGAAAGTGGAGATTGTTGGAAAAATCACCGAATACAATTCACAGCTCGAATTAATTTTGTCATCGGGAGACAGTCTTAAAATAACTAGTTAAATATTTATTAACTAAAATTCAAAAATAATATAAAACAAATTTTAAGGATTTACTAATATGTCTGATAAAAAACGATTATTTGGAACATTTGGAGTTAGAAGAACTGCAAATGATGTATTAACCCCAGAATTCGCATCAAGACTTGCAGCGTGTTATGGAACACAAATTCAAGGCACTGTAGCTGTCGGAGGAGATACCAGAACATCAAGCCCTATGCTTATGGAAGCTGTAAAAGCCGGACTTTTATCTTCCGGATGTGATGTTGTGGATTTAGGAATTTTGCCGACACCAGCTGTTCAGTATGCCGTTCGCAAATATTACGACGGAGGAGTGATGATTACCGCTTCACACAATCCTCCAAAATATAACGGTCTCAAATTTTTGGATGAATTCGGTATTGGAATACCTGATGAAATGGATCTTGCAATCGAAAAACTGTACTTTGACGGAGAACCTAAAAGAGCACATTGGTCTGAAATTGGAAAATTATACAAAAATGACAAAATCATTGAGGAGTATATCGATGAAGCAATTTCCAAAGTTGATGCCAAGGCAATCAAAGAAGCAAATCTGAAAGTTGTCGTGGATTGCGGTTCAGGAGCAGGATCATACACTGCACCATACCTGATTAGAAAACTTGGCTGTGAAGTAACAACACTCAATTGTCAAGCTGACGGATTTTTCCCAGGCCGTGACCCAGAACCGATTGAAGAAAACTTGCAGGAGTTAATAAATGTTGTTAAAAATCTTAACGCAGATATCGGTCTTGCACATGACGGAGATGCAGACAGAACCATCTGCATTGATGAGAATGGCAGCTTTGTTTTGGGAGATAAAACATTCACACTTGTAGAAAAACAAATGTTTAAAGAAAACAATGGAGGAACAATCGTTACAACCGTTGCTACATCACAGGCAATTTATGATATTGCAGAAGAATACAACGGTAAAGTTATAGCCACCGCTGTTGGAGATTTGCTTGTAGCCCGTAAACTCAAAGAGGAAAATGGTCTGTTTGGAGGGGAAGAAAATGGCGGTTTAATTTTCCCTGACTTCGTTTATGGAAGGGATGCTGTAATGACTGTGGCAAAAATTTTAGAAACAATTGCCAAAGAGAAAAAAACATTGTCCCAATTAGTTTCAGAGCTTCCAATTTATTATTCAAGTAAAATGAAAATCGAATGTAGCGACGATCAAAAGCAGGAAGTAATGAACAACATTGCAGAAGAGATTAAAACTACAACAGATTTTAAATTAGACCTGACAGACGGTGTAAAAATCCTTAAAGAAGATGGATGGGTAATCATAAGACCATCCGGAACAGAACCAATTTTCAGATGCTTTTCAGAATCAGACTCACAGGAAAAAGCAGACGAAATGACCGAATGGGGAATGAGTTTAATTAAAAAATATAAAAAATAATTAAACTCCCACCATCACCAAATTTTATTCTCATTAAATTGATTTTATGAATAATTAAATCACAAGATATAGGATTTCATTAAATTAAAATAATCTTTTTTCTAAAATAAGCAAATGTAAAATAAAAATTAATAAAGTGTAGAACAGCAATCTACATCACAAAACCAAATATCTAAAAGTTTTCCAAACATTCCTCTTTTAAGAAAAATGCATCCTCATTATCCGGATTTCTAAGCAACACCTGATTAAAACTATCTACCGCTTCTTCAAATTTTCCCAATTCCATCAATACAACACCTTTATTTAATAAAAAGTCAATATTGTATTTTTCAAGAGAAATAGCTTTATTAAAGCAATCTAAAGCTTCATCGAATTTACCCAAATCAATGAAGGCATTGCCCATCCTATTGATTGCGGAAGCATCCATTTCAGAATCATCCAAACAAACTTCTACAGCTTTATTAAATGATTCGATAGCTTCTTCAGGTCTTCCCATATCAGTCAACAGATTACCGCGGGAGTTCCATACTTCAGGGTTTTCGCCATCAATTTGAATAAGCTTGTCATAAATCCTTAATGCCTGGTCATATCTTCCCAGCATTTCCAGAATAAATCCTCTCCAATACAAAACGATAGGATTGCTTGGAGCGAAATTATATGCAATGGTGCTTGATTTATATGCCTCATTAATATTTCCGGAATTTAAAAGGGCAATAGCCTTGTTGTTTAAAATATACTCATTGTCAGGCTCAATTTCCAATGCCTTGTCATAACATTCAATTGCATCAATGAACCTGCCCAATCTGGACAGGTTATCTCCCTGCTTGTTAAGCAAATAAACATCATTTGGATCCAGTCTTAAAGCGGCATCATAACACATTGTAGATTTATCAAACTTACCAGTGTCAAAAAGAATATCTGCCCTTTTCGTAATCATGGCCTTTTCATCTATCTTGTCTCCTTTCCAATCGTCAATGTTGAGCTTTTCAAAATAGATTATTTGGAACTCTTCGGATTTGTCGATTCTGCCACCATACATCTTCTTAAATTCACGAAGCATATCCTTTGCATCTTCAAATCCCTCCTGTCTGGCCAATTCCTCATTGCCTTCAATTTCACTGAACGGAATGTTTTCAACATCAGTTACGATGGCTTCAAAAATCTTCATTTTTTCTTTAGATACAAGATTCCAATAGCAATAAAGCCTATCACCTTTTTTAAGAGGAGTCTTCCAAGTTTTACGTATAGTTCTTGTTTTTTTACCAGTAATAACATCAATATCATTACTTGAAAAAGATAAAATTGGCAAATTGACACCTCCATTTAATATTAAATTATCTGCTCTCCAAATTCGGCGCTTTTCACTTTAACCTGACCGTCGAAATAAGGTTTGATTTCTTCAGCTATTTTTCTTAAGTCATGAGGATTCGGAACCTCCACTTTTTCAAGAGCCGGGTCTAAAACATTCTTATTTCTGAATTGCTGAAGAGTATAGATATCCCCTTCAATCTCATCAACAAGATTGAGGATATCCTTTTTAGTATGCAATGTCGGAACATAAGTTGTCCTTAACTCAAGATG
The DNA here is from genome assembly GCF_946184425.1 of uncultured Methanobrevibacter sp. Taxonomy (GTDB): domain Archaea; phylum Methanobacteriota; class Methanobacteria; order Methanobacteriales; family Methanobacteriaceae; genus Methanocatella. The sequence goes on along the minus strand of NZ_CAMHFP010000014.1, from coordinate 13,038 downwards.
AACATCAGGATTGCTGTTTATTAATTCCATTGACTTTTTAACCTTGAATCCGACATTAGATCCCGTAATCTTTCTGTATTTTGAAAAAGTTGTTTTGACATCCAAAGAAACATAATCGATAAGCTTAAGATTCAGAAGTTCACGTATCTTTTCGGGATAAATTCCACTGGTATCCAATTTTGTTTTAAGACCCAGTTCACGAACATATTTAAATATTTCTATGACCGCATCAGTCTGAACCAACGGTTCCCCTCCGGAAATTACAATGGCATCTAAAAAATCTGCAGAAGAATCTATCTCTTCTTTCACTTTTTCAAGAGACCATTCAGTTTTATCTTCAAATAATTCAACATTATGGCAATATCTGCAGGTTAATGGACAACCTGACATGAAAATAACCAGTGACATATTTCCATGAAATTCCACTGAAGATATTACCGTTCCACCGATAAACATTTAATTTAAAACCTCTTTCATAACATTAATAAATTTCTCATCCTCTTCAAGAGTGCAAATACTGATTCTTATCCAATATTCATCCAATCCCTTAAAAGAAGTACAATCTCTAACAATAATTCCACGTTTCATAAGTTCCAAAGCCAATTCAGATGCTGTAAAACCAGTGTCTTTAACACCAATCAACATGAAATTAGATTTTGATGGAAATACATTAAGTGAATCGATTTTTGATAATTCTTCATATAAATACTGTCTTGACTCAATTCCTTTTTCGATTGATTCGGCAATGTATTTTTTGTCTCTGAATGTGTTGAGAGCAGCGGCAAAAGATAATCTTGTAAGTGAAAATACAGGCTTAATCCTATGCATATATTCAATAATCTCCGCACAAGCCAAACCATAACCTATCCTCATACCAGCAAGACCTAAAACCTTGGACATTGTTCTGATTATGAAAATATTATCATATTCATTAATCAAATCCTTGTTTGTGACTTCGGAATATTCAAAGTATGCCTCATCGATTACAATGAGAATATTCGGATTTTTAGCTGCAATATCTGCAAGGATTTCTTTTCCGATTAAAGTTCCTGTAGGATTGTTCGGGCTGCATAAAAAAATCATTTTTGTTTTTTCGCTTATGCAGTCAAAAATTGAATCCACATCCAATTCGTTTTTATCCAAATCCCATTTGGCATAAACCGGATGGGCTCCATACTGCTGCAACAGGTATTCATAATACATGTAGGAAGGTAACGGAACAACAAATTCATCACCCTCATCAATGAATGTTTTTGCAAGCACATCTATGATTTCATCAGCTCCATCCCCACCAACAATAACCTGTGAGTCATCAACATCACTATACATAGCCATTTCATGAACCAGTTCTTTTAGCTGAGACTCAGGATATCTGTTAATTGACATGATTTCCTTTTCAATAGCTTCCATAGCCTTTGGAGATGGACCCCAGGGATTTTCATTTGAACCTAATTTAATAATTTCATCTTTATTTAAGTTGAATTCCTCTGCAATTTCATCTTGTGACCTGCCAGGAACATAGGAATCCATTTCATCTACAATTTGTCTTGGTTTCATAATTCAGTCTTCCTTATATTGTTTGGAAAGTTTGAGGTAGTTATCTGCATTATCTTGAATATGTTTAATCTGTTCTTCTGTGACCTGCTTGACTGCTTTGGCGGGGACTCCCAGTATTAAGCTTCCTTCTGGAAATTCCTTTCCCTCACTTACAACAGCACCTGCACCCACAATGGAATTTTTACCTATGCATGCGCCGTTTAAAACAGTTGCATTCATTCCAATCAAAACGTTGTCTTCCAGTTTGCATCCGTGAACAACTGCTCCGTGACCGACAGAGACATTCTTTCCTATTTCAACTGGAAAACCAGCAGTACAGTGAACAACACAATTATCTTGGACATTTGAATTGTCACCTATTGTGATTGAATCAGTATCCCCCCTTAAAACGGCACCATGCCAGATGGATACGTCTTCTCCCAATTCAACATCACCAATTACTTGTGCACCAGGGCATATTACAATAGAGTCTTTTTTATTTTCCATAATATCGCCAATTATTTTTTCTTATTTTTATCTTGTATGATATGATTTTGTTTTACCAATACACGGGTATCGGAGGGTACATCATCATATAACAAAACCCCAGATCCAATAGTGGAATTGTGGCCGACCTTTACTCCAGGAGAAAAACTGGAGTTGATTCCTGTTTTAACAGAATCTCCAATGATTGAACCAAGCTTACGCCTTCCACTGTCTATCATCTTATTTTTGATTTTGGTTTTGACGGATTGATTGTCGAATCTCAGGTTAGCAATGTTAGTTCCGGCAGCTATGTTACAGTTGGATCCTATCACAGAATCTCCAACATAACTTAAGTGGCTGACGTTAGTGTTTTCCATGACAATTGAATTTTTGATTTCAACTGCATTACCAACGTGAACATTATCGCCAAAGTAGGAATTACCACGAATATAGGAATTAGGACCAATATCACAGTTTTTACCTATGTACACATTTCCTTCAATGTAAACTCCGGCACGAATGATACTTCCCTCATCCAGAAATACTTCCCCATGAATATGAGCCCCATCCTCTATAGTTCCTTTGATTTCTGTTTTAAGTTGACCTATCAGTTCCTCATTAACTTCAATCAATTCCCATGGACGACCCACATCAATCCAATCCTTGTTGGTTTTATGGCCAATTACCTTTTTGTCATCTTCAATCTGCATAGATAATGAGTCAGTAATTTCGTATTCTCCTCTTTCGGAGATTTCTGTATTTTTAATCTTATCAAAAATATCTTTATTAAAAATATAGATTCCTGTGTTGACAAGATTGCTTGGAGCATCTTCCTTTTTAGGCTTTTCAACAATATTTTTAATGTTTCCGTCTTCTATTTCAACAACACCAAAAGCTGAAGGGTCTTCCACTTCAGTCAATACCATCAATGTGTCAGGATTCATATAATTATACTTTTTAATAATTTCATTGATGATTTCATCATCAAGAATGATATCTCCATTCAGAACAATTAGACTGTCTTCAATGAAATCTTCCCCATAGGAAATTGCATTTGCAGTTCCCAGGAAATCTTTTTGAGTTTTATAAGTTATGTTAACGCCGAAATCACTACCGTCACCAAAGTAGTCACGAACCATCTCTTCTTTGTACCGCACAATTAATAAAATATCAGTTATACCGTTGTTTCTTAATGATTCGATATTATATTGTATGATTGGCTTTCCGGCAACTGGCAACATGGTCTTAGGCTTTGTAAGTGTTAACGGCCTCATTCTGGACCCTTCACCAGCACTTAAAATAATCGCTTTCATTTTATATCCCCTTATAAAATTATCTTATAATGATATATGTTTAACTCCTTACTTATTAATTAACTTTCCTAAAAAAATAAGTAATTTTAAATATGAGTTAAAATAGAGTCAAAATATAATTAGCTATTATTATAACAATAATAGTGAAACTAAAAAGGAGATTTTAAAATGACAGTATATGTTTGTTTACACTGTGAATACAGATTTGATACAGAAAAAGGCGACCCTGCATACAATATCCCTGCTGGAAAAACTCCTGCAGACATGCCAGATGACTGGGTTTGCCCAGAATGCGCAGCTCTCGGAATAGACGCATTTATCGCAGAAGAAGAATAAATTTCTTCTTCAATTACTATTTTTATTTATTTAAATTTTAATGAATTCCCTGCTTTTTTTAAAAAGAATATTTTAAACATGAAGAAATTATAGAAAAAATAAAAAAAAGATAAGAGAATGAAATCTCTTGTTTAATCTAAATATCATATCCTAAATCAATCTTATAGGAACTTGCAGCATATCTACTGTCACCGGCGAATCGTATAGTGACAGTTCCAGGTCTTCCACCACTGACAGTGATAGAATCACCAGAATAACCATTGGCAGTGTAACCACCTGAATGGATTAATGTTACCGGTTTTCTCAATATTTCTCCAGTATTATCCTTTAAAATTACAGAAACCCTCACAGCGTAAGTGTGGGAGTGATATCCATCATGTGTAGCATAGAAAACTAACGGCATCTCATAATCTAATTTTGTAGGTATTTTGTTTACAATGTTAATATAGCTGGTTGCAGCGGCCGCATTATATTTGGCATTGGCCTTAATGTTGATTACAACCTTATGACTGCCTTTTGCAAGAGTTTTGGTACTTATGCTGGCTACACCTTTAGCATTGGTTTTTACCACAAGTGTGGAGAATTTGGATCCGGTGTAAATCTTAACTGTAAGTGCAACACCAGGTACAACTTTGCCTGATACCTTATTTTTAACAGCTATATTAAATGTGCCCATTTTAAATGCATTTGATACCCTTGGAGCGTAAATGCTGTAACTTGCCTTTGAAACTGAAATTGAACTGATTTTATTTGTGCCTGTGCAATATGCAGGCTGAGCATTGCTTACAATAACTTTATGAGCACCAATTGCAAGTGTGGACGCAGCGTATTTGGCAACTCCCAAAGAATTGGTGTTTACATATACAGCCCTTGCTGAACGGCCAGTGTAGATAGTCAATTTAAGCTTAACTCCACCAACAGCATTTTTGGTTTTGGTGTTGACTACCTTGACCTGGAAATATTTTCCTGAATCGTATGGTGTTGACAGCTTATATGGGGCGATTGTAATAGGTGCTTTGAGAATTCTGATATTGGATAATTTTACAGATTTTGCATTAATGTTTTTGTCTGAAACTGTTGCAGTTGCTGTGTAAGTTCCAGGGGCAAATGGAACCTTATAGGTAGCCTTACCTGCGGAATTGGTTGTTAATGTAACAGATTTTCCATTAATTGCAATATTTACTTTTTTACCTGACAAAGGTGCATTAGTCTTTGCATTGGTTAAAGTCACAGTTATGGTCTTGTCACCATAATAGGAACCTGATTGCACCAATGTTAATTTACCTTCAACATTTTCAATAATTTTAGTATTGTAAGTTACAGGAGCGGAATTTCCTTCAAAAACACAGCGAACTGCAGTACCGTTAGTCATTGCACTGCCCTGACTGTCAGCATCATTATATCTGAATGTCGCATCTTCCACAATAGCATCAGCCACTCCACTGAAAGATAATGCACCGCCGGTTCCCGCATAATTTGACTCGAATAAAGTGTTGCCTGAAACTCTGAAATATCCTTTAACACCATATTTAACATGATCAGGAGCTGCGTAAAGTCTAATAGCTCCCCCATACGTATTAGCTTCATTTCCTATAAATTTAGAGGTACCGTGAATAATCAATCCGTAAGTTTGTGAGAATTCATCGCCATCATCTTCAACAATCACGTAACCATTGTTCATATAGATAGCTCCACCTCCCTCGCTGGCATAATTGTCATAAAATTCACCGTTAAGAATATCGGTGTATTGGAAATTGAATATTGCACCACCATATTTTGCTTGATTCTCCCTGAATACAGTGTTTTTTATATAGCTTTTAGCAGCACCATCAGCAAATAACTTATCCTGAGTGTCAGAATCCAAATATATAGCTCCACCATAACTACTAGCACGATTATTTTCAAAAGTAGAACCTGATATTGTTACAGATTCATCTCCATAATCAGGATAAAAAGCATAAATTGCCGCACCATTCTCAGCACGGTTACCTGTGAATTTACAGTTATTGACCACAAGACGTCCTGAAGTATATATTGCTCCACCATCCTTTTCCGCCACATTATCTATGAATTGACAATTATTAACAGTAGTTAAATTATTTAGAATAAATAATGCAGCACCACCTTCATAATCGTCAAATCCGTTTACAAATTTTATGTTATTTAAAACAACACCATCAGAATAGATTAAAAATATTCCCTTATACTCTTGCGCATCAATAGTGTGTCCGTTACCGTTGATTGTCAGAGGTTTATTGATTTCAACTCCATAACCCTCAAAATCAGAGTCACAATAATAATCAGAAGTTAATGAAATTGTTGATCCTGATTTTGCATTGTCAATCAAATTCTGAAGATCATAGAAAGATTTTTCATTTAATTTAAGTACATTGTCAACTGTTTCATCATCATTTTCAACAGATGCCAAATTATTATCATTTAAATCATCTGTTAATTCCACATTACCATCCGTAGAATCGATTACTGTCTCATTGTTCACATCAGCAGCGCTTACTGAAGATACAGTTCCGACAGCAATTATAAATAAAAGTAAAATTAACAGGTTTTTCCTATTAAACATGATTTTAGTCTAATGCCCAAAGTATATATACTTATGCCAATAAAGAAACCAGAAGGTTTAATTGAGCTATAAGTGTAATATTTATATTACAATGACAAAATTAACAGCAATAACGTGTTTAAAGACTGTTTAAAAAGATTAAACAAGATTAAATTTTTTAAATAGATATTACAAAGTATTTTACACCCCATTCCAATTAAAAGAAGATAAAAATTTATTTAGATACATTAAACTCAATTAAATAAAAAAAAACTTATAGAAAACTTTTTCTTTCATTGAAAAAATTAGATATACAAGTTTAAATAGAATAAAAATCATAAATTATAATGTTAAACAAAAAAATCATACAGATTCTTTTTTTCTCATAAAACAATAAGTTCATTCAATGCTCATAATACCTAAATTGACAATATAAAAGTTTTTATTAAAAATAAAGTGAAAAAATAAGTTATTGAATGATTAAAACTAATATAATGTAACTGATTTGAAATATCCCACCATATAGCCATTTTTGAATAAATCAAAATTAATTTATAATATTAAATTTATAAAATTAATCGATGGATAAAAGAACGGCAATATTTGTGGTCGCAAGTATCGTAATTTTTTCAGCGATGCTTGGAATAATTGGTGTGGACAAGGTATGGAATGCTTTGAAAATGGCTAATATGATGTTAATAGGATTGGCCATAGCATTGCAGATTATTACTTTTCTTTTGTACAATCTCCGCTGGAATATGCTTAACAAAACAGCAAATATAAACATAAGTTTTAAAACATTGCTTCCGATTACAATGGTCGGATTTGCCATTAACAACATCACACCTTCAGGTCGTGGCGGAGGAGAACCTGTAAGGGCATATATCCTTGCAAAAGAACATGGATACAAAATTAAGGAGACATTTGCTACCGTTGTTGCAGACAGAGTATTGGACACATTTCCGTTCATCGTTTTGACAGTCATTACAATATTCACATTAAGTTTTAGTCCGAATATCCCTGATTGGCTTATAGTAATTATGATTATAGCCGCAATAGCCATCATTCTGATTTTGATTATTCTTGTTTATATGTGTATCAATTTAAATTTCGGAAATCGTATTGAGAAATTTATATTTAGATTAACCAACCGATTTAAAAAGGATTCAGAGCATCTGGAAGAAACAATACACGAAAACATTAACGGTTTTCAAAATACAATGAATCTTCTGATTTCAAATAAAAAAGTATTATACACCACAATTCCATTGTCATTTCTAATCTGGATTGTTGAAATTTCAAGAGTGTACTTCGTCTTTTTGGCATTTGGAGCAGTGACAAGTTTTTCACTAATTGGAGAAGTGTTCATCGTTGCATCACTTATAGGAATGATTCCATTGCTTCCAGGAGGTCTTGGAGCAGTTGACGGAACAATGATATACCTGTATTCAACTTCAGGCATTTCAACTGCAATAACCGCACCTGTAACCGTTGTTGAAAGGATGATTTCATTTTGGATGGCAACAATCATAGGGCTTGTAATCCTGCCACATTACGGATCATCAATTCTTGAGAGAATATCTCCAAAGGCATCAACCGAAGAGCTTGAAAAATCTCTTAAAAATGAATCAGATAATCAATAAAATGTTAAAAATAAAAAAAAATAGTTAGATGAGTAACTCATCTATAAGTTTTCATTAATAATTTCCACACAGGTTTCTTTAATTTCTTCAGCCCTTTTTGCATCACGGGATTCCAAAGTTATTCTGATGTAGTCTTCAGTTCCGGATGGTCTTACCAAAACCCAACTGTCATCTTCAAATGTTAATCTAACACCGTCGATTGAGTTGATTTCACGAATATCATCAAATGCTCCTTTAAGCAACTCTTCCATATTTTCCATGACTTTGATTTTTGCTTCCTTAGAGCAGGTAATTTTTTCACGAATATTAGGATATGAAGGAATTTCAGCTAAAAGATTGGATAATTTGCCTTTCCTAGAAACCAATTCTGCCATTCTTAAACCTGACAGGATTCCATCAGGACACATGCAGAAATCAGGATGCAACCATGTTCCGGATGGTTCGCCTCCAAATGCGGCATTCTTTTCAATGATTACTTCAGCCACATTTACATCACCAACAGGAGTTCTTAAAACTTCACCTTTTACGGATTCATCCATACATAATCCTGCATCAACAGTTGTTACAATGTCACCATCAAATTCCTTGGATATTAATGCCAGCAATGAATCAAATGGGGAAATATCTCCATTTTCATCAACAGTAATCATTCTGTCAGCATCACCATCATGTGCAATACCCAAATCAGCTCCAATAGCTACAACTGTTTTCATCAATGTCTGAAGGTTTTCTGCATTAGGTTCAGGATTTCTTCCCGGGAAAAATCCATCCGGTTGTGAGTTAAGGGTGGTAACTTCACATCCCGCTTTTCTAAATACTAAAGGTGATATTTCACTTCCCGCACCTGATGCACAGTCAATAACAACTTTAAGACCTTCTTTAATATCCACCATTGAAACCAAATCATCAATATACTGGCCTTTAATCTCTTCATTTATACTTAAACGACCTATTTTATCCCAAGTTACGGAAATGTAGGATTTTTCGCCATAAATTTCTTCAATTTTAGCTTCCTGAGCAGAAGTGTATGCCATTCCATTTTTATTCCATAATTTAATTCCGTTATATTGGGAAGGGTTATGGGACGCAGTAAGCATGATTCCCGCATCGGCACCTAATTTTTCGGTAGCATAACCTACCAACGGTGTTGGAACCATACCAATTTTGATTACATCCACACCACTTTCAAGCAATCCTGCACAAATTGCCTGATCAAGCATTTTATTTGTTGTCCTTGTATCATATCCAAGAACAACAGAACCTTCATTACCCAAATAGTAAGCTAAGGATTTACCGACATTCAATGCAAGTTCACATGTTACTTCAGAGCCAATCTTTCCTCTTATTCCAGATGTTCCGAAAAGTTTTTTAGCCGCCATTTCATCACCTAAGCTCCAAATTTATGAGCATAATTCATTAAATCCATCATAATATTCATTACATCAGCACCCCTAATTCTGTTTAATCCTCCTTTTGCACAAGCACGTTCTGAGAATTCTTTAACATCATCAGTTCTGACTTCAGGACCTCTGATTAATACCGGCACAGGATCTCCTGAGTGATTCATTACAGAGATAGGTGTTGAGTGGTCTGCAGTCAAATAAATATAGACATCTTCAAGCTTTATCAGTTCACTCATTACAACTTCATCGACCTTTTCAATGAATTCCTTTTTCTCTTTTGTCTGTCCGTCATGTCCAGCCTCATCAGCACCATCGATGTTTATAAGGAAAAAGTCATGTTCTGAATTTTTAACCTGATCTACAATTGTATCCCTAATGTTTTCTAAATTGGTGTCAATTCCACCAGTTACATCGTCCATTTCAATAATGTCCATGCCTGCAAATCTTCCAATACCCATAATAAGACCTGTTTCCGCTATGCATGCTGAATTAACTTCATATTTTTCATTTAATGATTCCACAACAGGAACTTCACCTGCCCCACGAGGAATGACAATATTTGCAGGAGGCAAACCTTCTTCAATTCTTTTTAAGTTAACAGGATGATCTTTAACCATTTCATAAGTTTTTACAACTAATTTATTCAATATGTCTGCAGTTTTCGCCGCTTCAGGAGTATCGTCCAAAGCTTTTACTTCTTTTGGTTTATTTCCTTCAACTTTAGGGTCTGCATCACTTACTTTACCTGAAAGCCCTTCACCCCTTAAAACTAAAACTGCCCTATGGCCTGTGGATTCCTTGAAAATGATTTTGATGTCTGGATAGTCTTCCAAAACCATTGTGTTCAACACATCGACTATTTCTTTTGTGCCTTCTTTGATTCTGCCTGCACGCCTGTCAGTTACTATTAGGTTTTCATCTGCAGTTGAGAAATTGCATCTGAATGCAATGTCTCCAGGCAATACATCAACACCGACACCATTTGCTTCAAAAGGACCCCTTCCAGTATATACTTCATAAGGGTCATATCCTAAAATGGACAAGTGTGCGGTATCACTTCCAGGAATAATACCTGGAGCGATTGAATCCATAATCCCAGTTATTCCTTCTTCAGCCATTTTATCCATATTTGGAGTATTTGCAGCTTCAAGAGGAGTTTTATTTCCCAATTCTTTAATAGGACGGTCACCCATACCATCCATGATTAAAATAAGACCTTTCATAAATATCACCTAATAAAATATACTAATATAATTTTTATATTTAATAGTTAAAATAATTTATTTAAAATTAACTTTGAAAAAATGAAATTATGTTGAATATTGAAAATAAAAAATAGATTAAAATAAATTCATTAAGAAAATTCCAACAAGTGCACCTGCGATTGTTGCAAGAAGATTTACATGTTCATTGGTCATCCAACCATGATTTTCAAAAAGAGCACCTAAAATACTATCTATAAAACAACCTACAGTTCCGGAAACAACTGCAACCACTATTGCAGCTACAAAATCAAATTCAACACCTAAAAGGAATGCTGCAATACCAATTATTGCCGCCCCAATTATTGCAATTAGAGTTCCTAAAGGAGATACGGCACCGTTTGTACCAGGGTCCACAGCCTGAAGAGTTGTAATCAGGCGAGGATGCTGATCCAATACCCCAATTTCGGAAGCCAAAGTATCGGCAGTCGCTGTTGCAATGGCTCCTATAAAACCACCTACAAAAGTAGAATAGTACCCTCCAAATGCAGCCATGAAACATGCCACAACACCATTTGAAATAACATTTTTGGAAGTTCTTCTTCCTTCAAATTCACCTAAGGACATCTTATATTTTTTAGAGAATTTTGTTGCAAGAAGTGACATGACAAGAAACAGGACAATTAAAATCAACCAATTTGCTCCCGCTGAAAAGATAATTACAATACCCATGATAATCATGACTGCTGATCCGAATAAATCCAGGGATTTTCTTCTGTATGTAATAAAACCTAGAATAAATAAAAGAATAACATATGCCCAATTAATCATATATGTTTCATTCATAATTACACTACTTCTCACTTTTTATAAATATTTGTTTAAGAGCATATAAATAACTTACTTAATAACATTGCCGTTCGAAAAACAGGTAAAATTTACTATGCAAAATTATTAAAAGTTACTATCATAATATTTATTGAAAATTATTTGCTATAAAAAATATTACTCATATATTAAATTAAAATAAAGAGAAGACATATAATTGGAAAAAATAATTAGCCAATCTACATAAATTTATTCAACTTTGATAATTTTGTAAAAGGGTGTCCGCCAAAATTAATTTTTGAATTTTTGTGAAAAAATTTTTTGCTTTAATTTTTATTATTTTTCTATCATAGTAATTTAAAATTCGTAATTTTAAATTTTTTAGATTATTTATTTGTTTTTAGTTGTTTGGATTTATTTTATTTTTTTATTTTTAATTTAATTGATTTTTAAACAGTTGAGTTTATATACTTTGTTGTATATATTTTATATTAAGTATAATTAGTTTTGGTGTTGTTTTTTATGGTTAAAAGAAAATTTGATAAGAATCAAGCAAAATTAGGAATTAAGACATTAGATTGAAATGTTCCAAAGGATCATATTTCTCGTTTTGTGGTCGAATTTATTGATGAAGTTTTTCCACTTTTGGAAATCAAAGAACCTAAGAAAAAGAAAGGAAGGGACTCCCTTCCTGTTGATTCTATGTTAAAATTACTGGTTTATGCTAAAATCCAATATATTGATAGAACATCCATAATTACAGACATGGCAAGGTACCATGATATATTTAAATACGTTTGTGATGATATCAGACCATCAGAAAGATCAATTCAAAGATACAGGAGAGAATATGGCTGTTATTTCGAAGTATTATTGAAAATGACCTTAAAAAAGGTCTTTGATGAAGGATTCACTGATTTTAATCACGTTGCAATTGATGGAACCATCAAAAAAGCATACAATTCCAACAACACCACCATTACCAAAAAAGAAACACAAATATTGGTAGATTACTACGAAGGACGACCAATAGACTCTGAAAGCCTTGAAAAACTTCACAAACCTGCCCAAAGATTACTGGAAAAGAAAGACATGAATGATGAAGATAAATTAGAACTATTATATGGAATAGAAACACAATTCACATTCACAGGACAAGACAGAATACCTGTAAATGATATAGAAGCCAGATTTATGAAAGGAAAGAAAGGAAACTTCATGTTGCCTATAATATCTAATCTGCAGTCGATTATGACACCAAACTAATCTGTGCAATAAACGTCACACAAAACCCTACAGACCATTATGAACTACCAAACATCGCAGAAAAAGCAATAAGAAACATACAAACCAAACCAAAATACATAAGCCCGACACAATATACTTAAACCAAATATCATTATCCTACCTTGCAGATAAAAAATAGATGGATTAATACCAACTAGAAAACAATCCAAAGAAAAAACAGGTAAAATAAACGAAAATCCCCATCATAAAGACAATTTCATATACGATTATGAATTAGATGCATTCAAATGCCCAGAAAACCAATATATGCATCACTTTAAAACATACACTGAACCACACAAAGACCCAGAAAAACCAGATAAAATAAAAAGACTATACAATAACTACGAAGCATGTAAACACTGTCCATCAAGAAACAAATGCTGTTCATCCTCACAAACACACAGAACCATCACAGAATACGGTTCAGAAATGCAAAAAGCA